>NZ_JBAQEO010000215.1:0-9072 GCF_049286785.1 Rhodococcus sp. (in: high G+C Gram-positive bacteria) | reverse complement strand
GACGAGACGTTGCCCGTGTTCGCCCTCATGGACCACGACCACCGTCTGGAACACATCGGGATGCGCCAGCAGCGACGACTCGATCTCGCCGAGCTCGATTCGGAGCCCGCGAATCTTCACCTGGAAGTCGGTACGCCCCAGGAACTCGAGGTGCTGGTCGTTCCGGCGACGCACCAGATCGCCGGTGCGGTAGAGACGGGTGCCGGCCTCGCCGAAAGGGTCGGCAACGAAACGTGCGGACGTCAGACCCGTCAGGCCGCCGTAGCCTCGGCCGACCGCGATACCGCCGACGTACAGTTCGCCGGTCACGCCGTCGGGAACTCTCCGCAGACGGCCGTCGAGTATATGCAGTGACACGTTCTGCAACGCGGTACCGGTGGGGACGCGTTGCTGAGCGGATTCCGCATCCTGCGGCCGGATCTCGTACCGGGCGACGACATCGGACGCCTCGGTCGGACCGTAGCTGTTGAAGATCCTGACGCCCCGCGACAGCAGGTCCTTCAGCGGAGCCACGTTCACGGCCTCACCGCCGAGGAAGATCGAGCGCAACGACGACAACGCGTCGGCGTCGTCGAGATCGACGAGTACCTCGAAGGCGCTCGGTGCCATGTTGACGACGTGAATGTCGTTGTCCGCGATCATACGCAGGATCGACACGGGCTCGAAACCATCGGGGGCGAGGTACACGACACCACCCGACGACAGCGTGCCCCAGACATTCTTCTGGGTCAGGTCGAAGCCCGGGGACGAGGTGATGAGCACTCCCGCGTCCGTTACGAGCGAGGCCTCGCACCGGTACCACACCAGCATGTTCGCAAAACCGGCCATTGGCACGAGCGTCGGCTTCGGACGTCCCGTCGAACCGGAAGTGGAGATCACGTACGCCAGACGCGCTCCGGATCCGGGCTCGCCCCAGCGGTTCTCGGGATCGGACTCGTCGTGTGTCAAGAGTGTCCGGGAGACGTCCGGATCGCCGGGCACGAGAACGTCGGCGTTCACCCTCTCCGCATCGGACCACGTGCCGGCGCCGACCACCACACGGGCACCGCAGTCCTCGATCATCGCTTCGATGCGCTCGGGCGGATACGTCGGATCGATCGGTGCGTAGGCCGCGCCGGCCTTCCACGTCGCCAGCATGCCGACGATCCACTCGATCGAGCGGGGAACGACGAGGGCCACCACATCGTCCGGTCGGACACCGCGGGCCGTCAGTTCGCGGGCGAGCCGATTCGCCCGCGTGTTCAGTTCGCGGCGCGAGAGCCGGACATCGGTCCCGGCCAGGGCGAGAGCGTCCGGATCGAGCGCTACCTGCTCCGTCCAGAGTGCGATCGGATCGATCGGGAGTGCCTCGGTGCGGGCGTCCGAGGCGGACGTGGCCTCGGCGATCACCCCGGCGAGCATTCCCGCGAATCGGTCCGCGAATCCCTCACCAGACGCACCGTCGAGAATTCCGGGCAGCAGAGTGGACAGCGCCACGGTGACCGCTGCCTCGGGGCCGACCCCCACACTCGCCAGAGTCTTGGCCAGCTCTGCGGACTTGTCATGCCACTGCCGATAGGTAATGTCGGTGCCGCTGTGCGACAGCGCGATCCCGTCGGGGTTGATCGACGCTGCCGCATCGAGAAGCTCCGGCAACGGCTTCGTGGCGAGTTCCTCCGCCACGCCGTGCGAGCCCAGCGATGCGACGGGATCGTCGGTAGCGGCGGGGGCGTCCAATTCGGCGTGCTCGTCCGCCGACAGGATGTCGATGTCACCGACCACGACGGAACTGTCGCCGGCCACCGCCTCGAGAATGCGGTGGAAACGATCTGCGTACTTGGCCACGGTCGACTCGTCGAAGATGTCGGTGGCGTAGCTGAAGACCGCCCGTGTCGGTCCCGAGACGTCTGCTCCCTGTTCGTCGATCGCAAGCGTGAGATCGAACTTCGCGAGCGCGGAATCACTGTCGAGGGCTGTCACCACGAGCCCCGGCAGCTCCAGCCGGGCCGACTCGTTGTTCTGGAACGTGAGCATCACCTGGACCAGTGGCGCATACGCCGTCGACCGCGGCGGCGCGAGCACCTCGACGAGGCGCTCGAAGGGCACGTCGGTGTTCCCGAACGCCCCGAGATCCGTTTCGCGGGCACCTTCCAGAACATCGCCGAACCTGGCCGAGCGCGCCACCTGTGTCCGTAGTACGAGAGTATTGACGAACATGCCGACGAGGTCGTCGAGCGCCGCGTCTCCGCGCCCACTCACCGGGGTGCCCACGGCGATGTCCTCGCTCCCGCTCATGCGGGCGAGGAGTACCGCGAACGCCGCATGCATCACCATGAAGAGGGTGGTGTTGTTCCGGCGAGCGACCTCGCCGAGCGCAGCCTTCAGTTCGGCACTGATCTCGAACTCCACGCGCGCGCCCTGCGGTGACCGGTGGGGGGTGCGCTGACGGTCCAGTGGCAGATCGAGCAGTGCCGGGAGGTCCGCGAGGGTGTCCTTCCAGTACTCGAGCTGCTGCCCCGCCGGGGACGTCGGATCGTCCTCGGAGCCGAGCACCTCCCGCTGCCATAACGCGAAGACGGCGAACTGCACTGGCAGCGGCGCCCAGCCGGGTGCGGCGCCGTCGATCCGAGCGCTGTACGCGGTCAGAAGATCACGCGCGAGCGGGGCCATGGATCCACCGTCCGCGGAGATGTGGTGGATCACGATGACGAGGACGTGCTCGGCGGCGTCGAGCCGGTAGAGCGCGGCCCGCACCGGCACCGCCTTGGTGACGTCGAAGCCGGTGGTCGCGAAGGCGAGAACCTTCTCCTGCAGATCCTGCTCGCCCGCCACGGCTACGAGTTCGAGCCCGAGGTCGACGTCGGCGACCGAACGGACGACCTGGTACGGGCCGTCGGGAGAGTTCGGGAACTCGGTGCGCAGCGATTCGTGGCGCTCGAGGACGTCAGCGAGGGCGTCGCGCATAGCGTCCACGTCGAGCGAACCCGAAAGACGCAGTGCGAGCGGAATGTTGTACGAAGGCGAGGCCGGATCGAAGCGGTTCGCGAACCACATCCGCTGCTGCGCGAGCGAGAGCGGAATACGGTCCGGTCGCGGTCGGGGTGTCAGTGCCGGACGGGCGGCGCCGCCCGTGCCGAGTTCCTCGACGCGGCGCGCCAGCGCCGCAACCGTCGGTGCCTCGAAGATCTCGCGCACGCCGATCCGGGTGTCGAGTGCAGTGTTGATCCGGGAGATCACACGGGTGGCGATCAGCGAGTTGCCACCGAGGTCGAAGAAGGCGTCGTCGAGCCCCACGCACTCGATACCGAGGACATCCGCGAACACGTCGGCCACAGCCTGTTCGACACGGGTCTGAGGAGCCCGGAATTCCCTCGTCTCCGCGAAGGATTCGGGCTTTGGAAGTGCCCTGCGATCGAGCTTGCCGACCGGGGTCAGCGGCACCTCGTCGAGGACGACCACTGTCGCGGGCACCATATAGGACGGCAAGAACTCGCCGGCGAACGCCAGCAGAGCGGCCTTGTCGATCTCGACGTCGGCCGTCGGTAGCACCCACGACACCAATGCCGTGTCTCCGGTCGCCGTCTGGACAGCCGAGGTGGTCACGAAGTCGACCGACTCATGCTTGGCCAGCACCGCGTCGATCTCGCCGAGTTCGATGCGGAATCCGCGCACCTTCACCTGGAAGTCGCTGCGGCCCAAGTAATCGACGGTGAGCACGCCGTCATCGAGCGCCTTCCAGCGCACGACGTCGCCCGTGCGGTACATCCGCTCGCCGGGCTCACCGTAGGGGTTGGCCACGAAGCGCTCCGCGGTCAGCGGCGTGCGACGGTGATATCCGCGAGACAGCCCGAGGCCCGACAGATAGAGGTCACCTGCAATCCCCACGGGAACGGGACGCAGACGGTCGTCGAGGACGAGCGCACTCGTACCCCGGATCGGGCCGCCGATCGTGACGGGACCACCGGCGGACAGCGGCCGGCTGATGTTGGTCATGATGGTGGTCTCGGTGGGGCCGTACCCGTTGAAGAGTTTGCGGCCCGGCGCCCACCGCGCGGCGAGTTCCGGCGGGCATGCCTCACCGCCGGCAACGACATACTGGAAGTCGACCAGATCGGTCGGATCCACCGAGGCCAGCGCCGACGGTGTAACGAAGCCGTGTGTGACCTTGTTGTCCCGCAAGAACTTCGCGAACTCGGGTCCGCCGTAGACGTCGGTCGGCGCGATCACCATCGTCGCACCGGCACCGATTGCGAGGAGCAGTTCGAGCACGGATGCATCGAAACTCGGGGACGCGAAATGCAGGGTCCGCGACGACGTGGTCAGCCCGTACCGCTCACGCTGTTCGGCGGCGAAATTGGCCAGGCCGCGGTGCGTCACGACAACGCCCTTGGGCTGCCCCGTGGTGCCCGATGTGTAGATCACGTACGCGCTGTTGAACGTTGACACCGGTGAGAGCCGGTCCGATTCGGTGACCGGGGCCGGCGACATGCGTGCGCAGGCGGTCTCACACTCGTCACTGTCGAGGATCAGCCACTCGAGGTCGGCCGGGAATCGGCCCACCTCCGCCTCGACGGAAAGTCCGAGCGTGGCGCCGGAATCGGCAACCATGTGCGCGATCCGCTCGTCCGGGTAGTTCGGGTCCACCGGAACGTAGGCACCACCACTCTTGGCGACGGCCCAGATCCCGGTCACCGAGGCGATCGAGCGGGTGATGCCCAGGGCCACGAATGTCTCGGCACGGACACCGCGGGCGATGAGAAGGCGGGCGAGTCGGTTGGAGCGTTCGTCGAGCTCGCGGTAGGTCACGCTCTCGCCGGCGAAGCTCAGCGCCTGCCCGTCCGGGTTCGCGGCGACGGCACTTGCCAGCAACTGCACGAGCGTCGTCGGCTCGGCGCCCTCGATGCCGCGGACGTGAGTGAGCTCGGACGTTTCGGCGGGGTCGAGGATGTCGATGTCACCGACCACGACGTCGCTGTCGGCGGCCGCCGCCTCGAGGATGCGGACGAACCGGTCCGTGAAGCTCTGCACGGTTGCCTCGTCGAAAATGTCGCTCGCATAGCCGAAGACGCCCTCGATGCCCGCGGGGGTGCCGGCGTCGGACCAGGATTCGCTGAGATCCACGGTGAGGTCGAACTTGCTGAATTGCACGTCGACGGCACCCGGTGTGGCCGCGAGACCGGCGAATTCCAGAGTCGGGATCGCGTTCACCTGGTGCGAGAGCACCACCTGGAACAGCGGTGAGTGCGCCATCGAGCGGGACGGCTTCACCTCGTCGACCAACTGCTCGAACGGGACGTCGAGATTGCTGAACGCCTGCAGATCCGTTTCCCGGACCTGCTCGAGCAGGGTGCTGAAGGCCGCACCGGGCTCGACCTGCGTGCGGAGCACCAGGGTGTTGACGAACATGCCGACGAGGTCTTCGAGGGCCTCGTCCCCGCGGCCGGCGACGGCAGTGCCGATGGCGATGTCGTCGGACGAACTCAGACGGGCCAGCAGCACCGACAACGCGCCGTGCAGCACCATGAACACCGAGACGTTCCGTGCTCGCGCCACCTCACCGAGGCGACGATGGAGGTCTTCTCCGACGGTGAAGTTCACCGACCCACCCGCCATCGAACGGGTGACGGGTCGCGGACGATCCGTCGGAAGGTCGAGGACGTCAGGGAGACCGGCCAGCGACTTCTTCCAGAACTCGATCTGCCGGGCGGCCAGGGACTCCGGATCTTCCGGTGATCCGAGCAGATCGCGTTGCCAGATCGCGAAGTCCGCATACTGCACCGGAAGCGGCGGCCACTGCGGTTCCGTGTTCTCGACATGGGCGGTGTACGCGGCCATCACATCGCGCGCCAGGGGAAGGGTGGATCCGCCATCGGAAGCGATGTGATGCATCACGAGGACGAGCAGATGGTCCGACGGGCCCACCCGGAAGAGCCGGGTACGCACCGGAACGGTGTCGGTCACGTCGAAGCCGGCGGCGGCGAACTCGAACAGCTTTTCCTGTAGCGCCGTTTCCTCCACGTCGACCGGTTCGACGTCGAGTTGCACGTCATCCACGGGCAGGATGACCTGGTGTGCACCGTGATCGGTGTCGGGATACACGGTCCTGAGCACCTCGTGTCGGGCCACGACGTCCGATAACGCAGCTCGGAGAGAGTCGAGGTCGAGGTTGCCGGAAAGCCGCACGGTGAGCGGGATGTTGTACGCGGGCGACGTGGGATCGAAGCGGTTGACGAACCACATCCGCTGCTGTGCCGGCGACAGCGGCAGTTCCGCCGGCCGCGGTCCGGCCACCAGCGGGGGACGTGGGGTGCCGTCACCACCCAGCTGCTCTACGAAGGCGACGAGGGCGGCAACGGTGGGAGCCTCGAACAGGTCGCGCATGCCCACCGTTGTTCCGGTGGCGGCCGAGACGCGGGCGGCGACCCTGGTCGCGCTCAGTGAGTTGCCACCGAGGTCGAAGAACGAGTCGTGCACACCTACCCGACCGGCACCGATCACGTCCCCGAAAATTCCCGCGACCACTTCCTCGAGCGGCGTGCGCGGGGCCACGAACGAGGCCGTGTCCGAGACGAACTCCGGTTCGGGAAGAGCCTTGCGATCGATCTTGCCGCTCGGGTTCAGCGGCATCTCGTCGAGCACCGTCAGCGCGTCGGGAACCATGTGCGACGGCAGCACCGCACGCAGCTTCGCCAGCACTGCGTCGCTGTCGAGCGCGGCGCCGGTGGCGGCGGTCACGTAGGCGACCAGTCGCGCGTTGCCTTCGCTTTCATGGACCACGACGATGGATTGCAGCACGTCCGGATCGGAGGTGAGTGCGGATTCGATCTCCCCCAGCTCGACCCGCAGGCCACGAATCTTCACCTGGAAATCGCTGCGGCCCAGGAACACCAGCTGACCGTCGGCACGTTCCCGGACGAGGTCACCGGTGCGGTACATGCGGGCACCGTCTCCCCCGAACGGGTTCGCGACGAACCGTGACGCCGTCAGGCCGGTCATGCCGCCGTATCCCCGGCCCACGACTATGCCGCCGATGTACAGCTCACCCGTGACACCCTGGGGCACGGCTCGAAGGCGTCCGTCGAGCACGTGGTATCGGACGCCCTCGAACGCTGCGCCGATCGGGATGAGGCCTGTTTCCGCATCGGCCGAGGACAGATCCACGTCGTAGCAGGACGTGGTGTCGGACGTCTCGGTCGGACCATAGGTATTGATCAGCCGGGTGCGGGAGCCGATCAGCGGTGCGCACGCGGCCGGGCGCACCTGTTCACCCCCGAGAACCACCGCGTCGAGGTTCGTCAGAACGCCGGCGGAGTCGAGGTCGGCGAGAACCTCGAACGCACTGGGGGCCATGTTGGCGATCGCGATTTTGCCGGTACCGATCATGTCCAGGATCGGCAGCGGGTCGAATCCGGCGGCTGCCAGGTGCAGCACACCACCGTAGGCGAGCGAGACCCAGATGTTCTTCTGAGTCTGATCGAACAGTGGTGAGTTCGCCACCAGCACCCCGGTACCCGCAGTGAAGCCGAGTTCCTTCCGGTACCACTGGAACGTGTTGGACACGCCGATCATCGGCACCATCGTGGGCTTCGGCTTACCCGTCGACCCCGACGTCGAAATAACGTAAGCGAGCCGGTCCCCTGCGCCGGGCCAGGACCATGGGTCGTCGGCGAAGTCGTCCGCGTCGAGCGATTCGAGATGGCGGACGGCATCCGGGTCGTCGACCACGAGGACGTCGAACGGCGCGTCGGCAAGGCCTGTCCACGAACGGGTCGCGACGACCGCACGGGCACCGCTCGCCTCGACCAGCCCGGCGATGCGTTCGAGTGCCCATGCCTGATCGAACGGCGAATATGCGGCGCCGAGCTTCCATGCGGCGAGCATCCCCACCACCCAGTCGAGGGAGCGGGGTACGAGGAGCGCGACGACGTCGTCCGGCCCCACACCGCGGGAACTCAGCTCACGCGCCAGCTGATTGGCGCGTCGATTGAGTTCCGAACGTGTGGTTGCCACACCGTTGCTGACCACCACGACAGCATCCGGTTCCCGCTCCACCGATTCCTGCCAGCGCGCAACCGCGCGCTCGAGTGGCCATCCCGCCGGGTCGGGAGCATCCGACTCCACGGCAGGGGTGGTCTCGGCCTGGAACGCACCGAAATCGATGTCACCCACCAGCGCGTGCGCGTCGGCGATGACCGTGTCGAGGATCGCACCGAATCCGTCCTTGCCGTCCGCGGACGGCGGAGCCATCATGATGGTCGGCACCAGCCCGGACAGGACCACGGAGACGATCGCGTCCTGGCTCATGCCGCGTTCGGTCATCGGCCCCGACATCAGACGCAGGCGTTCATCGAACTCGCGGTAGGTCACCTGCATTCCGTCGTGTGCCACCGCAATCCCGTCGGGCGCCACCTGCACGGCGGCGGCGAGCAGCGGGGGCAGCTCGCGAACAGTCATCGGACGACCGGAATTGCGTTGAGTCAACTTTGCTCTCTCGTGCTCGGTGAGGATGTCGATATCGCCCACCGCGGTATGGGGATCGGCCACGACGGCGTCGAGGATCCGGATGAATCGCTCGGCAATCCGCTGGGCGGTCGATTCGTCGAACAGGTCGGTGGCGTAGGTGAACCGGCCGGCGAGGGCAGAGGGCCTGCCGGCCTCGTCGAACAGTTCGGTCAGCGTCAAGGTCAGGTCGTACTTGGCGCCCTCGGCCATGTCGTCGAGCACCTCGACCGTGAGGTCTGGCAGCTCGAGCGCCCCGATCCGGTTGTTCTGGAACGAGAGCATCACCTGGAAGAGCGGTGAGTACGCCGACGAACGACGGACTCGAAGCGCCTCCACCAGACGCTCGAAGGGAACGTCCGAGTTCTCGAACGCCGACAGGTCGCTCTCCCGGACGCGGTCGGTCAATTCGACGAAGGTGTCGCCGGGACGGACGGGGGTACGCAACACCAGGGTGTTGACGAACATGCCGACCAGATCGTCGAGTGCCTGATCACGCCGCGCCGCCAGCGGTGTACCGATCGCGATGTCGTCGTTACTGCTCAGCCGAGCGAGCAGGGCTGCGAGCGCGGCGTGTACGACCATGAACAGCGA
>NZ_JBAQEO010000214.1:0-17277 GCF_049286785.1 Rhodococcus sp. (in: high G+C Gram-positive bacteria) | reverse complement strand
GTGTTGGACTCGGTGTCGATGGCGCGGCTCGCGCTCGCGTTCTTGCCGGTGACCAACGTGCGGATGTAAACGATCCGCTCGCCCTTCTTGCCGGAGATCCGTGCCCAATCATCCGGGTTGGTGGTGTTCGGCAGATCCTCGTTCTCGGAGAACTCGTCGACGATCGAGTCGAACAGGTGCTGGACCCGCAGGCCGGGAGCCCCGGTGTCGAGCACCGACTTGATCGCGTACTTCTTGGCCCGGTCCACGATGTTCTGAATCATGGCGCCCGAGTTGAAGTCCTTGAAGTACAGGACGTCCTTGTCGCCGTTGGCATAGGTGACCTCGAGGAAACGGTTCTCCTCGCTCTCGGCGTACATCCGATCGACGACCCGTTCGATCATGGCGCGGATGCACGCTGTGCGATCACCGCCGAACTCCGCGAGATCATCGCTGTGCACCGGCAGCGTGTCCGTCAGGTACTTCGAGAAGATGTCCTGAGCAGATTCCGCGTCCGGCCGCTCGATCTTGATCTTCACGTCCAGTCGGCCCGGTCGCAGGATTGCCGGGTCGATCATGTCCTCGCGGTTGGACGCGCCGATCACGATGACGTTCTCGAGTCCTTCGACGCCGTCGATCTCGCTGAGCAGCTGTGGCACGACCGTGGTCTCGACGTCGGAGGAGACTCCGGACCCACGGGTTCGGAAGATCGAGTCCATCTCGTCGAAGAAGACGATGACCGGCGTGCCTTCGGACGCCTTCTCACGAGCCCGCTGGAAGATGAGCCTGATGTGACGCTCGGTCTCACCCACGAACTTGTTGAGCAGTTCCGGGCCCTTGATGTTGAGGAAGAACGACTTCGCTTCCTTGCTGTCCTGTCCCCTGGCCTCGGCGATCTTCTTGGCCAGCGAGTTCGCGACGGCCTTGGCGATCAGCGTCTTACCGCAGCCGGGCGGGCCGTAGAGCAACACACCCTTGGGCGGCCGCAGTGCGTACTCGCGGAACAGGTCTTTGTGCAGAAACGGCAGCTCGACGGCGTCGCGGATCTGTTCGATCTGACGTCCGAGCCCGCCGATGTCGTCGTAGTGCACATCGGGAACTTCTTCGAGAACCAGATCCTCGACCTCGGCCTTGGGAATTCGCTCGAAGGCATAACCGGCCTTGGTGTCGACCAGCAACGAGTCGCCGGGCCGGAGCTTGCGCGTGGGCGAATCGATGTCGTAGGCGACCGTTTCCTGCTCGCTCTCCGCGTACACGATGGCGAGCGGCTCGGCCAGCCACACGATGCGTTCCTCGTCGGCATGACCCACCACGAGGGCACGCTGACCGTCGTCGAGGACCTCGCGCAGGGTGCTGATCTCACCCACCCGCTCGAAGTGACCGGCCTCGACGATGGTGAGGGCTTCGTTCAGCCGTACGGTCTGTCCGAGCTTGAGGTCGTCGGTGTCGACGTTGGGTGAGCAGGTGAGGCGCATCTTGCGTCCCGAGGTGAATACGTCGACCGTCTGGTCGTCGTGCACGCCGAGCAGCACGCCGTAGCCGCTCGGTGGCTGACCGAGCCGGTCGACCTCCTCGCGGAGCGCGATGAGCTGTTGACGGGCTTCCTTGAGCGTGTCCATCAGCTTCGTGTTCCTGATGGACAGCGAGTCCACCCGCGATTCCATCTCGCGAAGCTGTTCGGGTGACTCAGCGAGCTGCCTTCGCAGGGCCGACGCCTCCGCGCGCAACGCTTCGAGCTCTCGTGCGGCCGCAACCGAATCGGGGTTCTCTGTCGAGCTCATGTGCGTCTCCTCCCAATGAAGATCTATCAACGCTACCGGCACTGCCCGAATTCTGCGCCGTGACACGGATTCCACGGATTGCGAATCGGCATACACGCCCGCCGCGACGCGAAAAACCCATGTTAGCCTTACCTATCTACCAAGTGCTTTCCTTCGGATTCCGTGCAGAACGAAAGGTCCCATCGTGATTATCCGCAAACCCCTCGTCACCGCGGGCGCGCTGATCGTCGCGCTGTCGCTGTCCGCCTGTGTGTCCGTCGACACCGCCGACGAGGACGCTCCGGCTTCCTCCGCCGCGAGTGCGACCGCTGCGGAGATCGCCGCGCCGTCCGCGGAGACACTGCAGGACACGCTGACGTTGCTCGTCGACCCGGCTCGCTCCGTGGACGAGAAGTCGGCCGCCGTGGAAGACGGCGAGACGCGGCGGCCGAATATCGAGGCGATGTCTGCGGCGATGGCCGATTACCCGGTGTCCTTCACCGTGTCCGACGTACAGGTCGAGGGCACCACCGCGACAGCGGCTGTCGCCGCGAAGAGCCCCCACGGCGAGGCCGCCCCCACCCCATGGACGTGGAAGTATCTCGACGGCGCCTGGAAGGTGTCCGACGAGAGCACGTGCACCTTGCTCGGCATGGCACGCGCGGCCTGCGGCTGAGAGCTACGGCATCGATCCACCCGCCGCGGCATCCCCCTTCCGGATGCCGCCGCGGTTCGTTCTCAGCCCTTGCCGGAGCGCCGTTGCGGCTTGGGGGTGACGGTTCCTTCGGCCAGACGACGGGCACTCACCAGGAACGCCGTGTGCCCCTGCATCCGATGCTCGGGACGCACGGCGAGCCCGACGACATGCCAGCCGCGGAGGATCGATTCCCACGACCTCGGCTCTGTCCAGCATTCCTGCTCGCGCATCGCCTCGACGACCTTCGACAGCTGAGTCACGGTCGCCACGTAGACCATGAGAACCCCGCCTGGCACCAGAGCCTTCGAGACCGCCGGAAGCACGTCCCAGGGTGCGAGCATGTCGAGGACCACCCGGTCCACCTGTCCGCCGGCGGCCTCGACGTCGAACTCGGCGACATCGCCGATGGCCAGTTCCCAGTTCGGGGGCCGCTCCCCGAAGAACGTCTCGACATTGCGGACGGCGTGCTCGGCATGGTCGTCGCGGACCTCCCAGGACAGCACCCGGCCCTCCGGGCCGACCGCGCGGAGCAGCGAGCACGTCAACGCGCCCGATCCCGCGCCGGCTTCGAGCACCCGCGCGCCCGGGAAGATATCCCCCTCGTGGACGATCTGCGCGGCGTCCTTCGGGTAGATCACCTGGGCGCCCCGCGGCATCGACAGGATGTAGTCGACCAGCAGCGGACGAAGCGCGAGGTAGGGCGTGCCGTTGGTCGACTTGACCACGCTGCCCTCCTCGGTGCCGATCAGGTCGTCGTGGAGGATGCCGCCTCGATGCGTGTGGAATTCCTTGCCTGCCTCGAGGTTCACCGTGTAGTGGCGACCCTTGGAGTCCGTCAGCTGGACACGGTCACCCACCCGAAACGGCCCGCTCGGTCTCGTTTCGCGTCCCACCATCGTCACCGACTCCTCAGCCTGTTCATCCGACGCCCGTCGGGCGCCCGCATGCCGACGCAACCAGTGATCGCATCGGCGGCCCCGACGGAACTGTCGGACCACGGGCATACCCTGCCAGGTGTGAGCATCGCAGAGTCGCCAGCCCCCACGACAAAGGGTTCCCCATCACAAAAAGACTCGCCGGTCACCCCGGGCGACAGCGGTGCGACACCCCCGCGGCGTCCCGCTCTGTCACCGTCCCGGGCGAGCGACTTCAAGCAGTGCCCGCTGCTGTACCGCTTCCGCGCGGTGGACCGGCTACCCGAGGCTCCGTCGAGAGCTCAGGTGAAGGGCACTGTGGTGCATGCGGCATTGGAAACCCTCTTCGGGCTGCCGGCAGCCGACCGGATACCGCAGCGCGCAGCGGATCTGGTTCGCCCGTCGTGGGACCGCGTACTGGCCGATGCGCCCGACCTGGTCGACCTGGTGCCCGCCGAGGAGCGCGACTCGTTCCTCGACGAGGCCCGCACCCTCGTCACCGCCTACTACGGGCTCGAAGATCCCACGCGGTTCGAGGCCGAGTCGTGCGAACTGCACGTCGAAACCGAACTGGCCGACGGCGTGATTCTGCGCGGGTTCGTCGATCGGATCGACGTGGCACCCACCGGGGAGGTGCGGGTCGTCGACTACAAGACCGGACGCGCCCCGCGGGAAATGTCGGAGTCGAAAGCGCTGTTCCAGATGAAGTTCTATGCGCTGGTGTTACTGCGCACGCGCGGCCTCGTGCCCGCGCAGTTGCGATTGCTGTATCTCGCGTCCGGCACCGTGCTGACCTATGCCCCGGACGAAGACGAACTACTGAGATTCGAACGCACCCTGTCGGCGATCTGGAGGGCGATCCTCACTGCGGGTGCCACCGGAGATTTCCGGCCCAAGCCCAGTCGCCTGTGCGACTGGTGTGATCACAAAGCGCTGTGCCCTTCGTTCGGCGGTACCCCGCCCCCGTACCCTGGATGGCCGGAGGCACCCGCCCGACAAGACCAGGTATTCGAGGAGATTGCCGAATGAGTGACGAGTCCTATTACGTGGCACTCGATTTCGAAAACCGTTCAGGGAACGACGTGACGATCGAACGGTTCGCCAGTACGGCCGCCACGGTCAGTGTGTGGTCCGAAACCATGCAGCACGGCGCGCCCCCGTCGGCGCTGCTCGTACGGGCACTCGAACGTTGCGGCCGCCGCGAGGATGTTCGTCTCACCCGGGTGGTCGTGGAAATTCTGGGACCGATCCCGATCGCGGACCTCGAAGTGCGATCGTGGGTGCAACGTCCGGGCCGCAATGTGGAACTCGTCGTCGCGGAACTCTGGACACCGGACGGCAGTGGCACCGCGCGTGCGGTGGCCCGGGGCTCGGCGTGGCGGATGGCGACGGTCGATACCCGGGCCGCGGTCCACGTGGCCGAACCCCCTCTCGCCCCACCGTCCGCGGGCGGGGAAGGCCGGCTCAACAGCGCCTGGGGTTCCGGCTACCTCGACACTCTCGAGTGGAGCTGGATCGACGACACCAGCACCGACGGTCCGCGCACGGTCTGGGCCGCACCGAAGCCGGCCCTGGTGCTGGGCGAGAAGCTGACGCCGATGGAACGGTTGTTCGCCGTCGCGGACGTCGCCAATGGTGTGGGCGCAAAGCTGGACCCGACGGAATGGACGTTCCTCAACACCGACCTCACCGTTCACATCTTTCGAGTTCCCGAAGGTGAATGGGTGGGTATCAGCGCCGAAACGTCCATCGGGCCGGATGGTGTGGGCATGTGCGCCGGAGTGCTGTACGACGAGAGCGGTGCCGTCGGCCGAATCGCTCAGACACTACAGATTCGGGCCCGCTCCTGAACCCAAGCGCGGGCACGAATCAGCTACTGCAACAGCCTTTTCAGGGGACGGTGCTCATAGAGCGCGCACCGATCGGATGTTCGAGGCGAGGATTGCTTTGGCTCCGAGTCCGGCCAGCTGATCCATCACTCCGTTGTGTCCCTTGATCGGCACCATCGCCCGAACCGCCACCCAGTTCTCGTCGGCGAGTGGCGACAGGGTCGGAGATTCGAGACCCGGGGTGATCTTCAGCGCCTCGTCGAGAATGCGCTTGGGGCAGTCGTAGTCGAGCATCAGGTTCTGCTGCGCGAACACGATGCCACGCACCCGCTCGATCAACTGGTTGCGCGCGGAGTCGTCCGCCGCAGACCCGGTGCGCTCGATGAGGACGCCCTCGGAATCGCACAGGGTGTCGCCGAAGGCCACGAGATTGTGCTGGCGGAGCGTGCGGCCCGAGCCCACCACGTCCGCGATCGCGTCCGCGACACCGAGCTGGATGGAGATCTCCACCGCACCGTCGAGGCGAATGACCGACGCCTCGATACCGCGGGCAGTCAGATCGTCTCGCACCAGGTTGGGGTACGAGGTGGCGATCCGGAGACCACCCAGATCTTCGACCCGCCATTCCTTGCCGGCAGGTGCGGCGTAGCGGAAGCTGGAGCGACCGAAGCCGAGGGAGAGTCGTTCGGTGACCGGGGCGCCGGAATCTCGCGCCAGGTCCCGGCCCGTGATGCCCAGGTCGAGTTCGCCGGAACCGACGTAGATCGCGATGTCCTTGGGACGCAGGAAGAAGAACTCGACCTGATTGGACGGATCCAGGACGGTGAGGTCGCGCGAATCGGTCCGGCGGCGGTAACCGGCCTCACTGAGAATTTCGGCGGCGGACTCGGACAGCGAGCCCTTGTTCGGAACAGCGACGCGCAGCATGGCGGGGTCCTTTCGGGGAAGCGGGTAGGAGGAACGATCACCGATCACAGATGCCGGTAGACGTCCTCGAGCTTCAGCCCCTTACCCACCATCAGCACCTGCACCCAGTACAGCAATTGAGAAATTTCCTCGGCGAGTGCCTCGTCGGTCTCGTGTTCGGCGGCGATCCACACCTCACCTGCCTCTTCGAGGATCTTCTTACCCTGCGAATGGACGCCGGCGTCCAAGGCGGCAACGGTGCCGGAACCCTCGGGGCGGGTGGCGGCACGCTCGGTCAGCTCGGCGAACAGGGATTCGAAGGTCTTCACGAGGACCCATTGTTTCACGCCGCCACACGCTTCTCCGAACCGGTTACCACGCGAGCGTGCGGTGGCTCTCGAAGCGGCGCAACTCGCCCGACAGCGGGTCGGTGAACTCGATGGCCCGGGCGAGCAATTGCAGCGGCATGGAGAAATCCCCCGGCTCGGATCGGCGGAAGTTCGGGTAGTAGTTGTCCCCGTCGATGGGCAGCCCGAGCGAGGACATGTGCACTCGCAGTTGATGGGTGCGGCCGGACTTCGGCAGGAGGCGGTACCGCGCCCGATTTCCCCGGAATTCGATCAGCTCGACGACGGTCTCGCTGTTCGGTGCGCCCGGTTCCTCCGTGGCCGTCATGATGCCGTGTTCCTTGACGATGCGGCTACGGACCGTGCGCGGAAAGGTCAGCGTGGGGTCGTACCCCGCGACCGCCTCGTATTCCTTGGTGACCTCCTGGGCAGCGAAAAGTTCCTGATACGCCCTGCGATGCTCCGGCCGGACGAGGAACACCAGAACCCCGGCGGTCATGCGATCGAGCCGGTGGGCCGGAGTGAGGTCGGGCAGATCGAGCGCTCGCCGCAACCGGACCACCGCGGTCTCGGTGATGTGGGCGCCACGCGGGATGGTCGCGAGAAAGTGCGGCTTGTCGATGACCACGAGATGGCCGTCGCGGTGAAGGATCTCGATATCGAACGGCACCGGAATCTCCGGTGCCGGGTCGCGGTAGAAGTACAGGTATCGGGTGGGCGAGCAGCGTGTCCCGTGATCGATCACCCGGCCGTGTTCGTCGACCACCTCGCCGCTGTCGATCAGGCCGAGCCAATGGGCGGCCTCGTCCGGGTACGTCTGCGTCAGGAACTCCGCAACGGTCGCGGCCGCAACGTCGGCCGGCATCCGCAGCCGATCCGGGCCGAGTCCGTCCCGGACCGGCAAAGGCGCCCCGCGCATCTCAGGAAGTCCGCTCTACGGAACTGCACCGCTCGCAGACCAGGGCGAGCTCCCGCCCCTGCTCGACGGCGAGATTCTGGTACCGCGACGTCGGCTCGTCACATCGGGAACACCGGCCCAGAGTCTTTGCCTTGTCGGAGAATTCGACTTTCATCCGCTTGTCGAACACGTACAGCGAGCCTTCCCACAGGCCTTCGTCGCCGAAGGTTTCGCCGTACCGCACGATGCCACCGTCGAGTTGGTACACCTCACCGAACCCACGCGAGCGCATCAGCGAGGACAGCACCTCGCATCGCACTCCCCCGGTGCAGTACGTGATCACAGCCTTGTCCTTCAGGTGATCGTACTTACCGCTGTCGAGTTCACTCACGAACTCGCGGGTGGTCGAGACGTCGGGAACCACCGCGCCGCGGAACCGGCCGATCTCGGCTTCGAAGGCGTTTCGGCCGTCGAAGAACACGACGTCGTCGCCGCGCCCCTCGACAAGTTGGTGAACTTCTTCGGGCGCGAGGTGGGTGCCGCCACCCATCACCCCGTCAGTCGCCACCGCCAGCTCATCCGGAGCGCCGAACGTGACGATCTCGGGCCGCACCTTGACGCTCAGGCGCGGGAAATCGTTCCCCAGACCGTCGGACCACTTGATGTCGGCATCCTTGAACGGGCGGTAGTTGCGCGTGCCCTTGATGTATTTCTTGACATCCCGGATGTCGCCGCCGACGGTCGCATTGATGCCGTGCTCCGAGATCAGGATGCGTCCGGTGAGGTTGTTCGCCGCGGCGAGGGTTTGCTGCCACAGCCGTATTGCCTCGGGGTCGGCGAGCGGTGTGAACACATAGAACAACACGATTTTGGGGACTGCCACGGGAAACGAGGATACCTAGAGCCGGATTCCCGCCGGCTGCGCCGCCCACAACGCGGTCAGCTCACTGCCGCTGAGTCCCTCGAGGCTCGACCGGAACACGCGGCCCGGACCCGCCGGAACCTGCACCTCGCACGGCACCACCAGCACCGGGCAACCCGCCGCCTGCGCCGCGGCCGCACCGGTCGGCGAATCCTCGACGGCGAGGCACTGCGACGGGTCCAGGCCCAGAAGTTCCGCACCGCGCAGGTACGGGTCGGGATACGGCTTACCTAGGGCCACCTCGTCACCGCACACCGAGTGGTCGAAGTTGTCCCTGCCCAAGGTCTCGAGTGCGCGCTCGGTGAGCCGGCGTTCGGTGTTGGTGACCAAAGCCGACCGCAGACCGTGCTCACGTACCGTCCGCAGTGCCGCCTCGGCGCCCGGACGCCACGGAACGCCGTCGCCGAACAGAACCTCGACCCGGCTGTACATCCACTCCTTGGCTTCGGCCACCGCCACCGGATGCTGCTCGAGGCCGAGCGACGCGAAGATCGCCGCGACTGCGTCGGCACTGGACGCACCGATCGTCAGCCGCCGGGTCTCGTCGGTCATCGGCCCGCCGAGATGCAGCGACAACTCCCGCACCGCGACGTCCCACATCTTCTCGGAATCGAGAAGGGTGCCGTCCATGTCCCACAGCACAGCTGCGAAGCCTGTGACAGCAGCCTCAGACATTGAAGTACTTGGCTTCGGGATGATGCAGAACGAACGCATCCGTCGACTGCTCGGGATGCAGTTGCAGCTCCTCCGAGAGCTTCACGCCGATGCGCTCGGGTTCGAGCAACGCCACCATCTTCGCGCGGTCCTCGAGGTTGGGGCAGGCGCCGTAGCCGAACGAGTAACGGGCCCCCCGATACGCGAGATCGAAGTATCCGGCCACCTCGGACGGGTCCTGCTCTGCCACAGCGTGACCGTCCGGGAACACAAGTTCCTCACGGATCCGGCGATGCCAGTACTCGGCGAGGGACTCGGTCAGCTGCACACCGATGCCGTGCACCTCGAGGTAGTCGCGGTACGAGTTGGCGGCGAACAGTTCGTTGGCGAAGTCGGCGATCGGCTGGCCCATCGTCACCAACTGCAGCGGGAACACGTCGACCCGACCGGTTTCCTCGGCATCGGTCCGCGAGCGCACGAAATCCGCAATGCACAGGAACCGGTCCCGGTGCTGCCGGGGGAATGTGAAGCGGAACCGCTCTTCGGCATCAGGAGTGGGTTCGGTGAGCACCACCACGTCGTCGCCTTCGGAGACCGCAGGGAAATAGCCGTACACCACCGCGGCGTGCGCCAGGATGCCCTCGGTGCTGAGTCGATCGAGCCAGTACCGCAGGCGAGGACGCCCCTCGGTCTCGACCAGTTCCTCGTACGTCGGTCCGTCACCGGACCGTTGCCCGCGCAGACCCCACTGGCCGAGAAACAGAGCCCGCTCGTCGAGAAGTCCCGAGTAGTCGGACAGCGAGACACCCTTGACGATCCGGCTCCCCCAGAACGGTGGTCGCGGGATCTCGATGTCGGTGGCGACGTCGGAGCGCTCGGGAACGACGATCGGCACCTCGGCGGCCTTGCGCTTCTCCGCGATGCGCTTGGAGCGTTCGTGACGGGCCTTGCGCTCCGCCACCTTCTCACGGGCAGCGATCGCCTCGGGGCTGTCCGGGTCGAGTCCCCCACCGCGCTTGACGGCCATGATCTCGTCCATCTTGTGCAGACCCTCGAAGGCGTCCCGCGCGTAGCTGACATCGCCCTCGTACACCTCGGCCAGATCGTTCTCGACGTAGGACCGGGTGAGTGCAGCGCCACCGAGCATCACCGGGAACTTCTCCGCGACGCCCTTGGCGTTGAGTTCCCGCAAGTTGTCCTTCATCACCACGGTCGACTTGACCAGCAGACCGGACATCCCGATCACGTCGGCCCTCTGCTCGATCGCGGCATCGAGAATAGTTGCGATGGGCTGCTTGATACCGAGATTCACGACGTCGTAGCCGTTGTTGCTCAGGATGATATCGACGAGGTTCTTGCCGATGTCGTGGACGTCGCCCTTCACGGTGGCGATGACGATGCGACCCTTGCCGTCCTCGTCGGAGGCCTCCATGTGCGGTTCGAGGTACGCCACGGCCGCCTTCATCACCTCGGCGGACTGCAGCACGAACGGAAGCTGCATCTGACCGGAACCGAAGAGTTCGCCGACGGTCTTCATGCCCGAGAGCAGCGTCTCGTTGATGATCGCGAGCGGCGGCTTCTCTTCCATCGCGGCAGCGAGGTCCTCGTCGAGGCCGTTGCGCTCGCCGTCGACAATCCGCCGCTCCAGCCGCTCGAACAGCGGCAGCGCCGCCAGTTCCTGCGCGCGCGACTCACGAGCGGAGGCGGCGGAGACACCCTCGAACAGCTGCATCAGTTTCTGCAGCGGGTCGTATCCCTCACGACGGCGGTCGTAGACGAGGTCGAGCGCGGTCCGGCGTTGCTCCTCGGGGATTCGGGCCATCGGCAGAATCTTGGACGCGTGCACGATCGCGGTGTCGAGACCCGCCTCGGTGCACTCGTGCAGAAACACCGAGTTGAGCACCTGACGAGCGGCCGGATTCAGGCCGAACGAGATATTGGACACCCCGAGGGTGAAATGCACCCTCGGATGCCGCTTCTTCAGTTCGCGGATGGCCTCGATGGTCTCGATGCCGTCGCGGCGCACCTCCTCCTGCCCGGTCGAGATGGGGAAGGTCAGCGCGTCGATGATCACATCGGATTCGTCGAGACCCCAGTTGGTGGTGATGTCCGCCAGGAGCCGCTCGGCGATCCGGACCTTGTGCTCCGCCGTGCGCGCCTGTCCCTCCTCATCGATGGTCAGTGCCACCACGGCGGCACCGTGTTCCTTGACCAGACGCATGATTTTCTGGAACCGCGAGTCGGGACCGGCCCCGTCCTCGTAGTTGACCGAGTTCACCGCGCACCGACCGCCGAGATGCTCGAGTCCGGCCTGCAACACGGCAGGCTCGGTGGAGTCGAGCATGATCGGCAACGTGGACGACGTCGCGAGCCGGCTCGCGAGAGCAGACATGTCGGCGGCGCCGTCGCGGCCCACGTAATCGACGTTGAGGTCGAGCATGTGGGCGCCGTCGCGGGTCTGATCCTTCGCGATGTCGAGGCACTTCTGGTAGTCCTCGGCGATCATCGCGTCACGAAAAGCCTTGGAGCCGTTGGAGTTGGTGCGCTCACCGATCATCAGGATGCTGGCGTCCTGTTCGAACGGCACAGCCGTGTACAACGAAGACGTACCCGGCTCGTGTATCGGACTGCGCTGAGCCTTCTCGACGTGCCGCACGGCCTCGGCGACCTGCCGGATGTGTTCGGGGGTGGTGCCACAGCAGCCACCGACGAGATCCAGACCGAACTCTGCGACGAACCCGCTGAGCGCCTCCGCGAGCTCCTCGGCGGTGAGGGGGTACTCGGCGCCGGAGGGCCCGAGTTGCGGCAGGCCTGCGTTGGGCATGACCGACACCGGGAGCGAGCTGTACTTGGACAGATGGCGAAGATGCTCGCTCATCTCGGCGGGGCCGGTGGCGCAGTTGAGCCCGATCATGTCGATACCCAACGGTTCGAGAGCCGTGAGCGCGGCGCCGATCTCGCTGCCGAGAAGCATGGTTCCCGTGGTTTCGACGGTGACGTGGGTGATGATCGGAAGCCGGGAGCCGAGCTTCTCCATCGCACGCTGACTGCCCAGGATGGCGGCCTTCACCTGCAGCAGGTCCTGGCAGGTCTCGACGAGGATGGCATCGGCGCCGCCGTCGATCATGCCCATCGCCGCCTCGGCATAGGCGTCGCGGAGCGTGTGGAACGGCGCGTGCCCGAGGGTCGGCAACTTGGTGCCCGGTCCCATCGAACCCAGAACGAAGCGGCCCATGCCGTCGCGGCCGGGTCCCATCTCGTCGGCTACCTCACGGGCCAGC
Organism: Rhodococcus sp. (in: high G+C Gram-positive bacteria); assembly: GCF_049286785.1. Lineage (GTDB taxonomy): Bacteria > Actinomycetota > Actinomycetes > Mycobacteriales > Mycobacteriaceae > Rhodococcus_F. The sequence goes on along the minus strand of NZ_JBAQEO010000214.1, from coordinate 5,090 downwards.
CGGGTGCCCTTCTCCGCGAGATCGCGGATACGATCCGCGATGTCGTAATCGGCGAGGTTGGGCAGGTTGCAGCCGAAGGTGTTGGTCTCGACCGCGTCGGCACCGGCTTCGAAATAGGCGCGGTGGATGTCTTTCAGCACGTCGGGCCGGGTGTCGTTGAGGATCTCGTTGCACCCTTCCAGCCCCAGGAAGTCGTCCAACGTGAGATCCGCGGCCTGCAGCATCGTTCCCATGGCGCCGTCGCCGATGACAACGCGCTGGGACAACGCATCGAGCAAGGCAGAGTTAAATGGCGCAGACATGTCGTCAAGACTAGTGGGCGACGGAACCGACCCGGGCCGTAGGCTGGGTGAGTGAGTTCCAGTGAGTTCCCTTTCACGCCCCCGGGCCGCGACGACGACGCCCCCGACCCGGCCGACGCCGAAGAGATGGATGCCGGCATCCCCGTACTCCGCGACCCTGTGCTCGTCGCCGCCTTCGAGGGGTGGAACGATGCGGGCGACGCAGCAAGCGGGGCGGTCGAGCACCTCGAGTTGACGTGGGACGCCCAGCCCCTGGCCGAGCTCGACTCCGAGGACTACTACGACTACCAGGTGAACCGCCCCACCGTCCGCCAGGTCGACGGCGTCACCCGGGAGATCGTCTGGCCCGCCACTCGCATGTCGGTGTGCTCACCTCCCGGCAGCGACCGCGACGTCGTGCTGTTACGCGGCATCGAACCGAACATGCGATGGCGAAGCTTCTGCGAGGACCTCCTCGAGCTCATCGACCAACTCCAGATCAACACCGTGGTGATCCTCGGGGCGTTGCTCGCGGATACCCCGCACACCCGTCCCGTTCCGGTGACCGGCAGCGCATACAGCAGCGAGGCGGCCGCGCGGTTCAACCTCGAGCAGACGCGATACGAGGGGCCCACCGGCATCACCGGGGTATTGCAGGACGCCTGTGTGCGTGCGGGTGTTCCCGCCGTGTCGTTCTGGGCGGCGGTACCTCACTACGTGTCGCAACCGCCCAACCCCAAGGCGACCGTCGCTCTGCTACAGCGCGTCGAGGACGTCCTCGACCTCGAGGTGCCGCTCGGCGAGCTGCCCAGCCAGGCCGAGGACTGGCAGGAGTCGGTCACGGAGATGACCGCGGACGACGAGGAGATCGGCGAATACGTCCGCTCGCTCGAGGAACGCGGCGACGCCGAAACCGACATCTCCGAGGCCATATCGAAGATCGACGGCGACGCACTGGCCGCGGAGTTCGAACGGTACCTACGCAGGCGTGGTCCCGGCAGCTTCGGTCTGTGACCTTTCAGCCCCGAACCGTCTCGGTGAAGAACGACCCCGCCCGTCACTGCGCGCGCGAGAACACCGCCACCAGGTACTCGGACTCGTCGGTGAAGGGCCGCAGATCCCACGTCGACAGCCGCAGATCCACCGCGAGACCGGCGGCCGCGGCGTCGGTCAGAAACTGCGGGAACTCGTAGCCCCGACCTGCACCGAACCCCACGACCACCCGGCCCTCAGGGGCGAGATGACGGCCGAAACCGGCCAGCACCGCCTCGCGCGTGGACGGTGCCAGGAAGGTCATCACGTTGCCTGCGCACACGATGACATCGAAGTCGGCCCCCACCCCGCGGCCCGGCAGATCCAACTCGGCGAGATCACCGACCAGCCAGGTCGGACCGGGATGGTCCTCCTCCGCCGCCGCGATCAACACCGGATCGACATCGACGCCGACCACCACGTGACCGGCTTCGTGCAGGTAGCCACCCAGGCGACCCGGCCCGCACCCCGCATCGAGAACCCGTGCGCCGCGGCGGAGCATCGCGTCGACCAGCCGCGCCTCCCCGACGATGTCCTGGCCCTCGGCCGCCATCGTCCGGAACCGCTCCACGTACCACGTGGAGTGCGCCGGGTCAGCGGCCGTGATCTCCTCCCATTGGCTGGGGGTGCGTCTACTCATCCTCTGTTCCTTCCTCTTCGGTCCGCATCCCGTTCACGGTGGCATTCCCGAACGGTCCCTCGAACCATCATCCGCCGCGCCAGGAACTCCTGTGCTGCGAGAAGCCGAGGCTATCCCGCAGCACCTGACACACGCCGGGGTACACCTGTGAGATGTTCCTGATTCCCACGTAACGTGCACGCAGCCGTTTCGACACGCCCGGGGCGCAACCTCGACTCATGGCCATTACACCGAGTTCGAGCAAGCTGCTGGTCGTCGGCAACGGTATGGCCGGGGCGCGCACCGTCGAGGAGATTCTCAGCCGTGGCGGCGGAGACCGCTTCGCGATCACCATGATCGGCGACGAACCTTACGGCAACTACAACCGGATCATGCTCTCCCACGTGCTGTCCGGGGAGGCGGCAGTCGACGACGAGGACATGATTCTCAATCCGATGGCCTGGTACAGGGCCAACGGCGTCAGGCTCCATGCCGGCGATCGTGCGGTTGCCCTCGATCGGTTCGCGAAAACGGTCACGTGTGAGAGCGGCCGTGTCGTCGACTACGACGTGCTCATCATCGCGACCGGCAGCAATACCTTCTTTCCGAACATGGACGGTCTGCGTGAACCCGACGGCAGGCTGGCGAGGGGTGTGTTCGGCTTCCGCAACATCGCCGACACCAACGGCATGCTCCAGATGGCGCAGGCCCGCGACGACGTGTCCGCCGTGGTGATCGGCGGCGGTCTCCTCGGCCTCGAAGCCGCCTACGGCCTGCGAACCCAGGGACTCACCGTCGACGTCGTGCACTCCCCCGGCCACCTGATGAACCAGCAGCTCGACGAGCGCGGCGGCGGTGTGCTGCGCGCCGAGATCGAGAAACTCGGAGTCGGGGTGCACACCTCGATGCGGACCACCGCGGTGTTGCGCGGCGACGCGGGGCAGGTGACGGGTGTCGCTTTCGTCGACGGCTCCACCCTGGACGCCGACATGGTGGTGGTCACCGCAGGCATTCGTCCCAACACCGAACTGGCACGTGCCGCCGGCCTGGTTGTCGAACGCGGAATCGTGGTCGACGACCAGATGCGCTGCGAGGACGAAGGATCCGTGTACGCGGTCGGCGAATGCGCCCAGCACCGCGGGGAGACGTACGGGCTGGTGGCACCGGTGTGGGAACAGGCCGTCATCCTGGCCGAAGTCCTCACCGGCAGCAATCCCGAGGCCGCGTACAGCGGCTCACGCACGACGACGAAGCTGAAGGTCGCCGGGGTCGACGTAGCAGCAATGGGCGTCAAAGGCCCCGAACTGGCGGACGACGAATTCATCCAGTACTACGAATCACGCAGTGGCACATACAAGAGCGTGGTCGTGCGGGACGGAAAGCTGATCGGTGCCACCCTCATGGGCGACATCAGCAAGGCAGGCTTTCTGACCCAGGCTTTCGACGGCAAGGTGCCGTTGCCCGACGAGCGGATCAGCTTGCTGTTCGACCTCGGCGCCCCGGGAGCCGGGGTGGGTGTCGCCGACCTGCCCGACGACACCCAGGTATGCAACTGCAACGGAGTGAGCAAGGGCGACCTGGTCGCGTGCGTCCACTCCGGCGTCAGGACCCTGACCGAGGTGTGCGCGCAGACCCGCGCCGGCAAGGGATGCGGTTCCTGCAAGGGACTGGTCGCCGACATCGTGGCCTGCGCGGCCGGCGGCGAACTGGAGGCCGACCCGTCCGCCGACTGGTACGTGCCGTGCATACCGATGACCAAGCCCGAGTTGATCGCCACCATTCGCGAGCGTGACCTGCGCGCGGTGTCCCAGGTGTTCACGGAACTCGCCGTCGACGGCAAGGAGGACGCGACCGCGAAGATGCCGCTGGCGTCGCTGCTGCGCACGATCTGGGGTCCGGACTGGGTGGACGAGCGGGGCGCGTTGTTCATCAACGACCGCGTGCACGCCAACATCCAGCGTGACGGCACCTTTTCGGTGGTGCCGCAGATGAAGGGTGGCGTCACCACCCCGGATCAACTCCGCAGGATCGCCGACGTGGCCGACAAGTATCACGTACCACTCGTGAAAGTGACCGGCGGACAGCGGATCGACCTGCTCGGCATCAGGAAAGAAGATCTCCCGAAGGTGTGGGGTGATCTCGACATGCCGTCCGGTTTCGCGTACGGCAAGAGTACGAGGACGGTGAAAACCTGTGTCGGGACGGACTTCTGCCGCTACGGGCTGGGTGATTCGACGAGCCTCGGCATCGCCATCGAGGAGCGGTTCCAGGGCCTGGAGACACCGGCGAAGCTCAAACTCGCGGTAGCCGGCTGCCCACGCAACTGCTCGGAAGCATTGTGCAAGGACCTCGGTGTGGTGGCCGTCGGTGACGGCCGATGGGAGGTGTACATCGGGTGCGCAGCCGGAGCACACGTGCGGAAGGGCGACCTCCTGGCCACCGTCGACTCCCCCGACGCCGTGCTCGCACTCGCCGGGCGGTTCATCCAGTACTACCGCGAGAACGCGAAATGGCTCGAACGCACCTACGACTTCGTACCGCGCATGGGACTCGAACGACTCCAGGCGTTACTGGTGCGAGACGAGGAGGACATAGTGACGGGATTGGACAAGCGGATGCACACGGCTGTCGACGGCTATCGAGATCCCTGGAAGGAGCGCAGCGCACCCAAATCGCCTGCGCAGTTCGCTCCGTCGCTTCCTCTCCTTCCCCTCCCCCAGGTGCCGGTCCGATGACCGCACTGATCGAGGGACGCACGGAGGTCGTGCTCGGCCCGGTGAGCGACCTGACTCCCGGTGAGGGCCGGACATACGTGGTGGAGAACCGGCAAATCGCGGTGTTCCTGTTGCCGGACGGCACGGTCCGGGCAATGGACGCCGTGTGCCCACACAAGAGTGGGCCGCTCGCCGATGGACAGATCGACGGCTCGGTCGTGGTGTGCCCGCTGCACCAGTACGCGTTCTCGCTCGACAACGGCCGGTGCGCGTCCGAAGCTGTGGGCTCGGTGCGCACCTACCCCGCATCGGTCCGTGAGGGGTCCGTCAGGGTGCGCGTCTGATCCCTTCGCGCCGGTGATCATGCGGAAAGTACCTCGTGCTTTCCGCATGATGCCGTGTAGGTGACCACCAAGGAATGTGCGAGCGTTCGCTGTGCAGTAT
>NZ_JBAQEO010000213.1:0-8867 GCF_049286785.1 Rhodococcus sp. (in: high G+C Gram-positive bacteria) | reverse complement strand
ACTGAGCCGACCGCCGCCCCGGTCCCCCTGGGCCCCGATTCTCTGACCTGGAAGTATTTCGGCGACTGGCGGGGATTGCTGCAGGGCGTCTGGGCGGGTTCGATGCAGAACATGCACCCAGGCCTCGGTGCTGGAGTGGAGGAACACTCACGCTTCTTCGAGGAGCGCTGGGAGCGCCTCTACCGCTCGCTGTATCCCATCGGCGGAGTTGTATACGACGGTGACCGGGCGCAGCAGACCGCAGAGCAGGTCCGCGGCTACCACAACAACATCAAGGGAATCGACAAGCAAGGTCGCAGATACCACGCACTCGACCCCGACACGTTCTACTGGGCGCACTCCACCTTCTTCATGGGCACGATCCTCACAGCCGACAATTTCATGGGCGGCCTCACCGAAGCGCAGAAGCGTCAGCTCTTCACCGAGCACATCCAGTGGTACCGCCTGTACGGAGTGAGCACGAAACCCGTCCCGGATACCTGGGAAGCTTTCCAGGAGTACTGGGATCACATGTGCCGCAACATCCTCGAAGACAACAAGGCCACTCGTGACGTGCTCGACCTCTCCGCGCTCGGCGTCCCCCCGTCCCTGTCGTGGCTGCCCGAGCCCGTATGGAAGATCATGCGGATCCCGGTCGCCAAGGGTTTCGTCTGGCTCACCGTCGGCATGTACGACCAGCCGGTGCGCGATCTCCTGGGCTACCGATGGAGCGAGCGTGACGAACGAGTGCACACCGTCGTCGGCAAGGCCGTGAACGCGGTGTTCCGTCTGGTTCCGCAGCGTTACCGATACCATCCCAGAGCCCGCGCCGGCTGGGACCGCGCGACCGGCCGGGCACCCGCGAACGCGCCGCTGGTGCATACCCCACCGCGCAATCTCCCTCCGGTGCAGTACCGAGACGATCCCAAGCATTACAGCCCGAAGGTGTGACTTTCAGGCGAGCACAATGGAATGCTCGACACCATGGCGTGGGATCTTCCGAGTCTGTTCAACCGACCGACACTCGCGGGCGATGATCAACTGTCGACCGAGCACGTCGCGAGCCGGATCAGCGCGTACATCTACGGCAACATCCTGGTTCTCGCCGCCCTGATTCCAGTCACGCATTCCCACGAGACGCTGGGGATCGCAGTCATCGTCGGAGCGGCTCTGTCGGTTTTCCTCGCCCACGTGTTCGCCGAATCCGTCGGTCAGACATTGCGACTGGACCACACTCTCACCCACACCGAGAGAATCCGGGAACTGCGTGACGCGGTACCCATTCTCACGTCGGCGGTTCTTCCGAGTGCGATCCTCGCAACCGCCCTCCTGGGATGGCTCGAACCCGTAACCGCCCAATTGGTGGCGGAAATCGTGATGATCGCCCGCATCGGCACGATCAGCTACGTGATCAGCCGGCTCCGACGTGAGAAGGTCACACCCGCCACCCACTTCGCCGCGATCACGCTGGCCTGCGTCGCTGCCGTCATCGTGGTGGTCAAGGTACTTCTGACACACTGACCGGGGGTTCGAGCAGTTCGACCCGTGATTCCGGGGCGGCCGCCCGCAGCGCGTCGGCCGACAGGTCGTCCGGCTGAGCCTGCGACTGCACTTCCGCCTCGACCCTCGCCTGGTACGTCTTCACTTCGCGATCGATAACATCTGCCTCCCAGCCGAGGACAGGCGCAACCAACCGAGCCACCTGCTCGGCGCAGTTCACTCCCCGATGCGGGTACTCGATCGCGATCCGGGTGCGGCGAGCGAGAATGTCGTCGAGGTGCAGCGCCCCTTCTGCGGCCGCCGCGTAGACGACCTCCACCTGAAGATATGCGGGAGCGTCGGTCAACGGCTCGAGGAGTTCGGGCTTGCCCGAGGCCAGATCCAGAACCTCACCGATCAGGGAACCGTAACGGTCCAGCAGATGCTTGATTCGGTAGGGATGCACTCCGTGCACCTGGCCCAGTTGGACGGTCTGATTGACCAGGGCGAAATAGCCGTCCGCACCGACCAACGGCACCTTCTCGGTAATGGAGGGTGCCACCCGGGCGGGGATGTCGTCCGCTGCCAGGTCCATCGCGTCCTCGGCCATCACCCGGTACGTGGTGTACTTGCCGCCGGCGATGGCGATCAATCCGGGCGCGACGCGGGCGACCGCGTGCTCGCGAGAGAGTTTCGAGGTCTCGTCGCTCTCCCCGGCGAGCAACGGCCGCAGTCCGGCATACACGCCGTCGATGTCTTCGTGCGTCAGTGCGGTGACGAGAACCTTGTTGGCCTGCCCGAGAATGTAGTCGATGTCGGCTCTGGTCGCCGCGGGGTGACCGAGGTCCAGATTCCAGTCCGTGTCGGTGGTACCGATGATCCAGTGACTGCCCCACGGGATCACGAACAGCACCGACTTCTCGGTGCGGAGGATGATCGCGGCGTCGCTGACGATCCGATCGCGGGGCACCACGACATGCACGCCCTTGGACGCCCGGACGCGGAATCGGCCGCGCTGCCGGGACAGAGCCTGGATCTCGTCCGTCCACACCCCGGTCGCATTGATCACGACGCTCCCGCGTACCTCCGCGGTGCGACCGTCCTCGCAGTCCCTGATACGGACACCGGACACTCGGTCCGCCTCCCGCAAAAAACCGACCACCTGCGTCGAGGTCCGCACGACGGCGCCGTAGCGGGCCGCGGTGCGGGCCACGGTCATCGTGTGACGCGCGTCGTCCACCACGGTGTCGTAGTAGGAGATTCCACCGGTGAGCGAGTTCCGCTTGAGCCCGGGCGCCATCCGGAGCGCGGCGGCCCTGGTCAGCTGCCTCTGCGGGGGAACGGATTTGGCGCCGCCCATCCGGTCGTAGAGAAAGATGCCCGCCGCGGTATACGGGCGTTCCCACACCCGGTGGGTGAGCGGGAACAGGAACTTCTGCGGCTTCACCAGGTGCGGTGCGAGGGTGGTCAGCGACAGCTCACGTTCCCGCAACGCCTCGCGGACCAGACCGAACTCGAATTGCTCGAGATAACGCAGACCACCGTGGAACATCTTCGACGACCGACTGGACGTACCCGCCGCGAAGTCGCGCGCCTCCACCAACGCCACCTTGAGACCCCGGGTGGCCGCGTCGAGCGCGGTGCCGCAGCCCACGACTCCGCCACCGATCACGATGACGTCGAACTGCTCGGTCTGCAATGTCTCCCATGCGGCGTCGCGTTGCCGGGGACCGAGAAACTGCACACCTGGTTGAGTACTCAACTCGGACTCCTGTCAGCTGACGTCGGATTCCTCCCCAGGCTATTGACATCCTCAGCCGGCAACAACCTGGGGGCTTTTCCTGCGCGGGGTTTCACCTCACTCGGCGCGCGCCCGTGCTGAACCGTGCCGCACGACGGTGGACCCTGTGCGGGTGGCCACGCCGCCGAATAACCGGACCTGGATGTATCGGCTCACTGTAGAAGATCTTCTTGGCGAATTCGATCAACACGAGATAAGCAATCACCATCGCAACCAGAGCGAGGAAGAAGCCGATCGGCAACGGCGTGAACCCGAGGTCGTCGGAAAGGGGTGAGACGGTCAACGTGATGGCGACCGTGATGGCCGCGAACGTGGAAACGACAAGCGGCACACTCGGTGTGCTGCGGAAGAACGGAACACGGCGGGTGCGGATCGCGAAGATGATCAGTGTCTGAGTGGCCAGGGATTCGACGAACCAGCCTGTTCGGAACAGTTCCGGCCCCGCCTGGAAAACTCCGATCATGATTCCGAAGGTCAGGAAATCGAACAATGAACTGATCGGACCGAAGAACAGCATGAACCGGCGGATGAAACCGATATTCCAATGCGACGGCGCATGGAGTTGCTCCTGGTCGACGTTGTCCGTCGGAATGGCCAACTGGCTGGAATCGTAGAGAAGGTTGTTGAGCAGAATCTGACTCGGCAACATCGGCAGGAAGGTCAGGACCGCTGAAGCCGCCGCGGCACTGAACATGTTGCCGAAATTGCTGGAGGTTCCCATCAATACGTATTTGATCGTGTTGGCGAAGATTCGACGGCCCTCGGAGACGCCGTCGGCCAGAACGCCGAGGTCCTTTTCCAGAAGCAGAATGTCCGCCGCGTCCTTGGCCACGTCAGTGGCCGTATCCACGGAGATTCCGACATCCGCGGCGTGCAGCGCGAGCGCATCGTTGACGCCGTCACCGAGGAATCCGACCGATCGACCGTGCTGCCGCAGCGCTTTGACCAGCCGCGACTTCTGCTCCGGCGATACTCGGGCGAAAATGGTGGCCTGCTCGGCCATCTCGGTGAAAGCCTCGTCGTCGAGGCCCTCGAGTTCGGCGCCCGTGACCGTGCCGCCCGAGGGCAACCCGAGTTCGGAACAGACGGATTCCGCAACCCGAGGATTGTCACCGGTGGCGACCTTCACGCTGATTCCCAGCGTCGCAAGCTGTTCCAAGGAGACCTTCGCTGCCGACTTGGGCCGATCGAGGAATACGAGGAATCCTCGCAGGACAAGGTCGTCCTCGTCGTCCGGTGTGATCTCTGTACGCGCCGGCGCCGACTTGGTGGCTACGGCCACCACCCGGCTCCCCTGTGCGAACTGTGCGGACAGAGTCTCTCTCGCCTCCGGACCGACGTGGGTACACCGCTCGAGGACGGACTCGGGCGCACCCTTCACGACCAGCAGACGATCTCCCGCCGGGCTGTCCACCAACGCGGAGGTCATGCGCCGTTCGTGATCGAACGGAAGGAGCGCAAGCCGCTCGTATCCGGCGACCGGCGACCGCGCCGCCTCCGGTGTCGCCCACAACGCCGAGTCCATCGGGTTGGCGCCCACCACGACGTCCGAATTTCCCGCGGACTCGTATTCCGTGGCCAGCAGGCCGAGCAGCAGCGCCTCGGCGCTGTCCGTCCCGGACGAATCGAGCGCGGCAACGAAGCTGATCCGCCCTTCCGTGAGTGTGCCGGTCTTGTCGGTGACCACGACGTCCAGGTCGCCGAGGTCCTCGATACACACCAGCCGTTTCACCAGAACCTTGCGTTTGGCCAGTTGCCGCGACCCGGCCGCGAGACTGGTGCTGACCACCGCGGGCAGCAACTGCGGGGTGACACCGACCGCGATGGCCAGCGCGAAGAGCAACGACTCGAGCAACGGCCGCTGCAGGACGAGGTTGGTTATCGCGATGACCGCGGTCAGCGTAAGTGCGACCTGCAGCAGCAATACCGAGAACTGACGGAGGCCTGCCTGAAAATCGGTCTCCGGGTGACGCTCACCGAGACCCGCTGCGACCCGCCCGAATGCAGCACGGCTTCCGGTCTCCACCACGACGCCCGTGCCGGTTCCGGCCTGCACGACGGTGCCCATGAATGCGCAACTGGTCAGATCTGCCTGCGCGGTCCCCGGATCGACGGGGGCCACCGATTTCTCGACCGCCATCGACTCGCCTGTGAGAACGCTCTCGTCACATTCGAGCCCGGCCGTGGAGAGCAGTCTCATGTCGGCGGGAACCACTGCACCGAGGACCAGATGCACGACGTCGCCGGGCACCAGTTCGGTGACGTCGACCTCGGCCGGTTCGTCGTCACGGAGAACGATCGCGGTGTGCCGCACGCGTGAGTGCAGTGCCGCCGTGGCGCGTTCCGCGCGGTACTCGTTGACGAATCCCAACCCGATACTGGCCGCCAGAATGATTCCGATGATAATTGCGTCGTTGCGGGAACCGAGGAAGAACGAGATGGCCGCGGTCACGGCGAGCATCACCAGAATTGCGCTACGGAGCTGACGGCCGAGAATCGCGAGCGGATTGACGCGATGGGAACGAACGGCATTCGGGCCTGACTCGCGTAGCCGGCGCGCCGCCTCTTCCGAGGAGAGCCCGCCGGACGTGGTCTCCAAGCAGGCCAGCACCACTCGAGTGTCCGCGGCGGCGGCACTCGCGGTGGTGTAAGCGGCGCCGGGTCCGGGCATCACCGTGCCCGGACGTGAAGTCGTCGTCGTCCGATCGTCGAACACGTCACTTCCTCGTCCCGATCCTGGTGGGTCCCGATCGTGGTGGGCGGTGACATGTGCATCACGGCCCCGGCATCGCCTCGAGCATGGCACAAACCATCGTCCCGTGCGGATGGCCACGGTGGCCCGCACCGGGAACGGCCGCGTATCGGTCTTCGTCCCGGTAGTTTCATGCGTGTGGTTCAGTACATCGCAGCGATAGACCAGGGCACGACGTCGAGTCGGTGCATCATCTTCGATCACACCGGCGGTGTGGTGAGCGTCGCGCAGAAGGAACACGACCAGGTCTTCCCCCGCGCCGGCTGGGTGGAACACGACGCGAAGGAACTGTGGATCAACACCCGCGAAGTCGCGGCATCCGCACTCGCGAAGGCCGATCTCACCAGCAGCGACATCGCCGCCATCGGCATCACGAACCAGCGCGAGACCACCGTGGTGTGGGACAGGAACACCGGTGAGCCCGTGTACAACGCCATCGTCTGGCAGGACACGCGTACCGCCGGACTGTGCGTCCAACTCGGCGGTGAGGCGGGCGCGGACCGTTATCGACGTCGCACCGGCCTGCCCCTCTCGACGTACTTCGCCGGGCCCAAGATCCGCTGGATCCTCGACAACGTGGAGGGAGTCCGCGACCGGGCCGAGGCCGGTGACCTGTGCTTCGGAACCGTCGACTCCTGGATTCTGTGGAACATCACCGAGGGCACGCACGTCACCGACGTCACGAATGCCTCACGCACTCTTCTGATGAATCTCGACACGCTCGACTGGGATCCGGAGATCTGCGCCGATTTCGGTATACCGATGTCGATGCTGCCCGAGATCCGCAGTTCGTCCGAGGTGTACGGGGTGGCGCGCTCGCGCGGGGCCCTTCCGGGAGTTCCGGTTGCCGGGATCCTCGGCGATCAGCAGGCGGCCACGTTCGGCCAGGCCTGTCTCTCCGAAGGTGACGCCAAGAACACCTACGGAACGGGAAACTTCCTGCTGCTCAATACCGGAACCACACCCGTCCACAGCAAACACGGCCTGCTGACCACGGTCTGTTACAAGATCGGCGACGCCCCCGCCGTCTACGCTCTCGAGGGGTCGATAGCGGTGACCGGGTCCCTGGTGCAGTGGCTGCGCGACAATCTGGGAATCATCCGGTCCGCCAACGATATCGAGGAGCTGGCCAACTCGGTCGACGACAACGGCGGAGCGTATTTCGTCCCCGCGTTCTCCGGTTTGTTCGCACCCCGTTGGCGGCCCGACGCCCGCGGGGTCATTGCCGGCCTGACCCGTTTCGTGAACAAGGGCCACCTGGCTCGGGCCGCACTGGAGGCCACCGCGTATCAGACACGGGAGGTGATCGAGGCGATGCGCGCAGATTCGGGCGTCGACCTCGCCTCGCTGAAAGTCGACGGCGGGATGGTGGTGAACGACACCCTCATGCAGTTCCAGGCAGACATTCTCGGCGTGCCCGTCATCCGCCCGGTTGTCAACGAAACCACAGCGCTGGGAGCGGCATACGCTGCAGGCCTCGCGGTCGGCTTCTGGGCCGGCGAGCAGGACATCCGCGAGAACTGGGCCGTCGGGAAGACCTGGAACCCGCAGATGCCCGAAGAGGAGGCCACCCGGCTTTACGCCGAGTGGAACAAGGCCGTCGAACGCACCTACGACTGGGCGTGAGTGCGGTTGGCGTCACCGAACGCCTCACCGAGAAGCCGTAACGAGCGAACGGCGTCGCGAGGTCTTCGCCGACCGATTTCAGAACTCCTGCAGCGCTTCGACATTCGGGCACGGGCGATGATTCGCTCGTGCCCGACCATCTCGAAAGTGCGCACCACTGCGTGAAAGGGCTATCCCACCCGACAAGACAGTGGTGATAGTCAGTCCAGGTCGTCGTGCTGCATCAACTGTCGCGCGGCTTCGGTAATCGAGCCGGTGAGCGACGGGTACACGGAGAAGGTCTGGGCGAGGTCGTTGACCGACAGGTTGTTCTGGACCGCCATCGCGAGCGGCAGGATCAGCTCCGAGCCGTTGGGGGCCACCACGACACCACCGATCACCACACCGGTCGCGGGCCGGCAGAAGATCTTGACGAAACCACGGCGCAACCCTGACATCTTGGCGCGGGCATTGGTGTTGAGCGGCAGCATCACGGTGCGGGCCGGGACCTCACCGTTGTCGATCGCCGCCTGGCTCACACCCACCGTCGCGATCTCGGGGCGGGTGAACACTGCCGACGCCACCGTCTTGAGCTTGATCGGGCTGACTCCCTCACCGAGAGCGTGATACATCGCGATCCGGCCCTGCATGGCGGCCACCGAGGCCAAGGGCAGCAACCCGGTACAGTCGCCGGCCGCATAGATCCCCGATACCGTGGTCCGTGAGACCCGGTCCACTCGGAGGTAACCACCCCGGTCGAGTTCGATTCCCACCTTCTCCAGGCCCAGTCCGGACGTGTTGGGGACCGAACCGACGGTCATGAGGGCATGGCTGCCCTCCACCGTGCGACCGTCCGCGAGAACCACGACGACACCGTCCTCGGTGCGCTTGACCGCGTCGGCGCGGGCGTGCTTGACGAGTTCGACACCACGTTCGGCCAGCACGTCCTCGAGCACGAGAGCGGCGTCGGCGTCCTCGCCGGGAAGGACCCGGTCACGACTGGACACGAGAGTGACCTTGACACCCATCTCGGTGTAGGCGGACACGAACTCCGCACCGGTGACACCGGATCCCACCACGACCAAGTGGGACGGCAACTCGTCCAGGTCGTAGAGGTGGCGCCACGTCAGAATGCGTTCGCCATCGGGTTCGGCACCCGAGATGATGCGCGGACGGGCACCGGTGGCGATGAGAACGACATCCGCGTCGAGGGTGCGCTGCTCACCATCGGCGAGGGTGGCACGCACCTGG
>NZ_JBAQEO010000212.1:0-5103 GCF_049286785.1 Rhodococcus sp. (in: high G+C Gram-positive bacteria) | reverse complement strand
GGCCCATGCCTCCTCGTACAGGGGCACGTGCAGCGCGGTGGCGAAACCGGTCGGGGACAACCCGCGCGAACCCGAGGTGGGCGGCCCGAACATCGCGGTCCAGGGTTTCCCCCGTCGCCGGTCACCGTGATCATGCCGAATGCTGTTTTACGTCAACCACTCGAGCCGGGAGCAACACCCGCCGGCACACACCGCGAGGAGAACACCGTGACCAAGAACGTGTCGCGCAGCGGTGGCCGCCCCCGAGACGATCCATCCCGTCGTGCATCGGCCCGCGTGCGCCCGCATCCGAGCCGTTGCTCAGCGTGCCGGTCGGGGGCGCGGCGCTGTCGGGAAGCGACAAGAAGATTGGGGACCGGAGTCCCGGAAGGAGCACGGCATTGGTAACGAGCGGTCGAAGTCATGGACGCGAACAGCGGCGGGTCGTCGACTACCTGGTCGACGCCGTGGCCGCGCTGGGCGTTCGGAACATCTTCGGGGTGGACGGCGCCAACATCGAGGACCTCTACGACGCGGTCTTCGATGCCGACGTGGACGTCACCGGGGTGGTGGCCAAGCACGAGTTCTCCGCGGCCACCATGGCCGACGGGTACGCACGCTCGACGAGCGGGCTCGGCGTTGTCGCCGCAACCTCGGGTGGTGGCGCAATGAACCTGGTCGCCGGGCTGGCCGAGTCCTACACCTCGCGGGTGCCGGTTCTGGCCCTGGTCGGTCAGCCACCGACCGCGTTGGAGGGGGACGGGGCATTCCAGGATTCCAGCGGCCGGGCGGGTTCGATCGACGCGGCGCGGTTGTTCTCCGAGATCTCCCGCTACTGCGCGCGGGTCGAGCGGCCCGAGGACATCGCCGAGCACCTGGAACGGGCGGTGTCCGCGGTGCTGCACGGTGGGCCGGGGGTGTTGTTGTTGCCCAAAGATGTTCAGCAGGCGGCCGTGACGTTGCCCCGGTTCACCCCGCCGGCCCGCCGGGTGGTTCGCGATCACGTCGGGCTGGCCCGGGTCGCCGACATGATCGCCACGGCCCGACGGACCGGCAAGATCGTGCTCGTCGTCGGCGATCAGGTGGCGCGCAATGATGCCCGCGCGCAGGTGCGGGCGTTGGCCGTCGCGTTGGACGCGGCGGTCGGGGTGGCACCGGATGCGAAGGATTGCTACGGCGCCGACGAGCACGGATTCTGCGGTGTGGCAGGCACGATGGGCCACGCCGAACTCGTTGACGCCGTGCAGCAGGCGGCGTTGTGCCTGCTGGTGGGCACCCGGATGCCGATGACCGCACGAGCCGGGCTCGACGGTGCGCTGGCCGGAGTGCCGGTGGCCAGCATCGGCGCCGAACCACCCTATGCGCCCACGGTGCACGCGGTGAGCATGGACCTCGGGTCGACATTGGACGAGCTCACGGCGCTGTTCGACGTCGACGGCGTACCGGAACCGGCAGGCCCGCAGGCCCTGACGGCGCTGGAGGTACCCGACTCCTCGGGGCCGGGACTGCGCTACCGCGAGGCCGTGGAGGCGATCGCGGCGATGTTGCCGGCGGGATCGGACGTGTTCGCCGACGCCGGGAACACGGGCGCATCCGTGGTGCATCATCTTTCGGTGCCCCGCGGCGGGCGGTTCGTGGTCGCCCTCGGGATGGGCGGCATGGGCTACAGCTTCGGCGCGGGGATCGGCTCGGCGTTCGCGCGGAACAGAAGGACGTTCGTGATCGCCGGTGATGGCGCGTTCTTCATGCACGGCCTGGAGATGCACACCGCGATCGAGCACGACCTGCCGGTGACTTTCATCGTGTTCAACAACAACGCGCACGCCATGTGCGTGACCCGCGAGCAACTGTTCTACCGCGATCGCTACAGCTTCAACCGATTCCGGCCGACCCTGCTCGGCGAGGGGATCGCGGCGATGTTCCCGACGCTGCCGGCATCCGCCGCGCGAAACGTCGGCGAGCTGACCGACGCGCTGGCACGCAGCGCGCACACCGAGGGCCCGTCGTTCGTTTCGGTGGACTGCGATCCCGACGAGATACCACCGTTCCTGCCGTTCCTGACCCTCCCCTGATTACAGGAGACACATCATGACCATCAGCCTTCCCGCCCTGAGTGACATCGCCGAGGATGTGATCCCGGGTGTGCTGCGGATCGAGAATTCCGACAAGGATGCCACCACACCGATCATCGTGGACATGCTGCGGTCGGTGTACCCGCACGACCAGGTGTTCGGTCAGTTCTGCCCGGTCAACGCCTACATCGCGGCACCGCCGCGTGAGGTGTACGAGTACCTTGCGGACACCCGGTGTCTGGAGGAGTGGACCTACAGCCTGCGCGGGTTCACCGAGACCGACGAGCCCGGGCTGTGGCTCTCCTACGACAGGCTCGGCGACCAGACGAAATGCTATGTGCGCACCTTCGCGAACCCCGACGCGATGACGGTGGACTACCACTGCGCGTGGGACCAGGGCCAACACCTGTGGATGATCTATCTGATGCGGGTGGTCGACGCGCAGGTGGTGCTCAACAAGCCCGGATCGGTGGTGCCGTGGACCAACTGCCGCCACCCGTTCTACGACGAGAACCCCTACCCGGAGACGGCGCCGGCGGACCGCCCGGTGTGGGTCGGCGACTTCTGGGACATGTTCTCCGCCGGACATCAGTTGGAGATGGACAACCTGAAGGCCATCTGCGAGTACCGCGCCGGCCACGGTCTGCCGATCAAGCCGGAGTGGATGAAATGAGCATGACAGTGCACGCACCTGTGACAGCGCCCCTGCCCGCGGTCAGCCTGATCGACGTCGCCAGCTATCTGCCGGAGAACCGGGTTCCCACCGAGTATTTCACCCAGTTCTCACGCTCGGACCGGATGGCGAAGAACGTCATGTTCCGCTCGCCGAGCTATCGGCACCACGTGGCCCGTGACGAGACCGCGGTGGACATGGTGGAGCGGGCGGTCGCGCCGCTGATCGACAGGCACGGCCCGGACACGATCTCGAACGTGGATGTGCTGCTCACACACACCCAACTGCCCGACAACCCGGTGCTCGGCTGCGGCCCGGAGGTGGCCCGACGGTTGGGGCTGCGCCCGGACTGGGTGATCGACGTGCACAACGGCGGCTGCGCGTCGTTCGTGCACATGATGTCGCTGGCCCGGACCATCCTGCACAGCACCGACGCGACCACGGCATTGATCGCCGCGATTCAGAACAGTGCGGGACAGGTCTTCACCCAGACCGAGATCCGCGGGTTGGCGCATGCCTCGGTCCCCGGCGACGGCTGCGGGGTCGGCCTGCTGACCAAATCCGACGACGCGCCGATCCTGGGCATCGAATGCCGCACCTATCCGGAGTTCGGTGGGGACATGACCTTCGAAGCAGTCCCGGTCTCCGATCGCAAATACTGGGAGCCGGGACTCGGCCAGGTCTGCGTGGGGTTCACCGAGTCCAAGATCACCAAGGTGTTCGCCCGCGGCAACCGGCTGGTTCCCGAGGTGGCGCTGGCAGTCTGCGATCGGATCGGGGTGCAGTCCGCCGACGTCGACACCTTCGTCACCAATCAACCCAACCGGCTGTTCTTGCGGAACTGGCGCGAGGCCATGCAGCTGACCCCGGAGAAGCATCCGGACACCTTCGACAAGTGCGGAAACCTGTTCGGCGCCGGGATTCCGGTCACACTGGACACCGCCAATCGAGACGGGCGCATGGGCAACGGATCGCTGGTGTTGCTGGCCGGATTCGCACACGCCGGCGACTTCGCCGGTGCCGCGGCCGTCCGATGGGGAGCGGGGCCGACGCCATGACCGGCGAGATCACGGAGGCGACGGCACCGTCGGCGGTGGGCGGCCGGACCCGACCGGCGCGCCACTTCGAGCTCGGGCTGAGCGAAAACCCGTTCCCACCCTTACCGTCGGTGCTGGCGGCGCTGCACGAACAGATGGCCCAGGTGAATCGGTATCCGGAGTTTCTGCCGCAGCGGCTACCGCGGATCATCGCCGACCGGGTCGGTGTGGACCCGGCGCAGGTGGTAGTCGGCTCGGGCGCGACGGGGGTCGCGATGCAGATCATGCAGGCCGTGCTGGGCGACGGCGAAACCATGGTGTTCGCGACGCCCACGTTCGACGGCTACCCGATCATGGCCGACATGATGGGTGTGGAAGCGGTGGCGGTGCCGCTGGACCGGGCGGGCCGGCAAGACCTGGGGAACCTGGGCGAGGTCGTCGACGACCGGACCGGGCTGGTAGTGGTGTGCCGGCCGCACAACCCCACCGGCACCTTGGTCTCCGCTACCGACCTGGAGCAGTTCCTGTCCTCGATTCCGCCGCCGGTGGTGGTGATCCTCGACGAGGCCTACGTCGAGTTCATCGACGCCGCCGACGCGGTCGACGTGCTCGACCTCATTCGGCGCTACCCCAATGTGCTGGTGCTGCGGACGTTTTCGAAGGCGTTCGGGCTGGCCGGGCTGCGCATCGGGTACGCATTCGGAGGGCGGGAGTTGGTGGCGCGGGTGCGGCGCCGGCAGCTGCCGTTCGGGATGAGTTGCGCGGCGGTGGCGGCGGTAACCGCCTCCTATGCGGCGGAGGACGAACTGCGGGACCGGGTCGCGCGGATCACCGCCGAACGCGAGTTCCTGCGGATTGCGCTGCGGCAGAACGGAGTGCACGTTCCCCGCAGCCACGCCAATTTCCTCTATCTGAGCGGGGCGCGCATCGCGCCGGCGCTGCAGCGCGCCGGCATCGTGGCCAAGCTCTACACCGGCGGCAGCGCCCGCATCGCGGTGGGCGACCCCGCCGCCGGACACGCGGTGCTGCGGGCACTGCGGACGATGTGAGGCGCGCGTATGTCGGCGATGCTGCCGCTCGCTTCCCGGTTACGTGCGGCCGGGCGCGGTGCTGTTCGCACCCTCACCGCCGGAGCCGATCCCGATCGCTACTTCCGGTGGCGGCGGGACCGCGACGGCGACCCGTTCGAGGTACGGTTTCCCGGCTTCACGCCGATCCTGTTCACCGGACATCCCGAGGGTGCCCGTGACATCTTCCGTGCGCCCGTCGATCTGGTCGAACCCCCGACGCCGAATCCGATCGCGCCGCTCGTCGGGGACGCGTCGCTGATCCTGATATCCGG
>NZ_JBAQEO010000211.1:0-19640 GCF_049286785.1 Rhodococcus sp. (in: high G+C Gram-positive bacteria) | reverse complement strand
GGCGAGAAGAAGCTCTTCGGCGTGATCCTCGGCGCAGCGATGCGCGGGAGGTCTGCCGCGAAGTCCCAGTCGGCGAGCGCGTCGCAGCACGCCGCATAGCCCTCGTCCGGGGTGGCGGCGACCATCTCGCGATAGCGGCGGACGAACTCGGGGTCGCGGGTGGCGAGATCCTCGGTGAACCAGCGGGCGACCACGGCGTCGGCGAGCGACTCGGTGCCGTCTGCGCGGGCGGCAGCGGCGCGCTCGATCCAGCCCTGCGGTTCCCCGAATTTCGCGGCGGTACAGAGCAGTGACAACGACAGCACCCGGTGGGAGGCGTTGGCGGCCAGCCACTGTGCGATCGCGCCGCCCATCGACAATCCGATGATGTGGGCGGCGTCGACGGCGAGTGTGTCGAGGATTGCGAGTACGTCCTCGGACAGTCCCCGGATCGAGTACGGGCCGGCCGGCGACGGCGATCGTCCGTGGCCGCGCTGGTCGACCGCGATGACGCGGAACTCGTCCGACAGTGCGGTGGCCTGCGGATCCCACATGGAGAGGTCGGAACCGAGTGATCCGAGCAGGACCACTACCGGAGGAATGGGATCGCCGTTCCGGGGTCCCGATACCTCGTATGCAAGTGAAACAGCCATCGTCTTCCTTCCCGGCGGTGAACCCGGTAGTGCGGCAACAAACGCACACGTCCGTTCTCGATGTGAACAATCGGCCGCTATACGCACACAGTAGCCCGACCTCATGGCCGGACCAACCGCTGGGCGGTGGCGTGTTCGCATTGTGGATGAATGTTCACTCTCCGAACATTCTGCGGTAGCCTGGGTTGCATGGTCAACAAAGTCTTCGCAACGGCCGCCGAGGCCGTTGCCGATGTCCACGACGGCGCCTCCCTCGCGGTGGGCGGCTTCGGTCTGGTGGGCATACCCTCGGTCCTCATCAACGCTCTCCTCGCGCAGGGCGCGACGAATCTCGAGACGGTCAGCAACAACTGCGGTACGGACGGCTTCGGCCTGGGCCTGCTGCTCGAACAGCGCCGGATCCGCCGAACCATCAGCTCGTACGTCGGAGCCAACAAGGAGTTCGCCCGGCAGTACCTGAGCGGAGAGCTCGAAGTGGAACTCACGCCCCAGGGCACGCTGGCCGAGCGGATGCGCGCGGGCGGCGCCGGCATCCCGGCCTTCTACACCCCTGCCGGAGTCGGGACGCAGGTGGCCGACGGTGGCCTGCCCATCCGTTACGACGGTAAGGGCGGAATCGCGGAGGCCAGCAAGCCCAAGGAGACCCGCGAATTCGATGGCGAGGCCTTTGTTCTGGAAAGGGCGATCCGTACCGACTTCGCGCTGGTCCACGCCTGGAAGGGCGACCGGTTCGGAAACCTGGTCTACCGGGAGACCGCGCGCAATTTCAACCCCGACGCAGCGGGTGCTGGTCGTATCACGATCGCGCAGGTCGAATACCTCGTCGAGCCGGGCGAGATCGATCCCGCCGAGGTGCATACCGCCGGCATCTTCGTGCAACGGGTGGTCGAGGTCGGTAAGCAGGAAACGGGAATCGAGAACAGGACGGTGCGAGCATGAGTTGGACGCGGGACGAGATGGCGGCCCGAGTGGCCGCCGAACTCGAAGACGGTCAGTACGTCAATCTCGGCATCGGCATGCCGACCCTGATTCCCGGACACATCCCGGACGACATGGATGTGATCCTGCACTCCGAGAACGGAATCCTCGGTGTGGGGCCGTACCCCACCGACGACGAGGTGGATCCCGAACTGATCAACGCGGGTAAGGAAACCATCACGGTGCTTCCCGGCGGCGCCTTCTTCTCGTCGTCCGATTCGTTCTCGATGATCCGCGGCGGCAATGTCGACGTCGCCGTCCTCGGTGCCATGCAGGTCAGCAGCCATGGCGACCTTTCCAACTGGATGGTTCCCGGTGCCATGGTCAAGGGCATGGGCGGTGCGATGGATCTCGTGCACGGCGCAGGCAAGGTGATCGTGATGATGGATCACGTCACAAAGAAGGGTGAGCACAAGATCCTCGAGGAGTGCTCACTTCCGTTTACCGGCAAGCGATGCGTCCAGAAGATCGTCACCGATCTGGCGGTCATCGATGTCATTCCCGAGGGTTTGCGACTTGTCGAGACGGCTCCCGGTGTGAGTGTCGAGGATGTACAGGCCGCGACCGGCGCCCGGCTGCTGGTGGACGCACCGGTGTGATCACTTGTTCCTGCCGTGTCCGACGGAGGCGACGATCGGACGTGCGCTTTAGGATACGATCGGCCAGCCTAACCTAATTTGGGCGTGTGTCTTGCCTGGTGGACGAGAGGGTGGCCGAATGAGCCTGGATCGACGGAGGGCCGGTCTGAGCCGGCGAGGTTTCCTGCTGGGCACGGGCGGTGCGGTGCTCGCATTCGCGGCGGCCTGTAGTGGATCCGGAGAGGAGGCCACCGGCACTTCCTCGGGTCCCGTCATCGCGCACAAGTACGGTGAGACACAGGTGCCCAGCGCGCCCGAGCGCATCGTCAGCGTGGGTTACAACGATCAGGACACCGTTCTGGCACTCGGTGGCGGGCTCGCCGGCACCTTCGACTGGTACGGCGACCACCCGTACGGGGTGTGGCCGTGGGCGCGGGACCTTCTCCGCGACACGCAGCCCACGATTGTCGGGACCGCGTCGACCAACATCGATTTCGAGAAGGTGGCCGCGGCCGCCCCCGATCTCATCGTGGGCACCTACTCGGGGCTGACGCAGGCGCAGTACGACAAACTCAGCGCGATCGCACCGACTGTGGCGCAACCGGAAGGCTTCGCCGACTACGGGGTTCCGTGGCAGGACCAGACCACGATTCTCGGTGAGACCCTCGGCAAGAAGGACAAGGCTGCCGAGCTGATCTCGTCCGTGGAACAGCAGTTCGCCGACGTGAGAGCCGCTCACCCCGAATTCGCGGGTAAGACCGTACTCGTCGGCGCGCTCAAGGGGCCGGGGCAGTTCGGTGTGTACGGCCCGGAGGACCCGAAGGTGCGCTTCCTCACCGAACTCGGATTCGTCAATCCCGCTGTGGTGGATCAGGTCACGAGTAACTTCGCCGAGATCAGCACCGAGCAGCTCTCGCTTGCCGAGGTCGATCTCCTGGTCTGGTACGCCGGCGGTGGTTACGGCGACAAGTTGCGCGCCGAATTGGACAAGACGCCGATCTACCAGGGACTCGATGTCGTGAAGGACGGCCGGACCATCGTTCTGGAGGATGCGGCCGCCGAGGCCATGGCCTGGAGCACCGTGCTCAGCCTGCCGTACGCGCTCGACGAGATCCCGCAGCGGGTGGCGCCCCTGCTGGCCTGAGTGCCGATCCGGCTGCGAGGCGGTGCCGTCGGTCGTATTGTCGGCGCATGGTGGTGAAAATTCGGCCGGGAACCAAGTCCGACGTTCGGTCGCTCTCCGCGGTACTGGCGGAGGCGTTCGACGACGACCCGATGATGTGCTGGCTCTACCCGGACGAGAAACAGCGACGCGTCGGACTGCCGCGGTTGTTCGCCGCGATCACCCGTCATCACCACCTCGCCGGCGGCGGTGTGGAGGTGGCGATCGACGACGCGGGGACGATGACCGGCGCGACCCTGTGGGATCCGCCCGGGCGCTGGAAGCAGTCGCGGCTGTCTTCCCTGATGATGATGCCCGCCCTCGCTCGCGCGCTGGGTGGCAGGCTGCAGGCGGGCGGCGAGATGGACGCCACTCTCGATCAGGCGCATCCGAGTGAACCGCACTGGTACCTCGCCACCATCGGGACCGGGACGGCGGCCCGCGGTCGTGGACACGGGAAGGCTCTCCTCGCGTCGCGACTCGATCGCTGTGACCGCGAGGGGATTCCGGCATATCTCGAATCGAGCAAGGTCGGCAACATTCCGTACTACGAGCGTTTCGGGTTCGATGTCACCGGCGAGATCGTCCTACCCCGGAGTGGGCCCACGGTGTACCCGATGTGGCGCAACCCGCGGTGACCTCCACCGGGGCGAGGTCGATCCGTGGTAACAACGAGACGTGACCGCGATTCCTGAACTTCATGCCGGAACCCCATTCGACGACCTCGACGACTATCTCGCGCTCGGCCGCATCTCAGGGCTGACACTGTCCGCAGACGGGCGTCGCGTCGTGGTAACGCAGTCGACGCTCGATGCCAAATCGACCAAGCACGTCACGGCCTTGTGGGAGATCGATCCCACCGGAGAAGTCGCGGCCCGTCGGCTGACCCGGGGCTACAGCGGTGAATCGAATGCCGCGTTCACCAGCGACGGTGACCTGCTGTTCACCGCCGCGCGGTCCGGCCCGGACGAAGAGGAACCACCCGCTTCGCTGTGGCGGCTACCGGCACGCGGCGGCGAGGCGCAGTTGGTGGCCCGGCGGGGTGGAGGGATCACCGCAGTGAAGACCGCTCGCAGCTCGGCCCGGTTCCTGGTGACGGCCAACGTTCTCGGGGGTACGGGCAGCGCCTCGGACGACGAACGTCTCCGTGCCGAGCGCAAGGAGAAGAAGGTCTCCGCCGTCCTGCACTCGGGATATCCGGTCCGGCACTGGGACCACGACCTCGGGCCGGACGCGCCGCACTTCCTCACCGCGGGGCTCGAGCGGGATTTCCGGGAGCAGGAGGCACCGGAACTGACGGATCTCACCCCCACACCGGGTTCGGCACTTCGGGAAGCGAAGTGTGCACTCAGCGACGACGGCACGTTCGTCGTGAGCACCTGGTCGGTGCCCGGGCCCATGGCATCGATACGCACCATCCTCGTCCGCATCGATGCCGAGACCGGCGAGCGCGCCACGCTGGTCGACGATGCCGACGCCGACCTCTCGGATCCGGTGATCTCCCCGGACGGAGCGCACGTGGTGTTCACCCGGGAGTCGCATGCCGCACCCGATGATGCGCCTCGGTTCACGTTGCACCGGTACGACTTCGAGTCGGGCTCCGTCGCGGAGATCGCGCCCGGCTGGGACCGCTGGGCCACCTGCGTGGTGTGGCTGCCCGACAGCTCGGGACTTGTGGTGAGCGCCGACCACGACGGGCGTGGGCCGATCTTCCTGATCGTGGGCGACGCCGATCCGGTGCAGGTGACCACCGACGACTCGGCCTACACCGACCTTGTCGCGGCTCCCGACGGATCGGTGGTCTACGCGTTGCGCGCCTCCTACGTCGCGCCGCCTCATCCGGTTCGGGTCGACCTCGCGACGGGTGCGGTGTCGGTGCTGCGAGCACCGACGGACCTACCAGAGCTCCCGGGCGAGCTGACGGAGGTCCGGGCGACGGCCGGGGACGGTGCGGCCGTGCGCGGGTGGCTGGCATTGCCCACCGGCGCGTCCGCACACGCACCCGTCCCGCTGGTGCTGTGGGTGCACGGTGGGCCTCTGGGGTCGTGGAACACCTGGTCGTGGCGTTGGAATCCGTGGCTGCTGGTGGCGCGAGGATATGCGGTGCTGCTGCCCGACCCGGCGCTGTCCACCGGCTACGGGCACGATTTCGTGCAGCGGGGCTGGGGCAAGTGGGGCAAGGCGCCGTTCACGGACCTGATGACGATCACCGACGCGGCTGTGGCGATGCCCGAGATCGACGGGAACCGTACCGCGGCGATGGGTGGATCCTTCGGCGGGTACATGGCGAACTGGATCGCCGGTCACACCGATCGGTTCAAGGCGATCGTGACACACGCGAGCCTGTGGGCGCTCGATCAGTTCGGACCCACCACCGACGCCGCATGGTACTGGCAGCGCGAAATGACACCTGAGATGGCGGTGGAGAACTCTCCGCACCTGTACGTTGCAGACATCGTGACACCGATGTTGGTCATCCACGGCGACAAGGACTTTCGAGTTCCGATCGGTGAGGGCCTGCGACTGTGGTATGAACTGCTGTCCGAGTCGGGGCTGCCGGCGGACGACGAGGGTCGTACCGAACACCGCTTCCTGTACTTCCCCGACGAGAATCACTGGGTCCTCAGCCCGCAGAACGCGAAGATCTGGTATCAGGTGGTGCTCTCGTTCCTCTCCGAGCACGTGCTCGAGGAAGACGTTCCCCTGCCCGAAATCCTGGGGTAGCGGAGCCGCTCGCAGAGTCTTGCCATGTCCCACCAGAAAACGGACACTCTCGGCGACACGGCCACCGGATGACGTGAAGTTGCGATTCAGTCGCTACGGTGTTCGATACGCACCCCGGAATCGAAGGAGAAATCGTGGCACTTCCTCAGCTCACCGATGAACAGCGGGCCGCAGCCCTCCAGAAGGCTGCCGCCGCTCGTCGTGCGCGCGCAGAACTGAAGGACAAGCTGAAGTCGGGCGACATCACGCTCAAGCAGGTCCTTTCCAAGGCCGACGTCGACGACATCATCGGCAAGACGAAGGTCAGCGCCATCCTCGAAGCTCTGCCCAAGATCGGCAAGGTCAAGGCGCAGGAGATCATGGCGAACCTCGAGATCGCTCCCACGCGCCGCCTCCGCGGCCTGGGTGATCGCCAGCGGGACGCCCTGCTGGCGCACTTCAGCTGACGACTCCTTCGGATGCCCGCACCGCACCCGCGGTGCGGGCATCTGTCGTCACCGGCCGATATCGTCCGTCAGCTCAGTTTCACCGTGGACCCGTGATGCAGTTGCGCAACCTGGCCGCGGCATTCGATCTCGATCGGCGGCTGCTTACCCGGAGCGGCACTGACCTGCACCTGTCTGCCGCTGATGCGCAGTCGCAGCCGGTGTCCCCGGTAGAAGATGGGGAACTGCAGGGTGCCGAGTGTCTCGGGCCACTGCGGGGTGAACACGAGCCGGCCGGCCCGAGCCTCCAGCCCCGAGAAGCATCGCTGCAGTAGATCGACGGTACCGGCCATGGCCGCCAGGTGGATACCTTCCGAGGTCGTACCGCCTTGGATGTCGGCGATGTCGGACTCGAGTGCCCGGAAGTAGAACACCATGGCCTGGTCGCGATTGCCTCGTGCCAGCACCCACGAGTGGACGACCCCACTGAGCGTCGAGCCGTGCGAGGTGCGCGCCATGTAGTAGTCGATGGTCCGCGGAATGTCCTCGCCCGGTAGCTGGTACTCGAGTTTTTCGAACAGTTCGCGCAGTTCGTCGGCGGAGAGCAGGTAGAACAGCATCAATACGTCGGCCTGCTTCGACACCCGGTAGCGGTTGACGTCGTCGCCCTCCGCCTCGAGGATCCGGTCGAGGCGCTGGATGTCGTTGTAGCGGCCGCGGTAGTCGTCCCAGTCCAGTTCGGCCAGTTCACCGTATCCTTCGAATTGGCTGATGACACCGTCGTGAAACGGAACGAACATGCGACGGCTGATGTCCTGCCAGCGTGCCGTCTCCTGGGCGTGCAACCCCAGCGCCTGGGTCAGGTCCGAGCGGATCTGCAGCGGAATCACGTCGAGTGCCTCGAGTGCCCGCAGGATCACCCAGACCGACATGACGTTGGTGTAGGCATTGTTGTCGATCCCGTCGTAGGGAGTGGCCGGGTACCCGGAGTGGAACTCGTCGGGGCCGATGACGCCCCGGATGACGTACCGGCCGCGTGCCCGATCGTAGGACGCGAGACTGGCATAGAAGCGGGCGATCTCCACCAGCATCTCGGCCCCGTGTTCGATCAGGAACTCCAGATCGCCGGTCACCTGGTAGTACTGCCACACGTTGTAGGCGATGGCGATGCCGATGTGATGCTGTCGGCGGCTCGGGTCCGGGTTCCAGTGACCGGATCTGGGATTGAGATGCAGTTGCGGGCTCTCTTCCCGGCCGTCGCTGCCCGATTGCCACGGAAACATCGCACCCCGGTGGCCGGCTTCGATCGCCGCCCGGCGGGCTTCCCGCAGGCGGCGGTAGCGGTAGTGCAGCAGCGACCGGGTCAGCGCGGGCAGTCTCAGGTTCAGTACCGGAAACACGAACAGCTCGTCCCAGAAGACGTGTCCGCGATACGCCTCGCCGTGCAGTCCGCGCGCCGGCACGCCCGCATCGAGGTCGGCGGTGTTGTGGGAGACCGTCTGCAGCAGGTGCAGAAGATGGAAGCGGACGATGCGCAGGGCGTGGCCGCTGTGGCTGTCGAACTCGATACCCAGACGATCCCACAGGTGTCCCCAGGCGAGCACGTGGCCGTCGAGCAGCTCCTCGAACCGGCCGAGACGGGAAAGCCAGCGGGCGGCTTCGTCGGCGGGCTCGGACACCGCATGATCGCGTCCGGTGAACACTGTCACCATCTTCTCCACGGTGACGGAGCGGCCGGCGGTGACGTCGATGGTGATGTCGTGTCCGATCCGGCTACCGCCGTCCTCGAACAGTCGATACGTGCCGGCGAGTGGCTCTCGGCCACACCAGACCGTGTTCCGGGCAGCCATCGCCACCGGGATCCGCGATTGGTTGGTCTGAACGACGAGGCGCACCGAGTCGGAGGACAGTTCACTGACCTGGAGCGGCTCGAGGTGGTCGGATGCGAGGTCGCGATAGCGTTCGACGAGCGTGTTACGTACCGCACCGTCGAGGATCGAGCGGATCTCGATTCTCCCCGACCAGTCTTCGGCCTCGATCGTCGTCTCCAGCGCACAGGCGTGTGACAGGTTCATGGCGACGAATCGGCGCTCGACGACAGAGGTGGTGCGGCCCACGCCGTCGCGGAATCGGAACTGTCGGGTGAGAACGGCTCGGCGAAGGTCGAGGAACTGGCGATATTCGAGCAATTCGGTGGCATCGATGTCGAACCACTCGCCGCCCTCGATCCGGAAGGTCGTCGGCAACCAGTTCGGCAGGTTCACCATGCTCTCGTGGTCGATGGTCCGCCCCGACACCACGTCCTCGAGTCGGTTGAAGATCCCGGCCCCGTACGTGCCGGGGTAGTGCACCGTGCCGGCCCGGGACTGGGGTGCGCAGCCGCGGGTGGCGAAGGAGCCGTTGCCCACGGTGCAGAGAGCCTCACGCAGCTTCTCGGTGGGCGGGTCGTAACCGTCGAAGAACACCGTCCAGGCGCTCTCCGAGGGCGGCGTGGTTCCCGGGGTGGTGCCGAGCAGATCCGCCAGCCGCTCCAGCAGTTCGCGGACCTGGTCCGGACTGTCGACCGAGAAGCGCGCCGCCGACGGCCGATCGCCGTCCTCACCGTGGCGGACCACGATTCCGATTCCGGTGTCCGCCACCGCGTCGAACGCATCCTCATCGGTGAGGTCGTCGCCGATGTATATGGGCAGCAGATTGTCTGCGTCGACGACGTGATCGAGCACCCAGCCCAGCGCCCGCCCCTTGTCCCAGTCGATATCGGGGCGGAGCTCGATGACCTTCCGTCCACCCGTCACGCAGAGCCGGTCCTCACGGGCCGCGACGTCATATACCGCCGCGAGGACCTCCTCGACGCGGTCGGGTTCGACGTTGCGGTAGTGGACGGCAACGGCGAAACGCTTGTGCTCCACCAGAATTCCCGGCACGTGGTGCAGGAGCTCCGCAAGTGCGCCTGCCGCTCGCTCGAGGTCGGGCACCGCCCCGAGGGCTGCCTCGTTCTGGTGGTGCTGCCCGTCCGGCGCGACGATCTCGAAGCCGTGGCTGCCCGCGTACCAGATCCCCGTGACCCCCACCCGCGCCTGCACGTCGGCCAGGTCGCGGCCACTGATCACCGCGACCGGGCAGAAGCGGGCGACCCTCGTGAGCTGCTCCTTCGCACCTTCCACCAGGCTGGCGGCGGCGGGATCGTTGACAATGTTCGCAAGGGTGCCGTCGAAGTCGAACAACACGGCGGGTCGCCGAGCGCGCACGGCGGCGGTCAACTGGTGGCGGGAGGTGAGGGCCTCCGGAATCTCCGACATTCGACGGTCGCCGGTCCGCACATCGATTTCCGCCAGGTCGGCCACCACGACGTCCGCCCCCCGGCGCCGCAGCGCCTCGGCGTGATCGGTCCGGTCCACGCCGATCACGAGGGCGAATCCGCCGCGGCGACCGGCGGCTACACCCAGTTCGGCCTCCTCCACGACCACCGAGCGGGCAGGCTGACTTCCGAGGCGGTGGGCGGCCTCGGCCAGCACGTCCGGGTCGGGCTTTCCCCGTAACCCCATCTCGTCGGCCAGTGCGACGTCGATTTGTACCGCGAACAGATCGCCGATTCCCGCAGCGTCCAGAATTTGCCCGCAATTCCGGCTCGACGAGACCACCGCGGTTCCGATGCCGGCATCTCGCAGCCGTCGCACCAGATCGACGGCGGACTCGAACACGCGAATCCCTTCACGATCCACCCTGCTCCGGAACAGGTCGTCCTGGCGATTGGCGAGACCGCACACCGACTCCTGGTCCGCACCGTCGGACGGGGCGCCCCACGGCAGCGTGATGCCGCGTGAAGCCAGGAAGTCCGCGACGGCGTCGAAGCGTGGCTTGGCGTCGACGAATTCCGAAAAGTCGTGGTCGGTGAAAGACCGATGCTGGTCCGCACGTGACTCCGGGTGCCGCGAAAGATAACCGTCGAACAGTTCCGCCCACGCTGCGGCACGGCTCGACGCGGTATCGGCGACCACACCGTCGAGGTCGAAGATCACCGCGTCGTGGCGGCGGGGGTCGATCAGCGACCTCGTCATGGCCGTAGCTCTGGTGGTGCGTGCATGTGGATACTCCCGTGATCAACGGGTTGATTCGATCATGATCATCCCTCGTCTGCGCATCGCGCAGTGGCCGAACACGGAAATTGTCGCGGATGTACTGACGTGGCGGTCGCGCCGAGTCCGGTGCACTACGGGCGCCGACGCCCCGACGACGAACCGAACCCCAGGTAGCGCCGTCGTCGCGCGTTACCGCGTTCATTAGACTCGACGGGTGACCAGTGCAGCTCCAGAAAATCCCCAGACCCCTGCCGACGCCCTTCCGAAGAGCTGGGACCCCAGTTCGGTCGAGGCCGATCTGTACCGGGGCTGGGTAGACGCCGGTTACTTCCGTGCCGATCCCCACAGCGACAAGCCCGGCTATTCCATCGTTCTGCCCCCGCCCAACGTCACCGGCAGCCTGCACATGGGTCACGCGCTCGACCACACGCTGATGGACGCGCTGTGCCGGCGCAAGCGCATGCAGGGTTTCGAAGTACTGTGGCTGCCCGGCATGGACCACGCCGGCATCGCTACCCAGACCGTGGTGGAGAAGCAACTCGCGGTCGACGGCAAGGCCAAGGAAGATTTCGGCCGCGAGCTCTTCATCGACAAGGTCTGGGACTGGAAGCGTGAGTCGGGCGGCACCATCGGCGCTCAGATGCGCCGGATCGGTGACGGTGTCGACTGGAGCCGCGACCGTTTCACCATGGACGAGGGCCTGTCCCGCGCCGTTCAGACGATCTTCAAGCGTATGTACGACGACGGGCTGATCTACCGCGCCGAACGTCTCGTCAACTGGTCGCCCGTGCTGCAGACCGCGATCTCCGACATCGAGGTGAAGTTCGAGGACGTCGAAGGTGAGCTCGTCTCGCTGCGGTACGGCTCGCTGAACGACGACGAACCGCACGTGGTGGTCGCAACCACCCGTGTCGAGACGATGCTCGGTGACACCGCCGTCGCCGTCCATCCCGAGGACGAGCGGTACAGGCACCTCATCGGGACCACGCTCGAGCACCCGTTCACGGGCCGGCAGATTCCGATCATCGCGGACGAGTACGTAGATCCCGAGTTCGGCACCGGTGCGGTGAAGATCACCCCGGCGCACGATCCCAACGACTTCGAGATGGGTCTGCGGCACAACCTGCCGATGCCCACCATCATGGACAAGTCCGGCAGGATCGCCGACACCGGAACACAATTCGACGGTATGGACCGTTTCGAAGCCCGGGTCAAGGTGCGCGAAGCTCTCGCCGAACAGGGCCGGGTCGTGGCCGAGAAGCGTCCCTACCTGCACAGCGTCGGTCACTCGGAGCGCAGCGGCGAGTCCATCGAGCCGCGGCTCTCGCTGCAGTGGTGGGTGAAGGTCGACTCCCTCGCGAAGGCGGCGGGCGACGCCGTCCGCACGGGCGCCACGGTGATCCACCCGTCCAGCCAGGAACCGCGCTGGTTCGCCTGGGTCGACGACATGCACGACTGGTGCATCTCCCGGCAGTTGTGGTGGGGCCACCGGATTCCCATCTGGTACGGACCCGACGGTGAAGTGCGGTGTGTCGGCCCCGACGAGACCGCCCCCGAGGGCTGGGTTCAGGATCCGGACGTCCTCGACACCTGGTTCTCCTCGGGCCTCTGGCCGTTCTCGACCATGGGCTGGCCGGAGAAGACGCCAGAGCTCGAAAAGTTCTACCCTACAAGTGTTCTCGTCACCGGTTACGACATCCTGTTCTTCTGGGTGGCGCGGATGATGATGTTCGGCACCTACGTGTCGGAGGACGAGGCGATCACTGCCGGCAAGTCGGGTCCGCAGATGCCGTTCAAGGACGTTTTCCTGCACGGACTCGTCCGCGACCAGTTCGGCAAGAAGATGTCGAAGTCGCGGGGCAACGGCATCGACCCGCTCGAGTGGGTCGACCGCTTCGGCGCCGACGCGCTGCGCTTCACCCTCGCCCGCGGCGCGAACCCGGGCAGCGACCTGTCCGTCGGCGAGGACCATGCGCAGTCGTCCCGCAACTTCGCGAACAAGCTGTTCAACGCCACCAAGTTCGCGCTGATGAACGGTGCGGCGCCGGCCGCTGCACCGGAACGCGCAGACCTGACGGACGCCGACCGGTGGATCCTCGACCGGCTCGAGCAGGTGCGCGGTGCGGTCGACAGCGCCTTCCACCGGTACGAGTTCAGCAAGGCCTGCGAGACGCTCTACCACTTCGCGTGGGACGAGGTGTGCGACTGGTATCTCGAAATCGCCAAGGTGCAGTTCTCGGAGAGCGACACTGTGGCGGCGAGTACGCGGACCGTCCTCGGCAACGTTCTGGACGCCCTGCTGCGGCTCCTGCATCCGGTGATCCCGTTCGTCACCGAGACCCTCTGGAAGGTGCTCACCGGTGGTGAGTCCGTCGTCGTCGCGGAGTGGCCCCAGGCGTCCGGAGCGGCTGCCGATCCGGTGGCGGCGCAGCGGATCGAGGACATGCAACGCCTGGTGACGGAGATTCGGCGTTTCCGGAGTGATCAGGGCCTCAAGCCCTCGCAGAAGGTCGCCGCGCGACTCGTCGGCATCAGTGAGGCGGACTTGGCCACACAGCTGGCCCCGGTCATCGCGCTCGCGAGACTGACGGCCCCCGACGACTCCTTCGCCGCCACGGCGTCGGTGGAGGTTCGTCTGAGCCGGGCCACGGTGACGGTCGACCTCGACACCTCGGGCACGGTCGATCTGGGTGCCGAGAAGGCGCGTCTGGCAAAGGATCTCGCTGCCGCGGACAAGGAGCTGGCAGGTACCACCGCCAAGCTGTCGAACGAGGCCTTTCTGGCCAAGGCGCCCGATGCCGTCGTCGAGAAGATCCGGACGCGTCAACAGATCGCGACGGAAGAAATCGAACGCATCAGCAAGCGACTGAAGGAGCTGGAAGACGCGTGACCCCGCCCGACTCCACGCCGACCGCACTACCCCCGGAGGACATCGGTCCGGTCGACCTCGCCGAGTTGGCGCTGGTCGAGGCCGAACTCGACAAGCGGTGGCCGGAGACCAGGATCGAGCCGTCCCTCACCCGCATCACCGCCCTCATGGATGTGCTCGGTTCACCCCAGCGCGGCTATCCGGCGATCCACGTGACCGGGACCAACGGCAAGACGTCGGTGACCCGCATGATCGACGCGCTCCTCACCGCCCTGCACCGGCGGACGGGTCGTACCACCAGTCCGCACCTGCAGATCGCGACCGAGCGGATCAGTATCGACGGGCATCCGGTGTCGCCGCGCCTGTACGTGGACACCTATCGCGAGATCGAGCCGTACGTCCACATGATCGACGTTCAGTCGAAGGAGGCCGGTGGGCCCGCCATGAGCAAGTTCGAGGTGCTCACGGCGATGGCATATTCGGCGTTCGCGGAGGCGCCGGTCGACGTGGCCGTGGTCGAGGTGGGACTGGGTGGCCGCTGGGATGCCACCAATGTGATCGACGGCGAGGTGGCGGTGATCACCCCGATCAGCCTCGACCATGCGGAGTACCTGGGTGACGATCTCGCCGGGATCGCCGAGGAGAAAGCAGGCATCATCAAGAAGGGGCGCGAGGACGCGGTGCTCCCACGGGATGCGGTGGCCATCATCGCCGAGCAGACCCCCGCCGTGATGGAGGTGCTGCTGCGCCGGGCCGTGGAGGTCGATGCGGCGGTAGCTCGCGAGGGTGCCGAGTTCAAGGTGCTGGCCCGCCGGATCGCAATCGGCGGACAGCAATTGGAGCTACAGGGCCTCGGCGGCGTGTACACCGACATCTTCCTTCCCCTGCACGGTGAGCATCAGGCCCGCAACGCCGTCCTGGCCCTCGCGGCAGTGGAGGCGTTCTTCGGAGCGGGTGCCGATCGCCAGCTGGACCAGGACGCGATCCGTGAGGCCTTCTCGTCGGTGGTCAACCCGGGTCGCCTCGAGCGTGTGCGCAGCGCCCCGACCGTCTTTCTCGACGCCGCACACAACCCGGACGGGGCCAGGGCTCTCGCCGCCGCACTGAGCGCAGAGTTCGACTTCCGCAAACTCGTCGGTGTCGTGAGCGTGATGGGCGACAAGGACGTGGAGGGAATCCTGTCCGCGCTCGAGCCGGTGTTCGACGAACTCGTGGTGACGAACAACGGCTCGTCGCGCGCTATGGACGTCGAGGAACTCGCGGGCCGGGCGGTCGCGAAGTTCGGCGACGAACGGGTGGTGGTGGCGCCCACGCTCGCGGACGCACTCGAGACCGCCATCGGAATGGCCGAGGAAGTCGCCGAGCCCGGTGAGGCAGTATCGGGGGCGGGCGTGGTGGTCACCGGATCCGTGGTGACCGCGGGTGCCGCCCGCACACTCTTCGGAAAGGACCCAGCGTGAGCGCGTCGGACTCGAATGCTTCGAACCCGGAGGTCGGCCCCCCCGTCAAGGACCCGTGGAAGGGTTTCCGCGGCGTCGTCGCCGGGACGCTGGTTCTCGAGGGGATCGTGGTGCTCCTCGCGCTGCCCGTCGTGGCCACGGTCGGCGGGGGCGTGACGTGGGCTTCCGGGATCTACGTGGTGGGGCTGGCGGTGCTGATGTTCCTGGGTGCGGGGCTCCAGGGCCGACCCTGGGCCATGAAGTACAACCTGTTGCTGCAGGTAGTGCTCGTGCTGGGCTTCTTCGTCCACGTGTCCATCGGGGTGGTCGGCGTCGTGTTCGCCATCCTCTGGGGTTATCTCCTCTACTTCCGCAAGAGTGTCCGCGAGAAGATGGAGCGGGGCCTGCTGCCCGGGCAACGCGACTGACCATTTAGGCTGTGCGCCGTGACCGAGCGCACTCTTGTACTGATCAAGCCCGATGCTGTTTCCCGCGGATATGTAGGAGAGATCCTCAGTCGTATCGAGCGGAAGGGGCTGACGATCTCCGCGCTCGAACTGCGCACCGCACCCACCGACGTCGCGGCGAGCCACTACGCGGAGCACGAAGGACGCCCGTTCTACCCGAGCCTCCTCGAATTCATCACGTCCGGCCCCCTCGTCGCAGCCATCGTCGAGGGCCCTCGCGCGATAGCCGCTTTCCGCCAGTTGGCGGGCGGCACCGACCCCGTCGAGAAGGCGGTCCCGGGGACGATCCGCGGTGATTTCGGTCTCGAGACCCAGGAAAACCTGGTGCACGGCTCCGACTCGGCCGAATCCGCCGAGCGGGAGATCGCACTCTGGTTCCCCTCTCACGCGTCGAACTGAACCAACTTCCGTCGCAACGTCGCACCGTCGGTAGAACGTGTTATCGGACGTTTGGGTGCGCCGCTGGCACGGGTCGTGGCATACGTGTGGGATACTGGGGTAGGTCGAACCGCAATTGTGCTTCACGTGGCTTCGATCGGATGACACCTCGGCTCGATGCCCTTCATCGCTGTCCCCGCGTCAACAGGAAATACCTGGACGCGTCGGCACGCTGGATGATCAGGCGCTCGAGCCGCGGATGACGGCCATCCGCAAGGCACCACACGGGTGTGTAGTGAAAACGGACACTGCAGACACGGCGTGGAGCGAGACCAGACAATCTCGCGTTCACATCTGAGCGCGAGTACACAGACTGCGCCCTCGCGTGGCCGCGTGACATTCCCGCACGGGGATGGACGCGCCCGGGGGCTGAGGAGACTACGTGGCCGATCAAGCGCCGCCCACAAATTCAGAGCCGAACAACACGGCCGACGCGGGAAGTGCGGTTCCCGCTCTACCCGACAAGATTCGCGTGCACGCCCTCGCGAAACTGCTGGGTGTCACGAGCAAGCAGGTTCTCGCCGAGGCCGCGGCCCTGGGCACCGAACTGCGCAGCGCGCAGTCCAGCCTGCAACGTGAGATCGCCGAGCGCGTCCGTACCGCGCTTGCCCCCGCAGAATCGGGTGTCCTCGCGGTGCCGGCCGAGGCTCCGGCCCAGCCCGAGGCGCGGGTTCGAGCCGAGCCCGAGGCGCCGGTTCGAGCCGAGCCCGAGGCGGTAGTCGCCGAAGTCAGCACTCCCGAGAAGGACCTGGGACGCGATCTCTTCACGACATCGTCGTACGAGGTGCAGGCTCCGCCCGCAGAGCCCGCCCGGGAGGCGGTGGCTCCCGCAGTCGTCCAGGTGCCGCTGTTCCTCCAGCCCGATCTCACCGCCGTCGAGACTCCGCGTCGTCGTCGCAGCCGACGGGAGGCCGGCACACCGGAGGTCGAGGCCACCGAGGTCGAGACCGCCGAGGTCAAGACCGCCAAGGTCAAGACCACCGAGGTCAAGACCACCGAGGCCGAGACCGAGCAGGCCGCTGTCGCGGCCGAGCGCGAAGCGCGACGAGAGACCGTCGAACCCTCGAAGAGCCTCGATACCGGAACGGCCGAGGCAGAGGCCGAAGAATCGGAGAACGAAGAAGACCAGCCGCGTCGTCGCAGGCGTGGCCGCCGCGGTCGTGGCCGCGGACGGGGCGAACAGCAGAACGAGCAGGGTGGTGAGTACGAGACCGACACCGAGGGTGATGCCGAGGCAGAGGCCGAGGCCGGTGAAGCCGAGGGCGTAGAGGCCTCTGAGCCCGCGGAGCGGACCGAGGAAGCGGCGGAGGAGAAGCCCGCCGAAGCCGGTGAAGCCGAGTCGGCAGAGGGTGAGGGAGAGGGAGAGGGAACGAACCGTCGCCGCCGTCGCCGCCGCCGTCGCAAGACCGGCGGTGAGACCGCCGCAGACGTCACCGCGGAAGAAGACGGCGTTCAGACCGTGGTGCACGAGCGTGAACCGCGCAACAAGAGCCGCGCCAAAGACGAGGTCCAGGGGATCAGCGGCTCGACACGGCTCGAGGCCAAGCGTCAGCGCCGCCGGGACGGTCGGGACGCCGGACGCCGGCGCCCGCCGATCCTGACCGAATCGGAATTCCTCGCTCGCCGCGAGGCCGTGGACCGGGTGATGGTGGTCCGCGATCGGATCTCGACCGGTGAGCCGCACACCACTACGCAGGTCGCGGTCCTCGAGGATGGTGTTCTCGTCGAGCACTTCGTGACCACGTCCGCGTCGGCGTCCATGGTCGGCAACGTCTACCTGGGCCGTGTCCAGAACGTCCTGCCCAGCATGGAAGCCGCTTTCATCGACATCGGTCGCGGCCGCAATGGTGTGCTGTATGCGGGCGAGGTCAACTGGGAGGCTGCCGGCCTCGGCGGCAATTCCCGCAAGATCGAGCAGGCTCTCAAGCCGGGCGACATGGTGCTGGTCCAGGTCAGCAAGGACCCGATCGGGCACAAGGGTGCTCGCCTGACCACTCAGATCAGTCTGGCCGGACGTTTCCTCGTGTACGTGCCCGGAGGAACGTCCACCGGTATCAGCCGCAAGCTCCCCGATACCGAACGCAAGCGTCTCAAGGACATCCTGCGCGACATCGTCCCCGCGGATGCCGGAGTGATCATCCGGACGGCCTCCGAAGGCGTGA
The DNA here is from genome assembly GCF_049286785.1 of Rhodococcus sp. (in: high G+C Gram-positive bacteria). Lineage (GTDB taxonomy): Bacteria > Actinomycetota > Actinomycetes > Mycobacteriales > Mycobacteriaceae > Rhodococcus_F. Next base: position 1,687 of record NZ_JBAQEO010000211.1, on the reverse strand, counting down.
ATGAAGACGAACTCGCGCGGGACGTCAAGCGCCTGCAGGGGCAGTGGTCCGGGATCGAGGAGCAGGCCGCCAAGGCCGAGTCCGGCAAGTCCGGCAGCCCGCAGGCCCTGTACGAGGAACCCGACCTCCTGGTGAAGGTCATTCGTGACCTGTTCAACGAGGACTTCTCCAAGCTCGTCATCGAGGGCGAGAAGGCCGGGTCGACGGTCGAGACATACATCAAGTCCGTGGCCCCCGACCTGCTGCCGCGACTCGAACGGCACAACTCGGACAACGGCGTCGACGTCTTCGAGGCCTACCGCATCGACGAACAACTCGCCAAGGCACTCGACCGCAAGGTGTGGCTGCCGTCCGGCGGCACCCTGGTGATCGATCGAACCGAGGCCATGACCGTGGTCGACGTGAACACCGGCAAGTTCACCGGCGCCGGGGGCAACCTCGAGGAAACGGTCACTCGGAACAACCTCGAGGCCGCCGAGGAGATCGTGCGGCAGATGCGCCTGCGCGACATCGGCGGCATGATCGTCGTCGACTTCATCGACATGGTGCTCGAATCCAATCGTGATCTGGTACTGCGACGACTCACCGAGGCACTCGGGCGCGATCGCACCCGACATCAGGTCTCCGAGGTGACCTCGCTCGGATTGGTCCAGATGACCCGGAAGAAATTGGGTACGGGACTGGTCGAGGCGTTCTCGACCACCTGTGAACACTGCCATGGTCGGGGCATCCTCGTTCACGCCGAACCGATCGAGGTGAAGGTCTCCGAGGACGGTGGTTCTCGCGGGTCCTCGCGTGGTGATTCGGGTGGGTCCCGGAAGAAGCGTGGACGTGAGAAGACGGCCGGGGGAGAGTCGCTCGTTGCGGTTGTGCAGGAAGAGCCGGCGCCCACGGTGGATGCCACGGTCAAGCGGGCACATCCGGTCGCCCTCGCGATGGCACATCATCATCATGAGGGGGAAGCGCAGCCCACGGTCGCCGAAGCGGTAGAAGCTCCCGCCGAGGCAGTGGCCGAAGCTCCTGCGGCTGCCGCCGCCGAAGAGACGGCCGTCGCGGAAGCAGTGGTGACGGAAGCGGGCGCAACGCCCGTTATCGAGGAGCCGGCACCTGCAGCGGAGCCCGAGCCGGTGGCTGCGGCGCCCGTAACCGCGGAGCCGGTGGTACCGGCACGTCGCCGGGGCCGCCGGGTCTCCCGGGCCGCGGCTGCGCCGGTGTCCGAGACGCCGAGTGCCGGTACGGTATTCGTGATTCCTTCGACCGAAACCACTCCGGAACCGGAGCCGGCGCAGCAGCCGGCGATGTCGGTCGGGGCGGTGAGCGCACCGAGTGCGTCCTCGACGCCGGACGGTGAGAAGCCGGAGATCGCTCCCGCCCGGCCCCGTCGGCGGCGCGCGGCGGCGCGTCCCGCCGGCCCGCCGGTGGACGTCGACAACTGAGTTGAGGGGCAGGAAGGCAATTTGTACGGAACGGTTGCCTTCCTGTAACCTTGACCAGTCGCTACTCGGCGATTGAGATCTGCTGTGCCTTCACTGATGAAGGCTGCGCGATCTGCACCGAGCTAGCCGAAACACCAGACCAGTCGCATCTCTCACGGTGCGAGCAAGTTCGAAGAAGCAAGGGGTAGCCCTCCGATGGCAACGTACGCGATCGTCAAGACCGGCGGAAAGCAGTACAAGGTCGCTGTTGG
>NZ_JBAQEO010000210.1:0-4204 GCF_049286785.1 Rhodococcus sp. (in: high G+C Gram-positive bacteria) | reverse complement strand
CCTGCACGTAGTCGCTGGCGACGTCCTTGTAGAGACTGAGCAGGTCTATCTCCTGCTGGTAGGAGCCGCCCATCGCGGTGCGGTTGGTCTGTCCGACGATCGCGACGACCGGGACGTGGTCGAGTTTGGCGTCGTAGAGGCCGTTGAGCAGGTGCACCGCCCCGGGGCCGGAGGTCGCCATGCACACCCCGACCCGGCCGGTGAACTTCGCGTAGCCAACGGCTTCGAAGGCACACATCTCCTCGTGCCGGGCCTGGACGAACTGCGGCTGATTGTCCGCGCGCGCCCAGGCGGCGAGGATTCCGTTGATGCCGTCGCCGGCGTAGGCGAACACGTGCTCCACGTCCCAGGCGCGCAGGCGCTCGAGAAGGTAGTCGGCAACGTTCTGACTGGCCATCGGTGGTCCTCCTCGCGGGATGTGCGGGCGTGCTCGGCACGCTGAGCCGATCGGCTGGGGGCGGTCTCACCGTCGAGAAGCGGCGAACCCCCTTCTTTCATCTGTACGCGCAAAGGTTGCGATAACGCAATAGGTGCGGTGAGAAAGTACACCTCCGGGCGGCGTTGCTGGGAACGAGGCGGATTCTGAGAATTTACTGATCAATCCGAATCTCCGGTTTGAGCGTCCGGGCACCGGGAACCCGATCACCCGACGGTTGTTTGCGATGACGCAAAAATTGCGAAGCGAGAGGGGCTGATGGTGGCCACGGTCGGTGACGCGACGTTGTTCGCCCCACATGTACTGAGGGAGTACGCGCTGATCGCGGACGGTGAGCGCGGCGCCCTGATCGGGCCGCGCGGAGAGATCGCGTGGATGTGCGCCCCCGCCTGGCACGACGGGGCGGTGTTCTCGGTGCTGCTCGGCGGGCCCGGTGTCTATGCTCTCGCTCCGACCGCCGACCGGTTCACCTGGGGCGGGTATTACGAGCAGGGCACGTTGATCTGGCGCAGCCGGTGGATCACCACCACCGGCATCATCGAATGCCGCGAGGCGCTGGCCTTTCCCGCGGATCCGCACACCGCGGTGCTGCTCCGTCGCGTCATGGCCGTCGACGGTCACGCGCAGGTCAGCGTCGGTCTCGATGTGGCCGCCGACTTCGGTGCCCATCCGATGCAGCAGATCACCCACCACGGTGGGATACGGACGCTGCGGGCCGGGGCACTGCGGCTGCGCTTCTCCGGTGCACCGGCGGCGCATTACCGCAGCGGGCGAATCGAAGCCGTGCTCGACATCCCTGCGGGCACTTACCACGATCTGGTCCTCGAACTCGGCGACCGCCTCCTCCCGGAAGCGGTGCCGGATCCGGACCGGTTGTGGGATCGCACCGAACGCGCCTGGAACGAGGCGGTTCCGCCGTTCGACGGGTCCTTGGCGGACCGCGACGTCCGGCACGCGTACGCGGTGCTGCGCGGGCTGACCAGCACCCTCGGCGGCATGGTCGCTGCGGCCACGACCGCGCTGCCGGAGCGGGCCGAGCAGGGCCGCAACTACGACTACCGGTACTGCTGGATCCGGGATCAGTGCTACGCCGGACAGGCCGTCGCCGCCGCAGGCCCCCACCCGCTGCTCGACGCCGCCGTCGTGTTCATCAGCGACCGCCTGCTTGCCGACGGCGACGACCTCAAACCCGCCTATACGGTCGGCGGTGGCCGCGTTCCCGACCAAACCACCCTCGACCTGCCGGGCTATCCCGGTGCCGACGCCCGCACCGGGAACTGGGTCAACGGCCAATTCCAACTCGACGTCTTCGGGGAGGCGCTGCTGCTGCTCGCCGCGGCCGACCGGCACGACCGACTCGATCGCGAACACTGGAAGGCCGCCGAAATCGCGGTGGCCGCCATCGAGCAACGCTGGCATGAACCCGATGCCGGGATCTGGGAACTCGACAACCAGCACTGGGCGCATTCCCGGTTGATCTGCGCGGCAGGCCTGCGTGCGATCGCGCCTAGCGCACCCGCACCGCAATCGGCGCGGTGGTCCCGGCTCGCGGAGCTTCTGGTCACCGAGACCGTCCGAGATTGCCTTCACCCCACCGGCCGGTGGCAACGCGCCCCGGGGGATGACCGGGTCGATGCCGCACTCCTGTTGCCGGCGATCCGCGGCGCCCTGCCCGCCACCGATCCGCGTACCGCACTGACACTGGCGGCAGTCCGCACCGAACTCGGCCGCGAAGGCTATGTGTACCGCTTCCGGCAGGAGGGGCGGCCCCTCGCCGACACCGAAGGTGCCTTCCTGCTCTGCGGGTTCGTTGTGGCTCTTGCCGAACACCAGCAAGGCCACGAGATCGACGCGGTGCGCTGGTTCGAGCGAAACCGGGCCGCATGCGGTTCCCCGGCGTTGTTCACCGAGGAATTCGATGTCATCGAACGCCAGTTGCGCGGCAACATCCCTCAGGCGTTCGTCCACGCCCTGCTGTTCGAATCTGCGCACCGGCTCGCCCGGCCGTGGCCATCCGAGCACTGACCCCACCCACCGGCCCTGAAAGGAACGTCGTCGTCATGAATACATCGGCATCCGGACGCGTCGTCGTGATCACCGGCGCCTCCGGCGGCATCGGCCGCGCCGTCGCCCGCGCCTTCGCGGCCCGCCACGACAAGATCGCCCTCCTCGCCCGCGGCGAGAAGGGTCTCGAGGAAGCGGCGCGGGAGGTCGAAGACGCCGGGTCGAAGGCCCTGACGGTGCTCACCGACGTCGCCGACCCCGACCAGGTCGAGTTCGCCGCCACCGAGATCGAGAACACGCTCGGGCCGATCGACATCTGGGTCAACGTTGCCTTCACCTCGGTCTTCGCCCCGTTCACCGAGATCAGTGCGGCCGAATACAAACGGGTCACCGAGGTCAGCTATCTCGGCTACGTCTACGCCACCATGGCCGCGCTGCGCCGCATGCGACCCCGCGACGCGGGGACCATCGTGCAGGTCGGCTCTGCACTGGCCTACCGCGGCATCCCCCTGCAGAGCGCCTACTGCGGCGCCAAACACGCCATTCAGGGATTTCACGAGGCACTGCGATGCGAGCTGATGCACGACAAATCGAATATCCGGGTGACCATGGTGCAGATGCCCGCGGTGAACACACCGCAGTTTTCGTGGGTGCTCTCCCGGCTGCCCAAACACGCGCAACCGGTCCCGCCGATCTTCCAGCCCGAAGTCGCTGCCCGCGCCGTTGTGTACGCCGCCGAGCACTCCCGCCGCCGGGAATACTGGGTCGGTGCCAGCACCGCCGCGACCCTCGCCGCCAACGCGATCGCACCCGGACTCCTCGACCGGTATCTCGCGGCCACCGGCGTCTCATCCCAGCAAACAGACCAGCCGCGAGACCCAAACCAACCCGCGAATCTGTGGCAACCCGCCGACGACACCAACGGCCACGATTTCGGAGCCCACGGCATCTTCGACGACCAAGCCCACGCCCGCAGCGCGCAACTGTGGGCCTCCCAACATCACGGGCTGCTCGGTGCCGCCGCCGGCGCGCTCACCGCCGGTGCAGCCGCCCTCCTTACCGCCCGGAGTCGTCGATGACTCCCCGTACCCTCGTAATGATTCGTCTCGGTTACGGGATGTTGCAGCTGAGCGCCCCGAACCTGGTGCCCGCCCGCGTGCTCGCCCAGCCGCTGCGTCGCGGTGAGCAGGTGGTGGTGCGCGTGCTCGGCGCCCGGCATCTGCTGCAGGCCGCGGTCACCACCGCGGTGCCCACACCGGCGGTGCTGCGGATCGGCGCGGGTGTCGACGCCGTGCACGCGGCCACCATGATTGTCGCGGCCCTCGATCGGCGCCGCCGCAGAGCCGCGGTCGCAGAGATGCTGTGCGCTAGAGGATTCGGTGCTGCCGGTCTGTGGGCCGCTCGCCACTGCGTTGACGTGCCGATCAGTGGGCGGGCGGCCATAGCAAGGTGAGAACGTCGCCGTCGATCGGTTCGCCCGCGGCTGCCGCGAACCGGCGTAGCGCGGACGCCAATGAATCGCGGTCCTCGGGCGTCATCCGCTCGAGGACCCCCGAAATCGCTTCCCGCCGATGGGTGCTGACCCGATTCACCAGTTCCTGCCCGGCATCGGTGAGAGTCAAATTCAGATTCCGCCGATCCTCCGGTGCATCGCGCCGATCCAGCAACCCGGCCTTGATCAACCGGTCCACCGCCCGCGAGGCATTCGACGGATTCACTCTCAGGGCCTCGGCGACCGCGCCCAGATTCAGCGGACCCCGGGTG
>NZ_JBAQEO010000209.1:0-3300 GCF_049286785.1 Rhodococcus sp. (in: high G+C Gram-positive bacteria) | reverse complement strand
GTCCAGGAGTGACGGAAGTTGAGGTGGGCGACTCCGTCGTCCTGAGTTTCATCCCCGCCTGCGGTCGTTGTTCGGCGTGCGCGCGGGGCATGAGCAACCTGTGTGATCTAGGCGCGGCGATCATGCTCGGGCCGCAACTCGACGGAACGTACAGGTTCCACGCGCGGGGGCAGGATCTGGGCCAGATGTGTGTGCTCGGAACGTTCTCCGAGTACACCGTCGTGCCGATCTCATCGGTGGTCAAGGTCGATGACGGGATGGCGTTGGACAAGGCCGCGCTCGTCGGCTGTGGTGTGACCACCGGCTACGGCAGCGCCGTCCGCACCGGCGAGACCCGGGACGGCGACACCGTGGTGGTGATGGGCGTAGGCGGTCTGGGCATCAATGCGGTCCAGGGAGCGCGGATAGCCGGCGCGAGAAACATCATCGCGCTCGACCCCGTGGAATTCAAACGCACGAAGTCACGCGAGTTCGGTGCCACCCACGTCGCCGCGACCGTCGACGAAGCCTGGAACATCGTCAGCGAAATCACTCGTGGCCAGATGGCCGATGTGTGTGTGGTGACCACGGACAGCGCCGAGGGCGCTTATGTGGCACAGGCACTCAGCCTCGTCGGTAAGCGTGGACGGGTGGTGATGACCGCGATCCCGCACCCCGAGGACACCACGGTGGAGATGTCCCTGTTCGAACTGACCTTGTACGAGAAGCAGGTCCGCGGATCGCTTTTCGGATCATCGAACCCGCGTCACGACATCTTCCGGATGCTCGAGCTCTACAACGCCGGTCAGCTCAAGCTCGACGAGCTGATCACCCGCGAATATGCACTCGAAGATATCAATCAGGGATACGAGGACCTTCGTAACGGTCTGAACCTGCGCGGGCTGATCCGATTCTGACAACCCCGGCCCAGGGTTGAGGTGCTAACCGGCGGTCGAGCGGAGAGTCGTCTTTCGCTCGACCGCCGAACACCCTGCTGCTAGAGGAGCATTCTGATGTACGACTATGTGACCGACGTGGACCTGTTGCTCGTCGGAGCCGGACCTGTCGGGCTGTACGGTGCGTACTGTGCCGGTTTCCGAGGACTGTCGGTGGCGATAATGGACCCGCTACCACATGCCGGAGGACAGGTCAGTGCGCTGTACCCGGAGAAGAACATCTATGACATCGCGGGGTTCCCGGCGATCAAAGGCCAGGAGTTGATCGACAATCTCCTGCTCCAGGCCGATCGGTTCTCGCCCACTTATCTTCTGGGGCATGAAGCGGCGGAAATCTCGCGCACCGAAGACGGTATTCTGGTCACGACCACCAGCGGTGCCGGAATCCGGACCAAGGCAGTAATCGTCACAGCCGGTGCCGGCGCGGCCAGCCCGCGGCAGCTGCCTTGCGGCGAAGCGTATCTCGATCGCGGACTGCACTACTTCGTGCCGTCACTGTCGCTTTTCGACAACAAGGATGTCGTGGTCGTCGGTGGCGGCGATTCCGCAGTCGACTGGGCACTCGCCGCTACCGAACGCGCCCGCAGCGTGGCATTGGTACATCGACGCAAAGACTTCCGTGCACACGAGCACTCCGTCCGTCTGCTTCGCGAGTCCGACTGCGAGTTCGTGCTCGGCGCGCAGGTCACCGGACTGCGCGGTGAAAAAGGTGTGGAGTCCGTGGTGCTCGAGATCGCCGGCGAGCCGCACAGCCGAGAGCTCGAGGCTCAGGTCGTCGTCGCTGCACTGGGTTTCAAGCTTCGGCTCGGGCCGATCGCAGAGTGGGGCCTGAGACTCCACGACCGCGCTGTCCTCGTGGACGCGGCCATGCATACCAACCTCGACGGGGTGTACGCCGCCGGGGACATCGCATCTCACCCTGGCAAGGTGAAGCTGATTTCAGTGGGTTTCGGTGAGGTCGCCACCGCCGTCAACAACGCCGCCGCATACATTCGCCCGACCCTCGGGCTTTCGCCGGGGCACTCCTCGGACGCTGTATCCCTCGTACCGGCCTCCTGACCGTTATCCGTTCCGCTCGAGAAGAGAGACAGACAATGCCGTACGTCATCGGCGAATCCTGCATCGACATCATGGACAAGTCGTGCGTGGAGGAATGCCCCGTGGACTGCATTTACGAAGGCGGTCGCATGCTCTACATCCACCCGGACGAATGCATCGACTGCGGCGCCTGCGAGCCGGCCTGCCCGATGGACGCCATCGTCTCCACCCGCACGGCAAGCGACAAGTGGGATCTGTTCCAGACCGCCAGCCGGGAGGTGTTCGACGAGATCGGCGCGCCAGGAGGCTCGTACAAACTCACTGCCCCCGTCGAGGACCCGGTCTCTATAAAGACCTTCGAGAAGAATAGTTGACGTCAAGCCAGGGGCCGAGAATTGTTCAGGCCGTCTGCCTGACGATCACCTCGGACGGTGGCTGCGTCCACGGTCCGGCGCCCAGCCCCAACGAGATCCGTGCGGCACGGCGGCCGTACACGGTCGCGTTGATGCGCACCGTGGTGAGCGGAGGCTCCCATAGGGCCGCGTGCCGTCCCTCGTCGAAGCCGATGACGGCGAGATCCTTCGGTGCCTGGTAGTTGATTCGTCGCATTGCCGTGAGCACGGTCAGTGCCACGTCGTCGTCGAACGCGGCGACGGCGGTGACGTCGGTGCGCTCCACGAGATGGCGGACGCCGTCGGTGGAGCCGCCGTCCTCGGGGGCCGCGTGGAGGAGGAGTACCTCGAGGGGAGGCAGCCCGAGGTCCTCCGCAGCTCGCTCCGCATGCGAGAGGCGGGTCCGGCCCAGCGTGCCGGTACCGTCCGCCGGGAGAGCGAACGCGATGCGGCGGTGACCGCGCTCGGCGAGGTGGCGCAGCTGGGTGAGAGTGTGGAACGACATGCCCGCGTGGTAGCCCTGCGTCATCCCGGAGATGGGGTCGTCCTTCTTCGTACCCGTCGCGACTTTCGTGAGGTCGAGGACGGCCCGTGGCGACACGGCCGCCAGTACGGAGTCGTCGATGCCGCCGGAGTTGGTGGTGACCAGCAGGACATGGTCGTGGATCCGAAGCTCGTCGGACATCCCGGTGATGAAACTGTCGAGGCTGTTGCCCGCCACCAAGGAGCCGGTGTTGAGTAACACGATCCGCGAGTGGCCCGCCCGGAGGGTGCGGGCCACACCGTGCGGGGTGTAGCCGAGCTCTGTCGCTGCCTGTCGTACTCGGGTCCGTGTGGCGTCGGTGATTGTCTGGCCCGGAGTGTCGTTGAGGACGTAACTCACGGTCGCCGTGGAGACGCCGGCAACGGCGGCGACGTCACGGATCCGCACCCTG
>NZ_JBAQEO010000208.1:0-11854 GCF_049286785.1 Rhodococcus sp. (in: high G+C Gram-positive bacteria) | reverse complement strand
GGAGCGGGTGTCCCGCTGCGCGAACTCCTGCTCGTCCTCTTCACCGCTGCGGTGGTCACCTTTCTCGCCACCGGCGCAGTCCGGCTCTTCGCACTGCGGTTCGGGGCGGTGGCCGTCCCGCGGGACCGCGACGTCCACGTCACCCCGACTCCTCGCCTCGGCGGGGTCGGAATGTACCTCGGAATGCTGGTTGCGCTCCTCTTTGCCCAGCAACTTCCGGCCTTGACCAGGGGTTTCGAATTCACCCAGGACATTCCGGCGGCATTGGTCTCCGGGTTCGTCATCGTGCTGGTCGGGGTGATCGACGACCGATGGGGTCTCGACGCACTCACCAAGTTCGTCGGGCAGGTTACCGCGGCGGGCATCCTCGTCGTGATGGGCGTGAGCTGGTTCATCGTCTATATGCCATTCGGTGCCGGCAGCACCGTGATCCTCGATCAACTCCAGGCGGGCCTTTTCACCGTGGCCGTGGCAGTCGTCATGATCAACGCCATGAACTTCGTCGACGGCCTCGACGGTCTTGCTGCGGGCCTCGGCCTCATTTCGTCACTGGCGATTTGTGTCTTCTCGGTCGGGCTTCTCCACGATCAGGGCGGAGATGTCAGCGTCTATCCGCCCGCCCTGATCGCTGCCGCCCTGGCCGGCGCCTGCCTCGGATTCCTGCCCCACAATTTCCAGCCCGCCCGCATCTTCATGGGCGATTCGGGATCGATGTTGATCGGGCTGATGCTCGCGGCCATCTCGACCAGTGCCTCCGGGCGGATCCCTCTCACCGCATACGGCACCCGGGACCTTCTCGGGCTGCTCTCGCCGCTTCTCCTCGTCGGGGCGGTCATGTTCATTCCGATTCTCGACCTGCTCCTGGCCATAGTCCGGCGCACCCGCGCCGGAGTGAGCCCGTTCAGCCCGGACAAGATGCACCTCCACCACCGTCTGCTGCAGATCGGGCACTCCCACCGCAGAGTGGTCCTCTTGATCTATTTGTGGGTGGGTGTTCTGGCGTTCGGCGCTGTCGGGTCAGCACTGTTCGACCGTCGAGTAGTGGTTCTTCTGGTGGCCGGTGGACTGGTATTTGCCCTGGTGGTCACGGTTGTGCCGTCCATCCGCGGCCAGCAGCAGGACCGTTGACGCCACGCATCCACTACCCTTGGCGACCGTGACGTTCAATGCTGCTCCTGTCCCCGACCAGACCGCCTCGCTCCGGGCCGCCGTCCGCTACGGAGTTCTCGGACTGCTCGTTCTGGCGGTCGTGGGCTCGATCGTCGCAGCGTTGCTGGCCGGAAAGCCGGGTCTCTACGGTGTGCTGCTCGGCGCTGCGGTAGGTGGCGGCTTCATCCTGTTCACAGCGCTCGGGGTTCTGTTCACCGCAAAACTGCCGGCTGTGACCGCAGGTGCGGTGCTGCTCGGGACCTGGCTGTTGAAGATGATTCTCGCGATCGTGGTGCTGGCGGTACTCAAACCCCTCGACTTCTACGATTCGACGGCATTGGTGCTGGTCATGGTGTTGTCGTTGGTGATCGTGCTGGGCGCTGAAACCTTTGGGGTGCTGGCGACGAAGGTGCCTTACGTCGAACCTCGGACACCGGGCGGCGCGGGATCTGCGGAACCCGACCGGTAGTAGTACTACGAGATGTAGTGATAATTGAATTCTCGCTGACCCCGTCTACACAACGTCGTAGATGACTTGATAAGGTCTGGGTCAAGCGAGAGCAATGGCGCCGCGAGTGAGTTGCTTGCCGGTATTGCACGCTGATAGATGACCGCAATTACCAGGGTCATCGAGTCGACGAGAGTCGCCGACACCGACAGACGCGGAACACTGTTTCAGGTTCTCTGCAGCTGACGAATACGCGAGTCGAACTTGTCGACTTGTTTGATCGTCAATGTCCGATCGAACCGCAGTCAACTATGGCTGCGGACCGACTACGGGAGAGAACGCTGAGCGTCATCACTTTGGCCGCTGGAGAATTCCACGCGCCTTCCCTGAACGACTTCTACCCGCCTGCGGTGCTGTTCGAGGGGACTCCGTTCGAACTCGACCGCCTGATGCTGGTTCGCATCCTGCTCTCCGGCCTGATGATGCTGTTCTTCGTCATCGCGATGCGCAGCCCGAAGATCGTGCCCCGCGGCATCCAGAACGCCGGCGAAATAGCACTGGACTTCGTCCGCATCAACATCGCGGAGGACATTCTGGGCAAGGAACAGGGAAAACGCTTCCTTCCAGTCCTCACCACCATCTTCTTCCTGGTGCTCGCCAGTAACCTCGGCAGCGTCATCCCGTTCATCAACATCTCGCCCAACGCTCGTATCGGCATGCCGCTGGTGCTGGCTGCACTCGCGTACGTCGTCTTCAACTACGTGGGCATCAAGAAGTACGGATTCTTCAAGTACGTGAAGAGCAGCATCGTGGTCCCGGGGGTTCCGCTTCCACTGCACTTCCTGCTTGTTCCGATCGAGTTCATCTCGACGTTCATCCTCCGGCCGTTCACGCTCATGGTTCGTCTCATGGCCAACATGCTGGCCGGCCACATCCTGCTGGTGCTGTTCTTCAGCGCCACCCAGTTCTTCTTCTTCACCTCGGGTGGCTTCCAGGCCGTGTTCGGTGTGGCATCACTCGCTGCCGGTATCGCGATGACCTTCTTCGAACTTCTGGTCATCGCGCTGCAGGCTTACGTCTTCGCGCTGCTGACCGCCGTGTACATCGATCTGGCGCTCCACGCGGATTCGCACTAACACCACAGATTTCACGACCAGCTACACCAAGAACTGAGCCTCACGCCGACTCCGGCGGAGGTCAACAGAAAGGGAACGGAACACCATGAGCCTCGCCTACCTTGCTCAGGAAGCTGTCCAGGAGACCAACTCGACGGGCTTCGGAGCCATCGGCTACGGCCTCGCCGCGATCGGCCCCGGCATCGGCGTGGGCATCGTTGTCGGTAAGGCGATCGAGGGCATGGTCCGCCAGCCCGAGATGGCCGGACAGGTCCGTACCACGATGTTCCTCGGTATTGCCTTCACCGAAGCCCTCGCGTTGATCGGCCTCGTCGCCGGCTTCATCTTCTAAGACCGAATCATGGCAACCAACATCGTATTGCTCGCGGCAGAGGAAGAGCATAATCCTCTCCTCCCCGCGACGTATGACATCGTTTGGTCGCTCGTCTGCCTGGCCATCGTCGGTTTCGTCTTCTGGAAGTACGTCCTTCCGATGTTCCAGAAGGTGCTTGCCGAGCGAACCGAGCAGATCGAAGGCGGCATCAAGAAGGCCGAAGAAGCCCAGGCCGAAGCAAAGGCAGCACTCGAGCAGTACCGTGCTCAGCTCGCCGAGGCTCGCACCGAAGCTGCGCAGATCCGTGAGGATGCGCGCACCCAGGGGCAGCAGATCATCGCCGAGATGAAGGCACAGGCTCAGGAAGAAAGCGACCGTATCGTGGCCGCGGGCCACAACCAGCTGGTCGCTCAGCGTCAGCAGATCGTGACCGAACTCCGTGGAGAGCTCGGCCGCACCGCGGTCGATCTTGCAGAGAAGGTCATCGGGGAGTCCCTCTCCGACGACGTCAAGCGGTCCGGCACCATCGACCGTTTCCTGAGTGAGCTCGATACCGTCGGCGCAAATTCCGCAGCAGGGAAGTGAGCACCATGTACGCAGCGAGCCGTGAGGCCTTGACGCAGACCCGGTCTGCGTTGTCTTCGGCCCTGGGGTCCGCCTCCGTCGGAGAGGGCGCAGCGGTCGCAGCCCAGATCGGGGCCGAGCTGTTCTCGGTCATCGAGACCCTGGACGATCAGCGCACTCTGCGCAGTGCTCTGTCGGACACCTCGATGGCGGGAACCGCTCGCGAAGGTCTGGCCGAGCAGGTGTTCGGCGCCAAGGTCTCCGCGGGAACACTCGCTACCCTGAAGGCGGCGGTGGGCCAGGACTGGTCCGCCGTCTCCGACCTGCTCAACTCGCTGGTACTCCTTGGTCGGGAGTCGCTGCTGAAGGCAGCCGCCGATCAGGGACAGCTCGACACGGTCGAGGACGAACTCTTTCGTCTCGGCCGAATCGTGGCGGGAGATGCGCAGCTCGAGCAGGCGCTGTCCGACCGTTCCGTGCCTGCGAAGGGCAAGCGTGACCTGCTCTCGAAATTGCTGTACGGCAAGGTCACTGCGATCACCGAAGCGCTCGCCATTCAGACAGTGGGCCGGTTGAAGAAGTCCGCACCCGCGGATGCCTTCGACGCGCTGTCGAATCTGGCTGCAGCACAACGGGAAACCGTTGTCGCCAAGGTGCGCAGTGCTGCTGCGCTCACCAGCGAGCAGACGGATCGGCTGACCGCCACCCTCGCCCGAACCTATGGCAAGCAGGTGACGGTTCACGTGGTGGTCGATCCTGAACTCCTCAGCGGAATGGTCGTCCGGGTGGGCGACGAGGTGATCGACGGCAGCGCAGCGGGACGTCTCGCAGCGCTCCGGAAGTCCCTCAAGTAGTCCGCAACAGAACACATACCCAGACTCTTTTCGAAGACCAGACACCGAGAGCAGGAAAAACATGGCGGAGCTGACGATCTCCTCCGACGAGATCCGTAGTGCGATCGAGAACTACACCGCGAGCTACTCCCCGGAGGCCTCCCGCGAGGAGGTCGGCCTTGTGACCGACACCAGCGATGGCATCGCGCACGTCAGTGGCTTGCCGTCGGCGATGGCCAACGAACTGCTGGAGTTCCCCGGCGGAATTCTGGGCGTCGCGCTCAACTTGGATGCCACCGAAATCGGTGCCGTCATCCTGGGCGACTACGAGCACATTCAGGAAGGCCAGGAAGTCAAGCGGACCGGCGACGTGCTGTCGGTACCCGTCGGCGACGCCTTCCTCGGCCGTGTCGTGAACCCGCTCGGCCAGCCGATCGACGGCCTCGGCGACATCGAGAGCAACGAGACCCGCGCTCTCGAGCTGCAGGCCGCATCGGTTCTCGAGCGTCAGCCCGTCGAGGAGCCGCTCCAGACCGGCATCAAGGCCATCGACGCCATGACCCCGATCGGACGCGGGCAGCGCCAGCTGATCATCGGCGACCGCAAGACGGGCAAGACGGCAGTCTGCGTCGATGCGATCCTCAACCAGAAGGCCAACTGGGAGTCCGGCGACGAGAAGAAGCAGGTTCGCTGCATCTACGTCGCGATCGGCCAGAAGGGCTCCACCATCGCGGGCGTCAAGGCTGCCCTCGAGGAGCAGGGCGCGATGGAGTACACCACCATCGTCGCCGCCCCGGCCTCGGATTCCGCCGGCTTCAAGTGGCTCGCTCCGTACACCGGCTCCGCGATCGGCCAGCACTGGATGTACCAGGGCAAGCATGTCCTGGTGGTCTTCGACGACCTCACCAAGCAGGCCGAGGCCTACCGTGCGATCTCGCTGCTGCTGCGTCGCCCGCCGGGACGCGAGGCATACCCCGGCGACGTGTTCTACCTGCACTCCCGTCTGCTGGAGCGGTCGGCCAAGCTGTCCGACGCACTCGGCGGCGGTTCGCTGACGGCTCTGCCGATCATCGAGACCAAGGCGAACGACGTCTCCGCGTACATCCCGACCAACGTCATCTCCATCACCGACGGTCAGGTGTTCCTCGAGTCCGACCTGTTCAACAAGGGCGTCCGTCCCGCGATCAACGTCGGTATCTCGGTGTCCCGAGTCGGTGGCGCCGCGCAGACCAAGGGCATGAAGAAGGTTTCCGGTTCGCTTCGTCTGGAGCTTGCTCAGTTCCGTGAGCTCGAGGCGTTCTCCGCGTTCGCCTCGGATCTGGATGCTGCTTCCAAGGCCCAGCTCGAGCGTGGTGCTCGCCTCGTGGAGCTGCTCAAGCAGGATCAGTACAGCCCCATCGCCGTCGAGGACCAGATCGTGTCGATCTACCTCGCCGGTGAAGGCGTGTTCGACAGCGTGCCCGTCGGTGACGTCCGTCGCTTCGAGACCGAGCTCCTCGAGGACCTGCACCGCAACGCATCCGGCGTCTACGAGAACATCAAGGGCGGCAAGGCTCTGGACTCCGAGAACGCTGCTGCGCTGGTCGAGGCCACAAACAAGTTCAAGGAAGGCTTCATCGCATCCGACGGAAGCCGGGTCGTGAACGAAGCCGAGGCCGAAGCCCTTCCCGCTGGCGAGGTGGGCCAGGAAAAGGTCACCGTCAAGCGCACCACCGTCACCAAGTGAGCGCCGTGACCATGACGCTGCGAAACACGAAGGGAGAGTGATCGATCGATGGCAAGCATTCTCGAGCTGAGGTCTCGCATCAAGTCGGTCAACTCGACCAAGAAGATCACGAAGGCCCAGGAGCTGATCGCGACCTCGCGCATCACCAAGGCTCAGGCCCGCGTGGCTGCGTCCAAGCCGTACGCCGAGGAGATCACCAAGGTCCTCACGGAGCTGGCGAGCGCCTCGTCGTCGCTCGATCACCCGTTGCTCAACGAGCGGGCGAACCCGAAGCGCGCCGCAGTACTGGTCGTCACCAGTGACCGGGGTATGTGTGGCGGTTACAACTCCAACGTCCTCAAAGAGGCCGAGGAGCTGTTCTCGCTGCTGCGCAGCGAGGGCAAGGACCCGGTCGTCTATGTGCTCGGTGCCAAGGGCCTCGGCTACTTCACCTTCCGCGACCGCGACCTGGGCGGCGCCTGGACCGGATTCTCACAGGATCCGGGCTATGCAGACGCCGCCAAGGCCAGCCGCCACCTGGTGGATCTCTTCATGGCCGGCTCCGGATCCGAGGTGCCGGCGCCGAACGGCGAAGGCACCATCGAGGGCGTCGACGAGTTGCACATCGTCTACACCAAGTTCGTGTCGATGCTCACCCAGAGCCCCGAGGTCCGGCGGATGGCTCCGCTGGAGGTCACGGTCTCCGAGGAGATCATCGAACTCGGTGAGGACATGCTGTCGAACGGTCACGGACGGTCGAGCACCGAGCCGGTCGCCGGATACAACTTCGAGCCGGAAGCCGACAAGTTGCTCGGCGCCCTGCTGCCGAAGTACATCAGCACCCGCATCTTCGCATCGCTGCTCGATGCCGCGGCGTCGGAGTCGGCCGCCCGTCGTACCGCTATGAAGGCCGCGACGGACAACGCAAACGAACTGGTGGAAACCCTGAGCCGTCAGGCAAACCAGGCTCGCCAGGCCCAGATCACCCAGGAAATCAGCGAGATCGTCGGCGGCGCAAATGCGCTTGCCTCGAGCGCAGGAAGTGACTAAGCAATGACCGCAGCAGTAACCGAAACCAACGGGGCAGGCGCGGACTCGTTCGTGGCCGGCCGCGTCGTGCGGGTCATCGGTCCCGTCGTGGACGTTGAATTCCCGCGTGGCGCTGTTCCTCAACTCTTCAACGCACTGCACGCCGAGATCGCGCTCCCCACGGTGGCCAAGACGCTCACCCTCGAGGTCGCACAGCACCTCGGCGACAACCTGGTGCGCACAGTGTCGATGCAGCCCACCGACGGCCTGATCCGCGGCACCTCGGTGTCCGACACGGGCAAGCCGATCTCGGTTCCCGTCGGCGACGTCGTCAAGGGCCACGTGTTCAACGCCCTCGGCGATTGCCTCGACACCCCCGGCCTCGGTCGGGACGGCGAGCAGTGGGGCATCCACCGCAAGCCACCGGCCTTCGATCAGCTCGAGGGCAAGACCGAGATCCTCGAAACCGGTATCAAGGTCATCGACCTCCTCACCCCGTACGTCAAGGGTGGAAAGATCGGACTGTTCGGTGGTGCCGGTGTCGGCAAGACCGTTCTGATCCAGGAGATGATCACCCGTATCGCGCGTGAGTTCTCCGGTACCTCGGTGTTCGCGGGTGTCGGTGAGCGCACCCGTGAGGGCACCGACCTTCACCTCGAGATGGAAGAGATGGGCGTCCTCCAGGACACCGCCCTTGTCTTCGGTCAGATGGACGAGCCGCCGGGAACGCGTATGCGGGTCGCCCTGTCCGCGCTGACCATGGCGGAGTACTTCCGCGATGTTCAGGGCCAGGACGTGCTTCTGTTCATCGACAACATCTTCCGATTCACCCAGGCAGGTTCCGAGGTGTCGACCCTGCTCGGTCGTATGCCCTCGGCCGTCGGTTACCAGCCGACCCTGGCCGACGAGATGGGTGAGCTGCAGGAGCGGATCACGTCGACCCGCGGCCGTTCGATCACCTCGCTGCAGGCGATCTACGTCCCCGCCGATGACTACACCGACCCGGCGCCCGCTACCACGTTCGCGCACCTCGACGCCACCACCGAGCTTTCGCGTCCGATTTCGCAGATGGGTATCTACCCGGCTGTGGACCCGCTCACCTCCACTTCCCGGATTCTCGAGCCCGGCATCGTCGGCGCCGAGCACTTCCGGGTTGCCAACGAGGTCAAGCGAATCCTGCAGAAGTACAAGGAACTGCAGGACATCATCGCGATCCTCGGTATGGACGAGCTGCAGGAAGAGGACAAGGTCCTCGTCGGCAGGGCCCGCCGCCTGCAGAAGTTCCTCGGCCAGAACTTCATCGTTGCAGAGAAGTTCACCGGTGAGCCCGGTTCTGTGGTGCCGCTGCGCGACACCATCGAGGCGTTCGACCGCGTCTGCAAGGGCGAGCTCGATCACCTGCCCGAGCAGGCGTTCAACAGCTGCGGTGGACTCGACGACGTCGAGGCTGCAGCCAAGAAGATCGCCGGGAAGTAGTCGACGATGGCTGAGATGACCGTGGAACTTGTCGCTGTCGAACGACGGTTGTGGTCTGGTTCGGCGTCTCTCGTCAGTGCGCAGACGACCGAGGGTGAAATCGGTGTCATGCCTGGGCATGAGCCAGTTCTCGGACAGCTCGTCGAAGGTGGCGTGGTCGCGATCACGACCACCGATGGTGAGCGTGTCGTCGCCGCAGTGCACGGCGGATTCCTGTCCGTGACCGCGCAGACAGTCACGATCCTCGCCGAGTCTGCGGACATGGCCGAGGACATCGACGTCGACGCAGCCAAGGCTGTGCTTGCCGAAAACCCGGAGGACCTCGAGGCGATTGCTGTCGCCAAGGGTCAGCTGCGGGCCGTCGAGCGCGCTTAGACTGTACGTGAGAGACCGCGACGGAGCCGACGAACAGTGACTATCGGAATGAGTTTGTTGATCATTCTGGTGGTGCTGCTCGCAGCTTTCGTCGCGGTCTTTCTGTATCGACTGTCAGTTCTGCGCCGCGGTGGTACCGCGGCGATCCTCCGCGTGACGCCTGCCGTGGGGGACACCGGATGGCGTCACGGCGTCATCCGATATGGCGAAGGTTCACTCGTCTTCTACAAACTGTCCAGCCTGCGCCCCGGCCCCGATTCCAGAATCGAACGGCAGGGCATCGAGGTCGAGTGCCGACGGAAACCCGTCGGGTCCGAATTCGACATCATGAGCCACGAAATAGTCATCCTGTCGGTCAAGGACCGGGACAAGGGCTATGAAATCGCGCTCGATGCGGGAGCGGCGACCGCATTCCTGTCCTGGGTCGAGTCACGACCCTCCGGCCGATCGGTTCGGGGCCGCCGCCTCTGATCAGGCTCTGCCCGCTCCCGGCCGCCAAAGCACGTCTCCTCCGGGATTCGCCAGTCTGCCAATGATGAAGAGCAGGTCGGATAGCCGGTTGAGGTACTTCGCCGGCAGTGCGCCGGTGTCCTCCGGGTGCGCGTCGACCGCCGCCCAGGCAGACCGCTCAGCCCGCCGTGTCACGGTCCGGGCCACGTGCAGCAGGGCGCCCAATACGGTTCCACCGGGAAGAATGAAAGAATTCAGTGGTTCGAGTTGTTCGTTCAACTCGTCGCACCATGCTTCGAGGCGATCGATGTAGTCATCGGTGATCCGCAGCGGCGGGTACTTGGGCTCGTCGACAACGGGAGTGGAAAGATCCGCGCCTGCATCGAACAAATCATTCTGGATCTGGCGCAGGATCGCCGTGATCTCTTTCGGCGGATCGCCCAGCGCCAAGGCGACGCCGATTGCAGCGTTCGCTTCGTCGCAGTCCGCATAAGCGATCAGTCGTGGATCATTCTTCGATACACGGGAGAAATCGCTGAGTCCCGTCGTCCCGTCGTCGCCGGTACGGGTGTAGATCTTCGTGAGATGAACGGCCATACGGGTTACGGTACCGGCCTCCGTGGTCGACCTCTCTGGCTCTAGGCTGTTGTCTGTGAGCGAACGCTTTCTTGTCACCGGCGGTAACCGCCTCGAGGGTGAAGTGTCTGTGGGGGGCGCGAAGAACAGCGTTCTGAAGCTGATGGCGGCTGCGTTGCTGGCCGAGGGCACGACGGTTGTCACCAATTGTCCCGACATCCTCGATGTCCCCCTGATGGCCGAAGTTCTGCGCGGCCTCGGTTGTGACGTGGAACTCGAGGGTTCCGTTGTCCGCATCACTACCCCGGCGGAACCGAAGCATCATGCGGATTTCGCTGCGGTGCGCCAGTTTCGCGCCTCGGTGTGCGTTCTCGGACCGTTGGTTGCGCGATGCCGGCGGGCCGTGGTTGCGCTTCCCGGTGGTGACGCGATCGGGTCGAGACCACTCGACATGCACCAGTCCGGTCTGCGGTTGCTCGGTGCGCACAGCACCATCGAGCATGGTTGTGTCGTTGCTGAGGCGGACGATCTGCACGGCGCGAACATCAGACTCGCCTTTCCGTCGGTGGGTGCTACCGAGAACATTTTGATGGCCGCTGTTCTTGCGAACGGCGAGACCGTGATCGACAACGCGGCTCGTGAGCCGGAGATCGTCGATCTGTGCAACATGCTGAATCAGATGGGTGCAAAGGTTCGCGGTGCCGGCACGTCCACCTTGACGATTCACGGTGTCACCAAACTCGAGCCGACCACTCACCGTGTCATCGGCGACCGCATCGTGGCGGCGACGTGGGGGATCGCCGCCTCGATGACTCGCGGCGACGTGAGGGTTCGCGGAGTCAACCCCAAACACCTCGGTCTGGTCCTGGACAAGCTTCGGGTGGCAGGTGCCGAGGTCACCGTCGAGGCGGACGGATTCCGGGTTGTCCAGAGGGAGCGGCCGACAGCGGTCAACTTCGCCACGCTGCCTTACCCGGGGTTCCCCACCGATCTTCAGCCGATGGCTATCGGTCTTGCCGCGATTGCGGAGGGCACCTCGATGATCACCGAAAACGTCTTCGAGGCACGGTTTCGCTTTGTCGAGGAGATGATCCGGCTGGGTGCCGATGCACGTACCGATGGTCACCACGCGGTGATTCGCGGGATCCCGCTGCTGTCGAGCGCGCCGGTCTGGTCCTCGGATATCAGGGCGGGTGCCGGCCTTGTCCTGGCAGGTCTCGTCGCCGACGGGGTGACCGAAGTGCACGACGTTTTTCACATCGATCGTGGTTACCCGTACTTCGTCGAGATTCTTCAGAATCTGGGGGGACAGATCGAACGGGTGGGTAGCGAGTCTTGACTCTCGAGCCACGTCCACCTCTGGGTAAGCCCGAGAGCCCGCGGTGTGGTGTCGCGCATCACAGCGCCGAGGGGGAGTGTCGATATCGCCGAGGGGGAGCGGCGCCCCGGGTTGACCAGCGGGAACGCCGGGATCGGACGCGCTGACCTGGCGGTTTGGCAAGGGGTTTGCTTTCGCGTAACTTATTCCAAGTCAGAGCGACACGGACACCAACCCCGGCTGCAAGGTCGGGGACACGAGGTTGGACGTAGGGCGCCTGGTAATCCGGAGTCACAGTGGCTTGTATGGTTGTGCTTCGTCCCGGTTTTTTTGGTTCGGCTCGCTGGTTTGCGCTGGTGTGGTTGATCGGATAGACTGGGAGAGTTGCCCCGGATCGGCTGGTGTGTGTTGCTGGTGGTGATGGTGTGTGCGTGTTCTTTGAGAACTCAACAGTGTGTCGATGAATGTCAGTGCCAAATTTT
>NZ_JBAQEO010000207.1:0-19578 GCF_049286785.1 Rhodococcus sp. (in: high G+C Gram-positive bacteria) | reverse complement strand
CTCCTGAAGCGGGTACCCCGCCAACGGCTCCTGGTCTCCGCGACTCTGTGCTCGGCATTGCCCACCGCGTTGTTGCCGTTCGTCCCGAACCCGGTGGTGATGGCTCTTCTTCTCGTCGTGGCCGGATTCTTCTGGGGCGCGGGCCAGCCACTGACCATGACCTGGGTGACCGGACTCGTCTCCGACGACAATCGGGCGGCCGCGCTTTCCCTCCGCCTCACCGGGAACCGGCTGGGTCAGGTTCTCATCCCACTGGTGGCCGGCACGGTGGCTGGAATCGCGGGCACCGGCGCCATCTTCGCGGTCACGGGCGGACTGCTCGGCACCGCAGCGATCTCCACCTGGCAAGCCGTACACACCCGCGATCAGTGCCGACGACGCATGTAGTCGCTCACGACGGCGGCACCGAGACCGTCGAGTCCGGGGGCGACGACACGGCCCGCCACCCGTTCGGCCATCCGGTCCACCACCCGTGCCAGACCCGGGTCTTCACCGAGCCGGAAAAACGTGACATGGGCACCGAGGCGGGCAAGCGTATCGAGTTCGCGCACCGTGAAACCCAGCGTCCGGGCGCTCGGCGGATAGTCGAAGTAGGCGAACCCGTCCGGCTCCAGATGTGCTGTGGGCTCACCGTCGGTGACGATGAGAACCACCGGCCGGGCATTGGGATGGCGGCGCAGATGACGGGCGGCGAGCAACAACGCGTGGTGCAGGTTGGTGCCCTGGTCCCACGCCCCGTCCAGTCCGGCCAACTCCGAGGGCGTCAACACCTGCGCGTGCCGGCCGAACGCGATGAGCTGCAGTTCGTCGCTGCGAAAACGCGTGGAGATCAAGTGATTCAGGGCGAGGGCCGTGCGCTTCATCGGCACCCACCGCCCCTCCATCACCATCGAGAACGAGGTGTCCACGAGCAACGCAACCGCGGCCTGGGACCGCTGCTCGGTCTCCATCACCTCCACGTCCGACACGGACAAGCGAACAGGGACGCGGCCCGGCTCACGCAGCACGGCGTTGGTGATCGTCCGGGTGACGTCCCACGGCTCGGTGTCCCCGAACACCCACTCCCGCGACGCGCCCGTCAGCTCACCCATCGCCCCCGCCCGGCGGGTGTCCCGTTCGCCGCCTCGTGAAGACAACTGCTGCGCGACATCACGCAGCGCCGTCTGCCCGAGCTGACGCATCGCCTTCGGCGACAGCCGCCACTGCCCGTCCGCGCCGCGATCGAAGAACCCCTGCTCGCGCAACGCCTTCTCGAGATCCGAGAGGGTGCGCGCATCGGCGGCCGCCTCCGGACCCAACTGGCGCTCGAGGGCTTCGGGATCGATGTCGTCGAGCTGAGCCCCCGCGTACTGCTGCGACAACTGCTGCGCCAGCGACTCGAGTTCGGCGATGTCCTGCAAGGCACCGGTACCCTCGCCCAGACCCATGCCGTCGTCGCCGCGGAACCGTTGCGCGCCCTGCCAGTCCTCACCCGGACGGGCGGCTCGCAGATGCTGATCGAGCCTGTCCAGCTGGCCCAGCAACGACGGGTCCCCGAATGCCTGCTGCGCCAACGCGTCCAGTTCGTCGCGTTGTTCCTGCGACAGCGAGTTGCGCAGTCGCTGCGCGGCCGCTGCGCGCTGGGCCAGCGAATCGAGCAGTTCCTCGACGTTGCGCGGGTTCTCCGGAAAGTACTCGCCGTGCTTGTCCATGAACTCGTCGAAGTCTTCTTGCGTGTCCGCGCCACCGGAGTGCTTGTCCAGCAGTGCATTCAGATCCTCGAGCATCTCGCGGATCTGCTGCCGGTCCTCGTCCGTGGCACCTTCGAGTGCCTGTTTCATGCCCGCGAACCGTTGATCGAGCATTTCCCGGCCGAGCAGGTCGCGGATCTTCTCATAGTCCTCACGGGCCTGCGAGCTGCGCCATTCGTAATCGGCCAGTTCCTGCACGGCCAGAGCAGTGGACGGCGGCAGTTCCGCCAGCCGCATCTCGGAGAAACGCGCATCGTCATCGAGGGCACGGGCCAACGTCTTGCGTTCCTCGAGCACAGCCCGATCGAGAAGTTCACGTACCTCTTCGAGCGTGCCGTTCAGATTGTTCCGCTTCAGCAGTTCACGCCGACGGCGGTTCGCCTCGGCCGCAAGGTCGTCCAGGCCCCGCATGTCACGGTTGCCGCGGCGGAGCAGTTCCCGCAGCGCCCGACTGGGCGAACTGCCACCGAGCACATCCTCACCGATCGCGGCCAGTGCCTCACGCAGATCCACCGGCGGCGCCAGCGGATCACCACCCTGATAGGGGCCGTACCGTGCATTGCGAGACATTACGAGTACACCGTCTGCCCGTTGGTGTCCGGGTTCTTCGAGATCCGGCGCGCCAGATACAGCCCCTCGAGCGCGAGCTCCGCTGCCGCGGCGCGCTCGCCGTCGGATACGGCACCCACGCGGTCGGCCACTTCGTCGAGCACATCGAGTTCGGGGAGCTCGTTCAACAGCGCTTTCGCCGTGACCCGCTCGCCCGTGACCACCGGGTCGCCGTGTTCGACGGCAGCCACCAGTGGGCCCAGGTCGATACCGCCCAGCCTCGAGCGGACGGTGTCGGCGGTGGCACGGCGGAGCAGATGCTCGAGAACCTCGATCTCGCGGCCCTCCTCACCCGATTCGAACTCCACCTTCCCGCGGAGGACATCGACGACGGTGTCGAGATCCACGGGCCGCGCCACCGGATCCGCCTCACCGAGAACGGCGCCCCGGTGTACCGCGGCGGCGCTGACGGTCTCGGCCCCCGCCACCGCGAACCGCGCCGACACCCCCGACCGCTGATCGACGGACGTGGATTCGCGCAGCAGCCGGGTGAACCGGGCGAGGATCTCGAGGAGATACTCGGGAACCTCGGCGGACAGGTGAGCTTCCTGAACGATGACCGCCACCTCGTCGTCGAGGCGCATCGGGTAATGCGTCCGGATCTCGGCACCGAAGCGGTCCTTCAGGGGCGTGATGATGCGCCCGCGGTTGGTGTAGTCCTCGGGGTTGGCGCTGGCCACGAGAAGAACGTCCAGCGGAAGACGTAACGTGTAGCCGCGCACCTGGATGTCGCGTTCCTCCATCACGTTGAGCAGCGACACCTGGATGCGTTCGGCCAGGTCGGGCAATTCGTTGATGGCCACGATGCCGCGGTGGGCGCGAGGTACGAGACCGAAGTGGATGGTCTCCGGATCCCCGAGGCTACGTCCTTCCGCAACCTTGACGGGATCGACGTCACCGACGAGGTCCGCCACGGACGTATCGGGGGTGGCGAGCTTCTCCGAGTACCGCTCACTGCGGTGCTTCCATGCGACGGGGAGTTCCTCACCCAGTTCCCCTGCCCGTCGAATCGACGCAGGGGTGATCGGTTCGAAGGGATGTTCCCCGAGTTCGGACCCGGCGATGACCGGCGTCCATTCGTCGAGGAGCAGATACAGGGTCCTCAGCAGACGGGTCTTGCCCTGGCCGCGCTCACCGAGGAGAACAACATCGTGACCAGCGATGAGTGCGCGCTCGAGTTGCGGCGCCACCGTCTCCTCGAACCCGACGATTCCCGGCCACGGATCGCGCCCATCACGCAGGGCCGCGAGCAGGTTGTCGCGGATCTCTTCCTTGACGGTGCGCTGGATGTGGCCCGACTCGCGGAGTTCGCCGAGGGTGGCTGGTCTGTGTTCCGTTGACGTCACCACTCCAAGTTACGAGGGTTCTCGCAAATCGGCGACCGGTTGGCCCCTGCGACGCTCACGCGATGCCGAACGCGCTCCGACACCAGCGAGAGCTGACCGGGTTCGTTCCACCGTTGAGCCGCCGCAGGAGGCCACGGTTCGCGGTGTACGGATCGGGCCGCACCCGGGATCCGGACACCTCGGAACGGATGAGACGCTAGTCGGCGCGGATGGCCTTCTCGACATCGTCCTCGCTGATCGCCTTGGTGCAGAAGAACCAGTCCTCGCACTCGACGCCTTCCTCCGCGCCGGCCATGCGGTCCGCCGCGACCCCGCACGAGCCGGCGGTCGGGACGATCACGCGGTCGCCAGGACGCCAATCGGCGGGCGTGGCCACCCCGAACGCGTCGGCGGTCTGCAACGCCTTGATCACGCGGAGCAGCTCATCGAAGTTGCGGCCCATGCTCAGCGGGTAGTAGATGATCGTGCGGATGATCCCGGCGGGGTCGATCACGAACACCGCGCGCACGGCCTTGGTGGAGTCTTCGCCCGGCATGATCATGCCGTACTTGCGGGCCACCTCCATCGTGATGTCCTCGATGAGCGGGAACGTCACCTCGACGTTGCTCATGCCGTTGAACGTGATCTTGTCCTTGATGGTGCGCAGCCACGCGATGTGGCTGTAGAGGCCGTCGACCGACAGTCCGACGAGTTCGGTGTTGTACCTGCGGAAGTCGTCCTGCATCGAGGCGAACGTGATGAATTCGCTGGTGCACACGGGGGTGAAGTCGGCCGGGTGGGAGAAGAAGATCACCCACTTGCCCTGGTAGTCGCCGGGAAAGCTGATCTCCCCCTGCGTGGTCACGGCAGTGAATGCGGGTGCAGGTTCGCCGATTCGGGGCATGGTGGTCGCGGTCTGGGTGGGAGCGTCTGCGGTGGTCATCGGTCACCTCGTCAATCGAGAGTCGTTGGCGTAACAACTACGAACCTATACCCGGCGCAGACCCCGTTGCTTGTGACCGGCCGGGTCCTCGGATGAGCGGATGTGTCCGCTAGCAGTGATGGCACGGCGTCGGCCTCCCGCCGATCGATGTGTGGGACTTGCTGTTACCGGAGGCGAGTGGGTCTCCGGCGGTTCGGCGGCTCTGGGGCGCGCTGATAGATCGGTACGACGAACTGGCTGCTCCTCTCGAATGAGCATGTCGAGTTCGCGCCAGCCACGCAATCCCCGCTCTCAAAATTCACAGACCGTACAGCCGGCCGCTTCCGGATCCGGAGCGCTGAGCGAGAGGACCTGTCCCGCAGTACTGCCGTACCGGTAGACCGTGATGCCCTTTACCCCGGAGTGCCAGGCAGTCAGATAGAGATCGCGGACGCCGGCGACGGTAGCCGACTCGGGCAGGTTCACCGTCTTCGACACCGCGGCGTCCACGTGACGTTGCGCCGCCGCCTGCATCCGCAGATGCCATTCGGGCGCGATCTCGAGCGCCGTCGGGAAGGCCTCCCGCAGATCCTCGGGAACCTGCTCGTTGCCCCGCACACCGCCGGTCCGGGCGATGTCGGCGAGCAGTTCGTCGTCGTAGCAGCCGCGGGCACGGGCGAGCCGCTCGAAACTGCTGTTGGTCTCCCGCACATGCCGGCCGAGCACCTCGCGGTCGTAGACGATCGCGAATATCGGCTCGATTCCCGAGGTGGTGCCGGCGATCAAGGAGAGAGTGCCGGTCGGCGCCACCGACGTGACCTGCGCGTTCCGGAGCTTCCGGTAGCGGGCGAATCGGCTCTCGCCTGCCTTCGGATACACCCCACGAGCGACGCCCAGTTCCGCCGACGCCGCATGCGCGGTGCGCTCGATGTGCCGGAAGATCCGCTCGGCGAGTTCGATCCCCGCCTCACTGTCGTAGGGAACGCCGAGGACGGCCAGCAGCTCGGCGAGGCCCATCACTCCCAGCCCGATCTTGCGCGTCGCCCGCGCCGCACGGTCGAGTTCGGGGAAGGGATAGCGGCTGACGTCGATGACGTCGTCGAGGAACCGCACCGCCAGCCGCACGACGTCGGTCAACCGGTTCCAGTCCACCTCGCCCGCCCCGACGAGTCGCGCGAGGTTGACCGAGCCCAGATTGCAGGATTCGTACGGTAGCAGCGGTACCTCACCACACGGGTTGGTCGCTTCGATGCGCTGCGGCAGGGGATTGGCGCGGTTGACGGCGTCGAGGAACAGCAGCCCCGGATCACCGCTGGTATGGGCGGCGGTGCAGAGGGCGTCGAAGAGGCCGGTGGCCGGCACCTCGGCAACCGTGCGCCCGGTGCGCGGATTGACCAGCCGATGGGTACCACCACTCTCGGCCGCGCGCATGAAGGTGTCGGTGACGGCAACCGAGAGATTGAAGTTCCGGAATTCACCGGGTGCGGCTGCTTTGGCCGTCACGAAGTCGTGGATGTCGGGATGGGACACGTCGAGAACTGCCATGCACGCACCACGGCGTCGGCCACCCTGCGCAATGATGCCGGCCGAGGTGTCGAAGAGTCGCAGGAACGACACCGGGCCGCTGGCGGTGCCGCCGGTGCTCGCCACCCGGTCTCCCTCCGGCCGCAGATGGCTGAAGGTGTACCCGGTGCCCGCGCCTGCCTGATGCAGGAGCGCGGTCTGACCGAGCGTGCGGAAGATCGACGGCAGCGAATCTTCCAGGGGCAGCACGAAACAGCCGGACAGAACGCCCAGCTGGGTGCCGGCGTTCATCAAGGTAGGCGAGTTCGGGAGAAACTCCAGGCTCCGCAGCACTGCGGAGAACTCGCGCGCCCACCGCGCGGAAGACCCGGGCGCATACCCGTCCTCGGCTTTCGCGACGAAGGTGGCGGCCCGGTCGAGCATCTCCCCCGGCGACTCCACCGTTGTGCCCTGCTCGTCGCGGCGCAGATACCGCTCACGCAACACCGCCCCGGCCACCGGACCGAACTCGGGCTCGCCGCTCATCTTGCCCACCTTCGCGCGCGCTCGGACGCACCCACAGGGCCGTACGGTCCCCGGGCCGGGGCCATAGGTCACTAGCAGCTGGGGCCGCAGCGGGCCGATCGTGAGATAGGAGGACGAAGGAGGTTGAGACGATGTCGCGCTCCAACGATGCGGTGGCGGGCATGTTGGAGGAATACTCCGAACTGCTCGCGATCTCCGGCGGCGCGCCCTTCAAGGTCCGCGCCTATGAGAAAGCGGCGCGGGCGGTGGCCGGGCATCCCGCAGAGGTGGCGGGCCTGACCGAGAAGGAGCTCGAGAAGATCCCGAACGTAGGCAGCCACATCGCCCGTAAGATCCTCCAGTTTCTCGACACCGGCTCGGTCACGGAACTGGTGGAACTGCGGTCCCGGGTGCCCACCGGCCTGCGCACCCTTCTGTCGGTTCCCGGGCTCGGACCCAAACGGGCACACCAGGTATACGACGAGCTGGGGATCACCTCGACGGACCAACTGCTCCACGCCCTGCACGACCATCGCCTGCGCGAGCTGCGCGGCTGGGGCGAGAAGAGCGAGGAGAACCTCGCCACCTCGCTGCGCGACGCACATTCGGCCGGCGAGCGGGTACAGCTCGGTTTCGGACTGGACCTCGCCACGGGGCTGCTCGAGCGGATCTCGGCCGTACCGCAGGTGCAGCGGGCGACCTATGCGGGTTCGCTGCGGCGGATGCGCGACACGGTCGGCGACATCGATCTGCTGGTGGCTGCGTGCGACTCGGAGCCGGTGATGACCACCGTCGTCGAGTTGCCGCAGGTGGCAAGGGTTCTCGCACACGGGTCCACCAAGACGTCGATCGTTACCACTACCGGGGTGCAGGTGGACGTGCGGGTGGTCGACCCGTCGGTGTGGGGTGCCGCGTTGCTGTATTTCACCGGGTCGAAGGCCCACAACGTGCAAGTGCGTGAACTGGCGGTGCACGCCGGGATGAAGCTGTCCGAGTACGGATTGTTCGACGTGGAGACGGGACAACTGATCGTGGCCGACACCGAGGAAGCGGTCTACGCGGAACTCGGACTGCCGTGGATCCCACCCACGCTGCGCGAGGGCGACGGGGAGGTGGAGGCCGCCCTCGCGGGCCGGTTGCCCCGCGTGCTCGAAACCGCCGACATTCGCGGCGACCTGCACACGCACACCGATCTGACCGACGGCGTGGCGACACTCGAAAACATGGTGGCGGCAGCGAAGGCTCGCGGATACGAGTATTACGCCATCACCGACCACGCACCGCTGCTGTACATGCAGCGCATGACCGCGGAGAAGGCGCTGGCCCAGCGCAAGCGCATCCGGACACTCGAACGCACGGCGGGTCTGCGGCTGCTGCACGGCACCGAACTGAACATCCAACCGGACGGTTCACTCGACTGGGACGAGGAGTTCCTTTCCGGATTCGACGTGGTGGTGGCGTCGGTGCACTCGCAGTTCCGCCAGTCCCGTGCGGAGATGACCGCCCGGGTGGTGCGGGCCATCGAACACCCTTGCGTCAATGTGATCGGCCATCCCACAAGCCGTCTCATCGGATCGCGGCCACCCATCGACCTGGACTTCGAGGCCGTCTTCCGCGCGGCAGCCCGCACCGGGACCGCGCTCGAGATCAATTCGCAGCCCGACCGGCTCGATCTCGACGGCGACCTCGTCCGGCGGGCGCATCACCACGGTGTTCGCTTCGCGGTGTCCACGGATGCACACGCGGTCCCGCAACTCGACTACATTCGATTCGGTGTGGCGACGGCGCAGCGCGGCTGGACCGTACCGGGCGAAGTCGTCAACACCTACCCGTTCGACCAGCTCCACAGATTCCTCGCCAAGGAACATCGTGGCGCGCGAACCTGAATTCGGGCAGGCTCGAGCCTGTACGACGGCGAATGAGGAGTGTGCGCGATGACCACAGTGCGGTGCCCTGGCTGCAGCACGACCAACCGTGTACCCGATGTTGCGACGGGACGGCCGCGGTGCGCGCGGTGCAAGAAGTTCCTGCCGTGGATCGTCGACGCCTCCGACAGCGATTTCGCCGAACGCGCCGAACAGGCCACGATTCCGGTGCTCGTCGACTTCTGGGCAACCTGGTGCGGACCCTGTCGGATGGTGAGTCCGGTACTGGCCCAGCTTGCCGAGAAGAAGGCGGGCGAAGTGAAACTCGTGAAGGTCGACATCGACAAGTCGCCGGCCCTGGCGGCACGGTACAGCGTGCAGGCGGTCCCCACTCTGGCCGTGCTGTACCACGGCAATGTCGTTGCGCGCCAGGCAGGTGCCGCGCCGGCATCCGTGCTGGGACCCTGGCTCGACGGCGCGCTGACGAAGGCCCGTGCGGACACACAGTCCTGAGAACGCAGACCTCACGCCCGGCGCTCGTGGTCGAACGCCGGGTGTGAGGTCTGCTCGGGGGATCTAGCGAGGTGTCTCCGCACGCAATGGCAGCAGTTCGCGAACCTTGCGGTCGCGCAGGTAGAGGCCCGCCCAGGCCACGATTCCCACGTAGACCGCGAACAGCACAGTACTGAACAGGGGCTTCTCCACGCGCCAGTTGGTGAGCGTCGCCCCGCCCAGGTAACCGGTGAGCAGAACCGCGCCGAGCGGTGCCGTGCGAGGGACGAGGTAGAGCGCGGTGCAGGCGAGCAGCACGATCCCGATCGGGACGATCAGGTGATCCGGGAGTCCCAGCTCCGCGGCCGATTTCTCGACCTCGCCGACCTTCAGCACCTTGGTGACGCCGTCGAAAAACAGGAACACCGCGACCAGGCCGCTCAGGATCCACCCCACCTTGCGCGCGGTTCCCGACTCCGCGACCACCGGAGTTACCTGGGCGGTCACGACGCCTGCCCCTGTGCCGCAGCGACATCCATCCACATGACTTCCCACTGGTGACCGTCCGGGTCCTGGAAGCTGCGGCCGTACATGAAGCCCTCGTCTATCGGGTCGTTCGAGAGCGACCCGCCCGACTCGAATGCCTTGTCGACGAGGGCGTCCACCGCCTCGCGGCTCTCGGCCGACAGGCACAGGATGGATTCGGTGGTCTTGGTGGCGTCCGCGATCTCCTTCTTCGTGAACGTGGAGAAGAACGGTTCCGCGAGAAGCATGACGACGATGTGCTCACTGATGACGACAGCTGACGCGTTCTCGTCGGAAAACTGCGGGTTGAGTTCGTAGCCGAGTGCCTCGTAGAAGGCCGTCGCCTTACCGAGGTCCTTGACCGGGAGGTTGACGTAGATCGTGGTGGACATCGAATTCTCTTTTCGATCGCCGGGATGAGGTGGATTCCGATTTCCGAGCGCTTGCAGGGATACGGACACTACTGTGGACCCGCGCACGCCCCCGAAATCATCGGTCGGCCCGAGCGATGCTCATCGTTCGCGATCAGTTCGGTATTCCGTTACCCCGGTTTCCCGGTCCCCGGTCAGAAAGACGGGTAGGTGCTGATCGAGATCACCGTGCCTTCGCCGCTGGGTGCGATGGAGATGGAGGCACCCTGTCCGGACTTCTTCACCGTGAGATTGGTGCTGTATCGGGTCACAGATTTCGACACCGTCTCCCAGCCGCCCTTCTCGACTGCGTCGACGTAGAAGTCACTGATCTTCTCGATCGGATCGGCCGAAGTCAGCACCGTCGACCCGATCGCCTGACTGACCAGGCTCGAAGGTTGATAGATCGGGATGTCGCCGTCGGCCGATTCCGCTGGAGTTTCCACGTCTTCGGCCACCGACGTGGTCGCCGATGACACGGATTCGTCCGAAGACGTGTCATCGGTGCCGCAACCCACCGCCCCCACCGCCAGAACAAGCGCCGTCACGGTCGTGAACAAGACTCTCGACCCGTTCATGTGCGTCCTCCCCGAGTCCGGATCATTCCTGGTCCTCACGGTTCGCTGCGGTGATCCGTCCGTGAAGTGCCGGTTGTCCCCGAAACGAGGGGCCAAGGGCCTCGGCCCCCGAGTGATCAGCGTTTTTCGAACCTGCCCGTGCGCTCACCCAGCCTGATCCGGTACACCGACGCATGCCCGGCGTCGGCACCCTCAGGATGTCCCCCGTGCGGTGGGCCGCTCGTGGCACTCGCCATCAGAGGCATCAGCCGATCGAGCAACACCCGCATGCCTGCCTCCGAGGCCTCCCCTTCCAACTCCTCGAACTCACCCCAGGCGATGACGCTCTGCCAGTTCGCCAGGTTCTCGACGCGCTCCACCTCGAAACACACATGAGGATCGGCCCGCATCGCCCGGAGCTTCGCACCATCCGCCGAATGTCCGTACACATAGGTGCCGTCGTACGCGTACGTGATCGGCACGACGTAGACGCGCCCCTCCGCGACACATCCGATCCGCCCGATCACCTCGCTTCGAAGCACCTGCTCGATCTGCTGCTGATTCAAGGCACCGAGCATGAGCGTCTCCTTCCGTGTCCATGCTGCCGTGGTCCCGCTCTCGTTCCACTGTGACCACTTCACACGAGCTTTGGGGAGAAACTGGTAGACAGTCCCCATGCCTGACACCGAGATCACCTTCGACAGCGGTCCTGTCACCTACTACGGCAGTCTCCGCACACCGGTCGGTGTGGATGCGCCGGCACCCGGTGCTCTGCTGCTGGCCGGCAGCGGGCCCACCGACCGTAACGGCGACAGCGCACTCCTTCCCGGAAACATCGGAACCCTCCGTTTTCTCGCCGATCTCCTCGAGGAACGCGGTGTCGTCAGCCTGCGATTCGACAAGATCGGCAGCGGGCGGACCGCGCTCGGGCCGTACGAAGTGGAGGAGGTCGGCGACCTCGGCTTCAACACCTTCGTCGACGCGGCATCCGCCGGGCTCGACTTCCTGGCCGCCGCGCCCGGCGTCGACCCGTCGCGCCTCTGCGTGATCGGTCACAGCGACGGCGCGCTCGTCGCTCTCGCCCTGGCCACCTCGGCGGACGAATCGCGCGTGCGTGCCGTCGGGTTGCTCGAACCGCTCAGCGTCCGCCTGCTCGACCTGCTCACCACTCAGATCCACGCCCAGCTCGACGCCGTCGCCGGTGCCGGTCAGCTGCCGGTGGAACTCGCCGACGAACTTCGTCTCGCTCTCGCCGACACCGTGGAATCGCTGCGGACATCGGGAACCATCCCGGACGGCCTGCCCGAACCACTCCAGAACGCCGGACTCGTTGCCGCCAACGCCAGGGCCCTCGCCGAGGAGGACGCGCTCGACCCGCGCGAGCTGGCCGGTCGGCTGCCCGCCGGATTTCCCGTGTTGACCAGCTGTTCCGAAAAGGACATCCAGGTGCGGGTGGCCGACGTGAACGGACTCGACGCGGCCCTCGCACACACCGCCCTGACATCGGTGCGCATGGTCGACGCCAACCATGTCCTCAAAGATGTAGGCGACCTGCCGTCCACCGGCGCCGACTACGTCGAGGACCTGCCCTATTCCGAGGAGTTCGCCGTGCCGTTCACGAAATGGGTGGCGGGGCTTTAGTTTCCGCCCGTACCGGTCAGCATCGACAGGAGGGTGGCGGCCAGGTCCGAGAGCACACCGACGGTCTTGTCGTCGACCAGATCCTGCAGTCCGTCCAGACCGTCGACCTCGAGCAGCGGTGCCAGCGAGGCGAGTAACTCGGAGAGTCCGGGTGATGTGCCCGACGATTCCGGCTTCGTCGCCTTCGGAGCAGGCTGAGGGCTCGTCGCCTTCGGATCAGGCAGCGGGCTCGTCGACTTCTCGGCGGCGTCCGGGGGCGTGGCCGCGGCGAGCGACTCACCAGGCGTCGCGGACGAGCCTGTCAACAGATAGGTGACGACCCCCGTCGTGATGGCGATCGCATGCTTCAACTGACCGTCCGCACTCTCGAGGTGGGCGGCGTCCTCAGGGTTGGAACCGTTGCCCATCTCGACGAACACGAGCGGAACATGCGTGAGCGCGGGTGCGGCGATGTCGGCGCGGCTCTGCAGCCCGTCCTCCACACCCGCATAGTTGGCCGGAACGAAGCCATCGGCGACGTAGGCGTCGCGCATCATCTTGGACGCCTCGAGCCCGCCTCCGGACTGCGCGGCGTCGGCCTTCGCGTCCGGGATCGGCAGTGTCGGAACAATCATGTGGAACCCGTGATTGGACGCGTCACCACCGGCCGCGGTGGAGTCCGCGTGAATACTGACCGCCACGTCGGCATTCGATTCATTTGCGGCACGGGCTCTCTCGTCGATGCAGCCGCCCCAGCCGGTGTCGTCCTGGCGGCTCTGGACCACCTTCGCACCGAGAGTCTCGAGGCTGCTCTTGACCAGCTGGGAGACGTTCCAGTTGATCGTGTGCTCGGGGACGCCGCCCAGCGACGTCATCCCGGTCGTCTGGCAGTCCTTGGTGTTGCCCCGCCCGTCGTTGACCTGTTGCGCCAGGTCGTGTCCGGCGCTCGAACCCTGGTGTCCCGGATCGAGGAACACGGTCATCCCCGCCAGTTCCGTGCCGGTCGCGGTGACCGCAGGTTCCGGTTCCGCGGACGCCTGTGCAGGAATCAGCACGGCAGCACCCAGGACACAGGCGGTCACGCCGGCCTTGATCGCAGTTCGTTTCATAACGGGATGGGCGCGCCGTCGCGAACCGGACGCCACTCTCCTTCCACAGCTGCCACTCGAGTCACATCAGTCCCGAGTGAATCAGCTTCCACACCACCGCGCCTCCCTTGCCGCCATATCGAAAGCAAGCTGTTACCGAACAACGTTCGACTCCCACAAATGCACCCGAAGCATGTGCGTTTATCGGGCAAACCCAGTGAATCGAGGTGCAAACCCTCAACCGGTGCTGTAACCTCAGCTATCAACCAGCACCGTCACGCAGGAAGGTACGACCACGATGCAGCTTCACGCGCTCTTCGGATCCGTACCCGCATGGCACCGCTGCCCCGTCATCGAAGCTACGAACAAGCACATCTTCGAGT
The DNA here is from genome assembly GCF_049286785.1 of Rhodococcus sp. (in: high G+C Gram-positive bacteria). Classification (GTDB taxonomy): domain Bacteria; phylum Actinomycetota; class Actinomycetes; order Mycobacteriales; family Mycobacteriaceae; genus Rhodococcus_F. The sequence continues at coordinate 6,024 of NZ_JBAQEO010000207.1, read as the reverse complement.
ACGGCCCACCCCGGGAATGTTGAGACCACCAGTCGTTCTCGGGCACCCAGGGCAAACCCCTCGGGTGCCTTTTCTTTTGTCCTTCACTTTCAGGAGCACCACATGAAACTTCGCATCAACCAACTGTCCACCGCGCCCCCGTATGCCGACTTGCCGGGCGATCTCACCGGATATGCTGTCACGCTCGACCTGTCGCACTGCGATGCCGCCCATGAGGCAACGCTCGGCGAACTGATCTCCGAACTGCGCAGCCGGGGCGCCTCCAGGGTGGTCGTCAGTAGTTCACCGCGCACACTGCAGGGAACCGGCCGGGCCGCCTGAGCCGGGACCGGCCGGACCGCCTGAGTGCACGAAAACGGGCCCCGGCCGAAGCCGGGACCCGTCATCGTATGTGGGTGCTGGTGGTAAGTGGGTACTAATGCGCGAAGTGCCGCGCCCCGGTGAGATACATGGTGATGCCCGCCTCCTTGGCAGCATCGATCACCTCGTTGTCGCGCACCGAGCCGCCCGGTTGCACCACAGCCTTGACCCCGGCGTTGATCAGCACCTGCAGCCCGTCCGGGAACGGGAAGAACGCGTCCGACGCGCCCACCGAGCCGACCACCCGGTCGCCGGCACGCTGCACCGCGAGATGAGCGGAGTCGACGCGGTTGACCTGACCCATACCCACGCCGACCGACGCGCCGCCGGAAGCCAGCAGGATCGCGTTCGACTTCACCGCGCGGCAGGCGCGCCAGGCGAACTCGAGGTCCCGCAACGTCTGCTCGTCGGCGGCGTCGCCCACCGCCAGCGTCCAGTTGGCGGGGTCGTCTCCATCGGCGTCGAGGACGTCGCGTTCCTGGAGCAGTGCCCCACCCGAGACCGGACGCAGTTCGATGCCGGACGGGGTGGGTGGCTGCGCCAGGAGAACCCGCACGTTCTTCTTGCGCTGCAGCACGCCGAGCGCTCCGTCCGCATAGGACGGCGCGATGATCACCTCGGTGAAGATCTCCGCAACCTGTTCCGCCATCTCGACGGTGACTTCCCGGTTCGCTGCGATCACGCCGCCGTAGGCACTGACCGGGTCACACGCATGCGCCTTCCGGTGAGCCTCGGCGATATCGGTGCCGACTGCGATGCCACACGGGTTGGCGTGCTTGATGATCGCCACCGCCGGCTCGCTGAAGTCGAACGCGGCACGCCACGCCGCGTCACCGTCGGTGTAGTTGTTGTACGACATCTCCTTGCCGTGCAGCTGCTCCGCCTGCGCCAGACCGGCCGGTTCGGCCGGATTCACGTAGAGCGCGGCAGCCTGGTGCGGGTTCTCGCCATAGCGCAGCACCGCCGAGCGATCCCACGTGGCACCCGCCCATGCCGGGAACCGCGAATCGGACTCGACGAGAGTGGACGTCATCCAGCTCGCGACGGCCACATCGTACGACGCCGTGTGCTGGAAGGCCTGTGCCGCAAGAACGGTGCGCTCGGCCAGGGTGAACCCACCGTCCGCCACCGCCGCGAGCACGTCGTCGTAGCGGGCCGGGTCGACGACGACAGCCACCGACGGATGGTTCTTCGCCGCGGCACGCACCATCGACGGTCCGCCGATGTCGATCTGCTCGACGCACTCGTCGGGCGTCGCACCCGAGGCCACGGTCTGGGTGAAGGGGTAGAGGTTCACGACCACCAGCTCGAACGCCTCGATACCGAGCTCCTCGAGCTGAGCGAGGTGCTCGGGCTTGCGGGTGTCGGCGAGAACACCGGCATGCACCCGGGGATGCAGGGTCTTGACACGTCCCTCGAGGCACTCGGGGAAACCGGTCAGCGACTCCACCGGGGTGACGGGAATGCCCGCGTCGGCGATCTTCGCTGCAGTCGAACCCGTCGACACCAACTCCACGCCTGCCTTGTGCAGGCCCCTAGCCAGCTCGACCAGACCGGTTTTGTCGTAGACGCTGACGAGCGCGCGGCGCACTGCCTTGCGTTCACTCACTGGGGATCACGGCCTTTCGTCCATCGGATACAACTCCACGGGTAGCGACAGCGGCGATGACGTCCGCCAGCAACCGCCGCTCCACAGTCTTGATTCGCTCGTGCAGGGTCGCCTCGTCGTCACCGTCGAGGACGGGGACGGGTTCCTGAGCGAGGATCGGACCGGTATCGACACCGGCGTCCACCAGGTGGACGGTCGAGCCGGACAGCTTCACGCCGTACGCCAGCGCATCCGGCACCGCATGGGCACCGGGGAATGCGGGAAGGAGTGCGGGATGAGTGTTGATGATGCGGCCACCGAAACGGCCGAGGAAGGCCGGCCCGAGGATCTTCATGAACCCCGCCGACACCACCAGCGCCGGGTCGTAGGCCGCAACGGCGTCCGTCAGGGCCACATCCCAGGCACTACGGTCCGCATGGTCACGCAGACTGACCCGGAAGTGACCGATGCCCGCTGCCTCTGCGTGGCGAATGGCTTCGCAGTCCCGGTCGACACCCACGGCGACGATCTCGGCCGGGTACCCCTCGGCGCGGGACGCCTCGATGAGCGACTGCAGGAGCGTTCCGGCGCCGGAGGCGAGTACGACTACACGCACCGGCGGGGTAGCCACGTCACGCGAGGAAGTCAGCGCTCTACTCCTGAACAATCGAAAGCCGGGTGAATCGAAGGCGACGAAATGGGGTGATCACATCGTCGATGCGTTCAAGAGCCTAGTCGTTAGGGGTATCGGCCCTTCGTGGCAGGTCGGTTTCGGCGTCGGGTGAAGTCACCTCGTCTTCCTCGACCTCCGCGTCCACCACGGTGTCGGGCTCGGCCTCGTCCTGTGCGACGACCGGGACCGCGTCCACATCCTCGACGACCTCCGCTTCGATCACGCCGACGGACACGTCGGCCAGGAGGATCTCCGGTGTCTCCTTTACCGGTGCCGCAATAGCCGGCACTTCCTCGGCGGCGCCGGGAACATGCGGTTCCTCGTCCTTCACGTCCTCGCAGCCCACCCGCCTGCTCCGCACCCACGCCACCACGACAGCCGTCACGGCACCCGCGAGACCCAGCCAGCCGAAGATGAGCAGACCGAAGGCCCACCAGGTGATCCGAACCGTTCCGAAGACACCGAGTTCGCCGCCGGCGCTGATCGCGAGCAGCCCCATCGCCAGTCCCACACCTGCCGCGGCGGTCAGCACCGTGAACAGGGCTTCCTGCCCGGAGACGCGCCGTCCGCAGTCGCGGCCGAGCATCACGCCTATTCCCAGCGGGATCACCAGCAGGGCCGGCCACGCGCCGCCCGAGACCCCGTCCGGCACAGCACCCAATAACGGTAACGGCGGCAGCGAACCGCCGACGTTGCCGAACACCCCGACCGAGACATCCCCGATCTGGGCGCTCACACCCGTGAGCGCGGCCGACGCCCCGACCACCATGTTCGGCAGGTACAGCACCGACAGCGCCGTGAGCCCCAGCATCCCGATCACCCCGTCACCCCGTTCGAGGAGCGCACCCACCGTCGACCATCCGATCAGCAGCGAGACTGTGACACTCGCCGCGCCCGCGCCGAGGATCGCCAGCATCGCCCGCAGACCCGGCCGTACGGCGCCGCGCGCCCAACCCGGAATCCGGGGGGCGAGAATCGGCCACATCGACACCGCCACACCGATCGACGACGCCAGAAGATGAACGAGAAGGACCCAGCCGAACGCGGCCAGCGCATTCGGTGTCGACAACGGAATGACGGCGGACGCGTCGGCGATCACGGCGAGGCTGACGGCGGTCACCACGAGAGGTCCGGCCACCGCCGCACCGATCACCCGCAGGGACCTTCCCCGAGAGCTCGCCGGATCGACCACCGACGCGCAACCGCGCGCGACCACCCACACCATGCCCATGGTCGGGATCAGCGGCAGCACGCCCAGCGACGTGTCGTCGATCGTCACAGGCACCTGATGAATCGCGAGCCACGACGCCGCTATGGCACCGAACGTACCCGTCAGATCACTGTTCGCGAATACCAGGATCACGACGATCAACGCCGACAGCAGCACGATCGTGAATCCCGCGGGACGGAACGCGACAGCAAGAAACGTTCTGACCTCGTCCGGGTCGGGCCCGGATCGAATTTCGGCCGTCCGCCGCCTCACTGCACGATCCATCAGAGAACTCATCCCCTCGAGAGTGACACCCGATCGCCGGCCCGCCCGTCAGGCGCGCCGCACAGGAGTGGCCTCCGACCTTGCTGGGTCAGAGGCCACCTGCCGGAACAACGGCCGGCTATGTGTCGTCCCTGTTGGCGCGGGGGTCGAATGCCTGCGTCGGCTCTCCGTGCCCTTCCGATCCCGGCTCCTCGGCGCTGCCGGTCTCCCTGGTATCGGAACTCGACTGCTCGCCGTACTCGAGCGTCCGTTCCATCGGTGACGAGTCCTGCTGCGAACCGTAGCTCGGGGCGGCATGCTGCGCCGCACCGTAACTGGTTCCGGACGGTCCCGTCGGATACTGCGACTGGCCGCTCGGCTGACCGTAGCCGGGGTACTGGGGCTGCTGATAGCTGGTGGTCGGCGCATCATGCGACGGAGGCTGACCGTAAGCCTGCTGACCCTGGCTCGGCTGACCCTGGCTCGGCTGACCGTAGGGCTGCTGCTGCTGCCCGTACCCCTGCTGACCCTGGCTCGGCTGACCGTAGGGCTGCTGCTGCCCGTACCCCTGCGACTGGCCGTATTGCTGCGGCTGCCCGTATTGCTGCGACTGGCCGTACTGCAGCGGCTGCCCGTACTGCTGCGGACCCTGTCCGTAGCCCTGGGGTCCCGGGCCCTGCTGCCCGTAGCCCGCCGGGCCGGTCTGCCGCGGCGCCGGCTGCTTGAGGATGCCCTCCTCGAACAGCAGAGCGGCAACCGCCAGGACCGCCTGGACGAACCCGAGAATCAGGATCAGGATGGCCCCCCACCCGCCGTCCGCGTCGAAGTTGAAGAAGATCAACAGGGCCAGGATGATGCCTGCCACCGACGCCGCCGCTGCCGCGCCCGCGTAGGACTGTTTCGGAAGCAGGGACACGGCCGCGAGCAGACCACCGAGGAACAGCAGTCCGATACCGTGCGAACCTGCCTCGTAGGAATTGAGGGAGTCCCTGACCAAGGTGACGTACGGGGCGAATCCGAGCAGCAGATTCGCGAGACCGAGAACTGCGACACCGACCAGAAGGAAGAAGCCCAGGCCTTTCGATTCTCCCCCTGCAGTCGGTTGCGCGGGCGGACCATAACTTGGTCCTCCGGGCGTGAACGTCATGACTTCTCCTCGTCGACAATTGGCGTCTGCGTGCGTTCTTCCGACGCTAGCCTACGTATATCCGTCGGTCGCCGCGTGAGAGTGGAGTCTCCGGACGGGTAGAGAATGGGCGGATGCCCCACACCCTTGCCAGGAGCGCCGACCCGGATCTGACGGTCGAAACCGAGGTGAAGCGCTCCCGGTTCATCGCGGCGGTACGCCGGGTGGAGGACGCCGACGCGGCCCAGGCGTTCGTGCAGTCACAGCGCCGCGCGTATCCCGATGCACGCCATCATTGCTGGGCGTATGTCCTCGGCAACGAGATCGGCAGCCGCATCGGGCGGTCGAGTGACGACGGAGAGCCGGGCGGCACGGCAGGAATCCCGATGCTCCGGGTACTCGAGGCCCGCGACCTGGTGGACATCGTCGTGGTGGTCACCCGGTACTTCGGCGGAATCAAACTGGGTGCGGGCGGCCTGGTGCGGGCGTACTCCGGCGCGGTGACCGCGGCGATGGACGTCGCGCCACTCGTGCCACGGGAACGGCGTCATCTCTGGTCGTTGGCCGTGGAACACGCCGATGCCGGACGGGTCGAGTCGGAACTACGGGCGCGGAGAGTCGCCGTGGTGGACACGACCTACGCGGAATTCGCCGTCCTCACGCTCGCGGTGCGGGATTCGGAAGAGCTTGCGGATCTGGTCGCAGCCGTCACGTCGGGGACGGGGACGCTCGATCCGGTCGGTGAGATGTGGGTGGATGCCTGAAACGGCCCGTGCGCCTTTCCGGTAGCGGAACTACCGGAA
>NZ_JBAQEO010000206.1:0-2463 GCF_049286785.1 Rhodococcus sp. (in: high G+C Gram-positive bacteria) | reverse complement strand
CTGCCGCAAGGAAGCCGGCCTGGTGGGATCGGGTCAGCTCGAGCAGACGCTGTTCGTCGTCAACACCCCGCAGTGTCTCATGGCTGAAGGCCTCGCCGACCTGGCGCTCGAGTCGATCATCGGCGCCGACTGGGGTATCTGGGCGCAGGAGATCTACGCCGACCTGGGACTACGTTTCGACGGTGAGCAGGCACAGCGGCTGTCCGCCGCATCCGGACAACTGCTCGGTGTGCGGCAGGACGCGGCGATGATGTTGCACGACGAAGGCCGCAGTGCGGACGACGTCGCGGCCTTCCTCCAGCGGTGGAGCCTGTCGACACCCGAACGTGCCCGGCAGTCGCTGCGTTTCCTGTCCTCGCCGCTGTGGCGGGCCTACACCAGCACTTACGTCGAGGGCTACCGTCTGCTCGGGAGTTGGCTGGCGGAGGTCCCCGTGGGCCAGGACCGGTCCGAACGGTTCCGCCGGTTGCTCGACGAGCCTCTCGTCCCCAGCGCCCTCCGCCCGTGAGTACTTCTTAACAACGGGCGGTTAGGAAGTACTCACAGGTTCTTCGTAGACTGAAGGCATTCGTTTCCGCATCCAGCTTGGAGATTCCTCGATGACCGCTGTGCCCGGTACCGACATCAACACGGCCCCCCTGGCCGAACTCGACCCCGAGGTCGCCCAGGCCATGGCGGGGGAACTGGCGCGTCAGCGTGACACCCTCGAGATGATCGCGTCGGAGAACTTCGTCCCCCGCGCGGTGCTCCAGGCCCAGGGCAGCGTTCTCACCAACAAGTACGCAGAGGGATACCCCGGTCGCCGCTACTACGGTGGCTGCGAGCACGTCGACGTGATCGAGGATCTCGCCCGCACCCGGGCGAAGGAACTGTTCGGCGCCGACTTCGCGAACGTCCAGCCGCACTCCGGTGCGCAGGCCAACGCGGCCGTCCTGATGGCGCTCATGAACCCCGGTGAGAAGCTTCTCGGGCTCGATCTCGCGCACGGCGGTCACCTCACCCACGGCATGAAGCTGAACTTCTCCGGCAAGCTTTACGAGGTCGAGTCGTACGGGGTCAGCAAGGAAGACCACCGCGTCGACATGGACGAGGTCCGCAAGATCGCCGTCGCCGGGCAGCCCAAGGTCATCGTCGCCGGCTGGTCCGCCTACCCGCGGCACGAGGACTTCGCCGCGTTCCGGTCCATCGCCGACGAGGTGGGCGCCTACCTGTGGGTCGACATGGCGCACTTCGCCGGACTCGTCGCGGCAGGACTGCACCCCTCGCCCGTGCCCTACGCCGACGTCGTGTCGAGCACCGTCCACAAGACGCTTGGTGGACCGCGTTCCGGCCTGATCCTCGCCAAGCAGGAGTGGGCCAAGAAAATCAACTCCGCAGTGTTCCCCGGTCAGCAGGGCGGGCCGCTGATGCATGCCATCGCCGCCAAGGCCGTGTCCTTCAAGATCGCGGGCACCGAGGAGTTCAAGAACCGCCAGGAGCGCACGCTGTCCGGTGCGAAGATCCTCGCCGAGCGGCTCACCGGCAAGGACGTCACCGACAAGGGCATCAGCGTCCTCACCGGCGGCACCGACGTTCACCTGGTGCTCGTGGACCTGCGGAACTCGCAAATCGATGGGCAGCAGGGCGAAGACCTCCTCCACGAGGTCGGTATCACCGTCAACCGCAACGCGGTCCCGTTCGATCCCCGTCCGCCGATGGTGACCTCCGGTCTGCGGATCGGCACCGCGGCGCTCGCTTCGCGCGGATTCGGTGACGAACAGTTCACCGAGGTCGCCGACATCATCGGTACGGCACTCGCCGGCTCCTCCGACGTCGAGTCGCTGAAGGCACGCGTGTCCGCGCTGGCCGCCGACTTCCCGCTGTACGAGGGTCTCGAGGACTGGCGCCTGATCTAGTCGGCCGAAGCGTCCGGGCGGGCGGTCACGGAACGAGTTTGCGGGCTTTCGAGATCGCGGTCTCGAGATGCGTGTCCGCGGTGCGCAGGTCGAGGTGTGCGTCGCTGAGACACTCGATCACCTCGCGACCGATCGCTTCGAGTCGAGTCACGTCGTCGGCCTCGGCCGCGTCGGTGAGCGACTCGGGGTCGACCGCCTCGAACTCGTCGGACAGTGTATGAATCCGCTGGTCCAGTGCCTCCAGTTCAGCCCGCAGGTCGACTACGCGTTGGACGAGTTCGAGGGCGCTCGTTCCTGCCCGCTGCTCGCGGATGTCCGGTGACTCGCTGACCGGATCTGTCATGGTTCCCTGCCTTTCTTTCCGGGTCGGTGAACCGTTACCGCAACGGAGTGCCCGCGGGTTCGACGTGGATGAAGGTCTGGGTGTGCGGCAGCACCGAATCGATGTCGACCTCGATGCGGTTCGCCAGGTTGTGGGCGGACTGCACACTCCATTCTCCGGGAACGGTGGCGACGACGAACACCAAGCGTTGGCGACCGGATTCGACGGTGCGCAGCGGTGCGAACT
>NZ_JBAQEO010000205.1:0-56949 GCF_049286785.1 Rhodococcus sp. (in: high G+C Gram-positive bacteria) | reverse complement strand
GCGAAATAGTCCTCGTTCGCCTCGAGCTTGTAGCCGGAAGTAGTGCTGTATTCGACGAGTTCGAACGGGCCCGTTCCGACCGGAAGGTCGGTGATCTCCTTCGCCTTGTCCGGGTCGACGAGGGCCCACACGTGTTCGGGGAGAATCGGCAGGTCGGCCAAAGTCACGGTTCCCAGCTCGGGACATGCGTAGTCGCAGACGAATTCGACGGTGGTGTCGTCGAGCTTGTTGATCGTCGAGATGGAGGGAGTGTCGTTGACGTGGTGCGTGAAGCGTCCGGTGGGCGCTGCGTGCATGAAATGGAAGCTGAAAACGACGTCGTCGGCAGTGAACGCCTCGCCGTCGTGCCAGGTCACGTCGTCACGCAGATCCACCTGCCAGGTCGTGGCGCTCTCCTGACGCACCTCGGTGGCGAGCCAGGGCTGCGGATCATCGACGTACGGTGAGGGGGCCAGTAGCTTGTCGTAGATCAGTTCGGTCATCTGGTCGCTCAGGCCCTTGAAGATGTTCATCGGCCCGGCATCGGTGGCGAGTGCGATGGTCAGGCTCGTGGCGGTGTCGGGACCGTCTGTCGCCGAACTGCCGTCGGAGCCGCAGGAGGCGGCCAACAGTGCACCCGCCAGCAACGGAGGCAGCGCAACGTATCGCTTCTTCACAAAGGCCTTGCGACCCATATCTTCCTCACTTCTTAGGATTGGTTCCCCTTAGTTAGGGGAGACTATCCTAAATCAAAAGAAGTTGTTCACTCAGCATTTGCGCAACAACGCCCACTCGAGTGGGTCCTCGGTTCAGGTTGCGAAGGCGCCGGATCACGGTGCACCGCGTGGACGGTCGGGCCCTGAGACGTCGAAAATGGAGGGTGAGTTCACTTCGCCCCACTCGCAACGACTCACGCCGACGACCGGGTGGCCGTAAGATTCGGAAGACTGCCGCTCGCAGCCGACAGTGCCCAGTGCTCGGCGGAGGTGAATCACCGTTGTCCCGACAGTCCGGTCGCGATCCCGAAAACTCCCCGGTTTCGGTGATCTTCCAACGGCGCGTCGACGACGCCAGTTTCGACGAGTATTCGCGGTGGCAGAAGCGGGCAGGCGAGGTTCTCGCGCGGCGGCCGGGGTTCATCGATCAGGAAGTGGTTCCGCCGTCGCCACCAGTGCAGGACGACTGGGTTGCCGTGCAGCGATTCACCACGCTCGACGCGGCGCGGGCATGGCTCGACAGTGACGAACGAACAGCCCTGGTGGCCGAGATCAAGCATGCGTTCATCGGTAACGAAGACATCCACCTGCTTACCGGCGAGGAGACCCGCGCTCAGTCCGCGTCGTCGGTGGTGATCTCCTGCCACATCGCCCCGGCGGACGAATCCGCATTCATGGACTGGCAGCGCCGCATCTCCACAGCGGAGGCCCGGTTCGCGGGCTTTCGCGGCCACAAGGTGGAGCGGCCCGTCCCCGGAATCACCGAGGACTGGACGATCATCCTCAGCTTCGACAGCGAGGACAACCTGGAGAGATGGTTGAACTCCCCGGAACGGGCAGCCCTTCTGGAAGAGGGAGCGAGATTCAACGAGAACCTCCGAATCCGCAAGGCGAGCTACGGATTCGACTTCTGGTTCCGCGGCGGCGTCGACCGGGAGACACCCGAGGTCCCGATCGCCCGCAGCAACCTGATCGTGCTCCTCGTCCTGTACCCCCTCGTCGTGGTCTGGGGGCATTTCGTCAGTGCTCCCCTGATCGAAGCCCACGGTGTCTCCACTGCCATCGCGCTGTTCATCGGCAACGTCGTCACCACCCAGATTCTCGGTTGGTGGGCGGTTCCGTCGGCGTTCAAGGCATTCGGGTGGTGGATGGACCCCACCATTGCGGACCGGCGCCGAAATCTCGGATACGCCGTGATGGTCGCACTGTTCGGCGTGTCCATCGCCGTGTGCACGCTACTGCTCGCCATCCCCACCGCCTGATCCCACCACCTCATGACATCGGTCTCGGGATTTCGCATTCGCCTGCGAGCCGGCCGAGCGCATAGAAGGGTGAACCAACGGAGGAATACTCGACTGCCATGCTCGGGCCGAGCACGAAAGAGGTCACCGGTTGGATATCGGGCAACTGTGGGACTTCGTGTCCGCACGCCGCCAGCGACTTCTCACCGACTCGTTCCTGCACGTCAGCGCCGTGGTGCAGTCGGTGGTCATCGCCACGGTCCTCGCGGTGACCATCGGAGTTCTCGTTTACCGCAGTCCCGCGGGGTCTGCCGTCGCGACCGCTCTCGCCAGCACCATCCTCACGGTGCCGTCCTTCGCCCTCCTCGGCCTGCTGATCCCGATCCTCGGACTCGGGGTGGCACCCACCGTCACGGCACTCGTGCTGTACGCACTGCTCCCGATCATCCGCAACCCCATCCTCGGACTTGCATCGGTCGATCCCGCCGTCACCGATGCGGCACGGGGAATCGGGATGGGCCGCATCACCGTTCTCGGCCGCATCGAGCTTCCCCTCGCGTGGCCGTCGATCCTGACCGGCATGCGAGTCTCCACGCAGATGCTCATGGGCATCCTGGCCATCGCGGCTTACGCAAAGGGGCCTGGGCTCGGCAACCTGATCTTCTCCGGGTTGTCGCGTGTGGGCAGCCCGACCGCGGTGCCGCAGGCACTGACCGGGACCGTGCTCATCGTGCTCCTCGCCCTCGTTCTCGACGGCCTCTACGTCGTCGTCGGCCGACTCACCATCTCCAGGGGGATCCGTGACTGACACCGACACATCCGTCGACACCACCGTTTCCGGCGTCGACATCGTCCTCGAGGACGTGGTGAAGAACTATCCGGGACAGGCCCGACCCGCCGTCGACCACGTGTCGATGGACATCCCCGCCGGGGAGATCGTGGTTCTGGTGGGGCCGTCGGGGTGCGGCAAGACGACCACGATGCGCATGATCAACCGCCTCATCGAACCGACGTCGGGAAGGATCACGATCGGCGGCAAGGACGCCCTGTCCATCGATCCGGACACGTTGCGACGCGGCATCGGCTACTCGATTCAGCAGGCTGGGTTGTTCCCCCACCTGACGATCGCGAAGAACGTTGCGACGGTCCCGGGCCTGCTCGGGTGGAACAAGAAGAAGATCGCACAGCGTACCGACGAGATGCTCGATCTGGTCGGCCTCGACCCCGACCAGTACCGCGACCGTTACCCCCGTCAGCTCTCGGGCGGTCAGCAGCAGCGGGTCGGCGTCGCCCGCGCGTTGGCCGCCGATCCGCCCGTGCTGCTGATGGACGAGCCATTCGGTGCGGTCGATCCCATCACCCGGGGACTCCTGCAGGACGAACTGATGCGGCTGCAGTCGGAGCTCGGCAAGACGATCGTCTTCGTCACCCACGATTTCAACGAGGCGGTCAAACTCGGCGACCGCATCGCGGTGCTCGGAGACCGTTCGCGCATCATGCAATACGACACTCCAGAGGCGATTCTCGCGAACCCCGCCAACGACACCGTGGCCGGATTCGTCGGGGCCGACGCCTCACTCAAACAGTTGACCCTCACCCGTGTGCGGGACGTGCCGTTGCTCGACTGCCCCACGGCGCACCTGGACGATTCGGTGGACGTCGTGCGTACTGCACTCACGACGCGGAAGACCAAGTGGGCGCTGATCCTCGACGACCACAATCGTCCTCTCCGCTGGGTGTCACCGAACCAACTAGCCCACGCCACGTCGTTGGAGGACGTCGGCACGCCCGTCGGCGAGATGGTCTCGACCCACTCCACGTTGCAGGACGCACTCGAAGCGCTGCTGGCCGAGAGCAGCGCCTCCACCGTCGTCACCGGGCGCCGCGGCGAGTACGAGGGGCTGATCACGATCGACACCCTGGTGAAACACCTGTCCGCCATGCGCGAGGAATACGGGGACGAGGACCGGTCGTGACGGCGGTCGAGACCACCGACACCACGGTGGACGCCGTGCAGGCCGGGCGCCGGTCGGAGCGTGCCCGGCTTCTGGTGCAGCCGATCATCGTCGTGCTACTCGTGGCGGGGGTGCTCGGCTGGGCGTTCAGCCGGGACCTGAGCGCCACTCAGAAGGGCAGTATCGACGCCGGGAACATCGCGACCCTGACGTGGCAGCATGTCTTGATCACGGTGGTGGTCGTCGCCATCGTCGTGGTGATCGCCGTGCCCCTCGGTATTCTGCTCACACGGCCCGGATTCACCAGGCTTGCACCAATTTTCGTCGGCATCGCGAACATCGGCCAGGCGGCACCTGCCATCGGCCTGCTCGTTCTGCTGTTCCTGGCGACGGGCAGGACCGGATTCTGGATCGGCGTGTTACCCATCGCGTTCTATTCGCTGCTGCCGGTGCTGCGCAACACCATGCTGGGTCTACGAGAGGTCGACCCTGCGATCATCGATGCAGGACGCGGGCAAGGCATGTCGGCCGGACGGGTTCTGCGCAAGGTCGAGCTTCCACTCGCCGTCCCCTACATCCTCGCGGGTCTGCGGACGTCACTGGTGCTCGCGGTCGGCACCGCCACGCTGAGTTTCCTCGTCAGCGCGGGCGGCCTGGGAATCCTCATCGACACCGGATACAAATTGCGGGACAACGTCACCCTCGTGGTCGGTGCGGTGCTCGCCGTCGCACTCGCGTTGCTGGTCGACTGGTGCGGGGCCCTGGCCGAAGAATTCCTCGGCCCGAAAGGACTGCGATGAGGACACCGCCGCCGAGAGGCCGCCGGAGTGTCGCCACCGGTGCGATCGCCCTGGCCGCAGCGCTCCTGGTGTCCTGCGGGCTGGAATCCGGCGGAGCGCTGCCCTTGGCCGTGGCGCCGGGCAGCATCCAACCCGTTCCGGATCTCGAAGATGTGAAAGTGACCGTGGGTTCGAAGGACTTCACCGAGCAGGTGATCCTCGGCTATATCATCGAATTTGCGCTCAGCGCAGCCGGTATGGAGGTGCGCGATCTGACCAACATCCAGGGGTCGAACAGCACTCGGGATGCCCAGCTGGACGGTCAGATCGACGTCACCTACGAGTACACGGGAACCGGATGGATCAACTACCTGGGCAACGAAACACCGTTGCCCGATCCTGTTGCACAATTCGAGGCGGTCCGGGACCAGGACCTCGCCCGCAACAACATGGTGTGGGTGGATCCGGCGCCGATGAACAACACGTATGCACTGGCCATGAGTCGGCAGATGGCCGAGCAGACGGGAATCACCACACTGTCGCAATACGCAGATCTGGTCGATCGTGACCCGGCCGCCGCCACCACCTGCGTCGAAACGGAGTTCAATGTCCGCCAGGACGGGTTTCCCGGTCTGGCGGCGACGTACGGGTTCGATCCAGCCCGTGTCGAACGACCGATCCTGCAGACCGGCATCATCTACCAGGCCACCGCCGACGGAAACCAATGCAAGTTCGGTGAGGTATTCACCACGGACGGCCGTATCATCGCCCTCGATCTCGTACTCCTCGAGGACGACCGGCAGTTCTTCCCCAAATACAACCCGGCGATCACGATGCGCAAGGACTTCGCCGACGCGCATCCCCAGATCGCGGGGGTGATCGCGCCGATCTCGAACGCACTGACCAATCGGGAGATCACCGAACTGAACCGGCAGGTGGACGTCGACGGCCGAGAACCGGCAGACGTGGCGCGCGCGTGGATGGTCGAACAGGGGTTCGTCACGCTGCCATGACGGTCTACCTCATGCCTCCCGACCGGTTCCGCGCAGGCCGTGAGTTCGAAGCACTGGAGTCTACCGACTGTCGAGGGCGACGGTCGCGATGAGGCCGCGGTGATCGGAACCGGTGATCACCACCGATTCCACGGACCGCGCCGGCGGTGATGATGTGGTCGATCGCGATCATCGGCGGGAGGGGCCGCCTGTCCGCGGGATAGGTGTTCTGGATTCCGGCACCCACCTGATCCGCCGCGTCCTGGAAGCGCCCGCTCAACAGATTGCGGTACTTGACGTGGTCGCGCGTGGAATTGAAGTCGCCGCTGAGGATCACCGGGCCGGAATCCTCCGGGATCGCGTCGAGGATAGCTTTGATGCGGTCCATCTCCCCCGACCACACCGAGGGATCCGACGGCCACGGCGGCACCGGATGGAACGCGAACACCGCCACGCTGCCGCCATCCGGAACCGCGACCCGGGCGGATAGTGCGGAGAGAAGGAACTCTTCGTGATGCACCTGTTCGGACAGCGGGTACCGACTCCAGATCCCGGTCCCCACCCCGCCGTTACCCGGCCGCAGAAACGAGTGCGGCAGAGCCGATTCGATTCCCGAAGCCAGCAGCCTGTCGACGGCTTCCGGCGTCAGTTCGTTCACCGTCAGCACGTCGACGTGACGGGATTCGATCTGCCGGACAAGCGGGTCGGGGTCCGCGTTGCCGAGCCAGATATTGGCCTGCATCACCGTCAGGTCCGGTCCGGACGCCGATACCGAACCGTTGGGCAGGTACAGCGGTGCCTGCGACAGCACGGCCACCGCGGACACGGCCAGGGCCGTACCGAACCCGACCCAGTGCCGGGTCACTCCGAGTGTCAGCACACCGAGCGCGGCCACGGCCATCAGATACGGTGCGGCCGAGGCGAGTACAAGTAGCCGCTGGTTGGGTACATCCAGAAATCCGAGTGCGACGCCGAAGGCGCCGACAGCCACCGCGAGCCAGCCGACCGCGACCAGTGCGCGCACCCCCAGGTGGCGATCATCCCCCGAAGACTCTCTCCACCACTGCTTTGGCACGCCGGGTGACCCGAAGATAATGGTCGAGGAATTCGGCGGAGTCTCCACCGAATCCCGCAAGTTTCGCCACACCGGACAGGACCCGTCCCGGACCCGGCAACTGATCGGTCGGCTTGCCGCGCACCAGCACCAGACAGTTGCGGGCCTTGGTTGCCGTGATCCACGCGTCGCGCAGCAGTTCGACGTCCGACTCGCTGAGCAATTCGGCCGCCCCGATCGCGTCGAGGGTCTCCAGCGTCGAGGTGTTGTGGAGCGACGGGATCTCGTGCGCGTACCGGAGCTGGATCAGCTGGACGGTCCATTCGATATCGGCGAGACCGCCGCGCCCCAGCTTGGTGTGCGTGGCGGGGTCCGCGCCGCGGGGAAGCCTTTCGGAATCGACGCGTGCCTTGATCCTGCGGATCTCGCGCACGGCCTGCTCCGACACCCCGCCCTCCGGGTAGCGGGTCTTGTCGATCATGTGCAGGAAACGCAGTCCGAGGTCGGCATCGCCCGCGACGGGATGAGCGCGCAGCAGGGCCTGAACCTCCCACGCTTGCGCCCACTGTGCGTAATACGCCTCGTACGATGCCAGCGTGCGCACCACCGGACCACTGCGACCCTCTGGCCGCAACCCGGTGTCGACCTCGAGCGGCGGATCCGTGCTGGGCGCGCCGAGCAGGTTCCGAACCTTGTCCGCGACACTGTCGGCCCATTTGACGGCGACGGTCTCGTCGGCACCCTCACGGGGTTCACAGACGAAGAGCACGTCGGCGTCCGAACCGTATCCCAATTCACCGCCACCCAGTCTGCCCATGCCGATCACGGCGAGGGCGGCAGGTGCCGGCGTGCCGCGTTCCCGTTCACTCGCGGTGATGACCGCGGCCAAAGCCGCGTTGAGCACGGCGGCCCAGACCGACGACAGCGCGCGGCACACACCGGGAACATCGAGCATGCCCAGAATGTCGGCGGACGCGATCCGCGCCAGTTCGTATCGGCGGAGCGAGCGGGCCGCCGCGATGGCACGCGACGGGTCACTGTGCCGTGCCGATGCGGTGAGGATTCCGCGCGCCACGTCGTCGGGGTTGGACTCGAGCAGTCTGGGTCCGTTCGGCGAGTCTGCGAACAACCGCACCACGTCCGGCGCCTTGATCAACAGATCAGGAACGTATCCGGACGAGCCCAGAACGGTCATCAACCGCTCGGCGACCGAGGCCTCGTCACGGAGCAGTCGCAGGAACCACGTCTGGTCGGTCATGGCATCCGACAGCCGCCGATAG
Source organism: Rhodococcus sp. (in: high G+C Gram-positive bacteria) (assembly GCF_049286785.1). GTDB lineage: Bacteria > Actinomycetota > Actinomycetes > Mycobacteriales > Mycobacteriaceae > Rhodococcus_F. The sequence continues at coordinate 48,953 of NZ_JBAQEO010000205.1, read as the reverse complement.
GCGAGCAGTCCGGCGTCCGGATCCGGTGTGTCACCCAAGGATTCGAGCAAAGTCGGCAGCAGCAGGGCCTGGATTCTGCCCTTGCGCGACGCGCCGCCGGTCAGAGCGGTGAGGTGTCCGAGCGCGTGCTCAGGGGCGGCGTACCCCAGCGCGGCCAACTGGCGGATCGCCGCATCCGGGCTGAGCCGCAATGCGTCCTTGTCCATCCGGGCCACCGACTCGAGCAGCGGGCGGTAGAACAACTTGGCGTGCAGACGCCGTACCCGATGTGCGTTGCGCTTGATCTCGGCCCGAAGAACCCCGAGGGCGTCCTTGGTGCCGTCGGGACGCATGTGCGCGGCCCGAGCCAGCCATCGGAGCGCTTCTTCGTCGTCCGCGGGAGGCAGGGTGTGAGTGCGCCGCAGCCTCTGCAACTGCAGCCGGTGCTCGAGCAACCGCAGGAACTCGTAGGACGCCGCCAGGTTCGCGGCGTCGTCCCGTCCGACATACCCGCCTGAGGCCAGCGCGGTGAGGGCATCGATGGTGCTCTGCACATGCAGGGACTCGTCAGCACGGCCGTGAACGAGTTGCAGGAGTTGCACGGCGAATTCCACGTCCCGCAGGCTCCCGCGGCCCAGTTTGAGTTCCCGTTCGCGGAGCTCGGAAGGAACCATCTCCTCCACCCGCCGACGCATGGCCTGCACCTCGGCAACGAAGTCCTCACGCTCGGAAGCGATCCACACCATCGGGCCGAGCGCCTCGGCGTACTGCCTGCCCAGCTCGACATCACCGATCATCGGGCGAGCCTTGAGCAGGGCCTGGAATTCCCAGGTCTTGGCCCAGCGCGTGTAGTAGGCGACGTGGGAGTCGACGGTGCGGACCAGTTCTCCGCTCTTGCCTTCCGGACGGAGTGCGGCGTCGACATCGAAGAATGCCGACGACCCGATCCGCATCATCTCACCGGCGATGCGGCTCGCGATGGCGTCGGCGGGCTCGGCGACGAACACCACGTCGACGTCGCTGACGTAGTTGAGCTCACGCGCGCCGCACTTGCCCATGGCGATCACCGCGAGACGCGCGGGACAGGGTGCCTCGGGACACACCATGGCCACCGCCACGGCGAGGGCCGCGTTCAACGCGGCATCGGCAAGGTCGGACAGCTGGTGGCCCACAACCTGGTACGGAAGTACTACTTCGTTTTCGACGGTGGCAGCCAAGTCCAGTGCGGCCAGCAGCATCAGTTGATCCCGGTACGACTTTCGCAGGGCTGCAGTCGCTTCCGGTCCGGTCCGGCCGGCCCGGTAGAGACCCGCCTCCGGCGGAACGCCTTGCTCCGGAGCGGCCTCGACCGCTGCCAGCAACTGCTCGGTGAGGTATTCCTTGGACGGCAGAGCGAGGTCACCGGCGAGCATGGTCCAGAGTCCGGGGTCGGACACCAGGTGGTCGCCGAAGGCCATGGAGGCCCCGAGAAGACCGAACAGCCGCCCCCGCAGACTTTTGTCGGTGCGTAGGGCCTTGTCCAACTCGGACCAGCCCTCGCCCAACTGATCCTTGAGGCGCACCAAGGTACGGAGCGCGAGATCCGCATTGGGGGCTCGGGAAAGCGACCAGAGCAGTTCGATGCTCTCCTCGTCCACCCAGCCCAGCTGACGGAGTTCGTCGGGTGCCGTCGGCTCGACGAGACCGAGACGTCCGGGAGTGGGCACGGCAGACCGCGCAGGCGGCGGCTTCACCATCGCGTCACAGTCCTAGATATCGCTTCAGTTCGAAGGGTGTCACATTGCGGCGGTAGTCTTCCCACTCACGCCACTTGTTCCGCAGGAAGAACTCGAAAACGTGCTCGCCGAGCGCTTCTGCGACGAGTTCGGACTTCTCCATCTCGCGCAGTGCGATGTCGAGATCGGTGGGCAGTTCCCGGTACCCCATGGCGCGGCGCTCCGCGGGAGTCAGCGCCCACACGTCGTCCTCGGCCTCCGGCGGCAGGTCATACCCCTTCTCGATACCGCGCAGACCGGCGGCGAGGAGAACAGCGAAGGTGAGGTACGGGTTGCAGGCCGAATCAGGGCTACGGATCTCGACTCGACGCGAGGACGCCTTGTTCGGTGTGTACATCGGCACCCGCACCAGCGCGGAGCGGTTGGACGGCCCCCAGGAGGCGGCAGTCGGCGCTTCACCGCCCTGCACGAGGCGCTTGTACGAGTTCACCCACTGGTTGGTGACCGCGGTGATCTCATTCGCATGCTCGAGAATGCCGGCGATGAATGCCTTGCCCGTCGCGGACAACTGCATCGGGTCGTCGGGATTGTGGAAGGCGTTCGTGTCGCCCTCGAAGAGACTCATATGGGTATGCATGGCGGAGCCGGCCTCGTCGCCGAACGGCTTCGGCATGAAGGACGCGCGCACACCCTCGTTGAGCGCGACCTCCTTGACCACGTAGCGGAAGGTCATCACGTTGTCGGCCATCGACAGGGCATCGGCGTAGCGCAGATCTATTTCCTGCTGGCCCGGCGCGGCCTCATGGTGGCTGAACTCGACCGAGATGCCCATGGACTCGAGCGCATCGACGGCGTGCCGGCGGAAATTGGGTGCCGACTGGTGCACGGCCTGGTCGAAGTACCCACCGTTGTCGGCCGGTATCGGCGACCCGCCCTCGCCGGCGTCCTTCTCCAGCAGAAAGAACTCGATCTCCGGATGTACGTAGCAGCTGAATCCGAGGTCGGCGGCCTTGTTGAGCTGACGGCGCAGGACGTGCCGCGAATCGGCCCAGGACGGCGTCCCGTCGGGCATCGCGATGTCGCAGAACATGCGGGCGGAATGCTGATGGCCTTTGCTCGAGCTCCACGGAAGCACCTGGAAGGTGGAGGCATCAGGCTTCGCCACTGTATCGGCTTCCGATACCCGGGAGAAGCCCTCGATCGCGGAACCGTCGAAGCCGATCCCCTCCTCGAAGGCACCTTCGAGTTCAGCGGGGGCGATCGCCACCGACTTGAGGTATCCGAGTACGTCCGTGAACCACAATCGGACGAACCGGATGTCGCGCTCTTCGAGGGTGCGAAGCACGAATTCCTTTTGGCGATCCATGTCCGCGAGCGTAAGCATAGTAGGTTAAATCTGTGTTACTTGGCTGATTCGTCTCGCCGGCATTTGGAATCCATACAGCTCACGGGGTCGTGGACCTCCGCCGCGCACCGGTGTCAGCACGTCAGATCTGCCGGCGGCACCGTGAGATCCACGAAGTAGTCGACGATCGCTTCGTCGACGCACGATTCTCCGTCCAGAACGACGGTGTGCTGCGTACCTCGATACGTGATGAGCGCACCGGACAGCTGCTTCGCCAGGTCCACACCCGCCTGATAAGGAGTGGCCGGATCCTCTGTGGTCGACACGACCACCACCGTCGGGATCCCGGGCGCATCGACGGTGTGCGGCACGCCGGTGTTGGGTACCGGCCAGAATGCGCACACGTCCAGTGGCGCATTGCCCGTGCCACGTCCGTCGTCGAGGAAGGGCGCAGCCTGCCGGTACCGCATGTCCGCCTCGCCCACCACTGCCCGATCCGTGACCGGCGGGTCGTCCACGCACCTGATCGCATTGAACGCGTCATCGAGGTTCGAGTACGTACCGTCGTCCGCTCGTCCCTCGTAGATGTCGGCGAGCATCAGGAGCGAGTCGCCCGTGCCGTTCGCGAGGCTCTGAAGCCCCCCGCGCAGAGGACCCCACAAACTGGGCGAGTACAGCGCCTGCTGGACCCCGGTCATAGCGTCGGTGTAGCTGAGACCCCGCGGATCCGTCGTGGCGGCGGGCTTGTCGACCAGCGGATCGACGAGCGCACGGAATCGGGCATTTGCCTGGGGCGGATCCGTGCCGAGCGGACAATCGTCCTGCTGCATGCACTGAGCAGCGAACGCGTCGAACGCGTCCTGGAAGCCGGCTGCCTGCAGGATCACCTCCTCGGTGGGATCCTGCTCGGGATCCAGAGCACCGTCGAGCACCATGGCGCGGATGTTGCCCGGGAACGTTTCCGCGTAGACCGAACCCAGCCGGGTCCCGTACGAGTAACCGAGATAGTTGAGCTCGTCGTCACCGAGCACCGCGCGAATCACATCCATGTCGCGCACCACGTCATACGTCCCGACGTGCGCGAGCACGTCCACACCCGTTCGTTCCGCGCACTTCTGCGCGTACTCCCGGTTCTTCGCCTCGGTCCGCGCGATCCCGGCGAAAGTCATGTCGACGTCGTTCTCTTTTCGCCTCGCGTCCGCCTCGACATCGGTCAGGCACCGGACCTGCGGTGTGGAGGCACCGACCCCGCGGGGATCGAATCCGATGACGTCGAAGCGCTCGGCGAGTTCGGTTCCCGCGGCGACCGATGCGAGGCCGAGTCCCGACGCTCCCGGGCCGCCCGGGTTGACGAGTAGCGAACCGATCCTGGCGCCGCTCGCCTTCGACCGGGACAGTGCGATCTGCGCCGTGGCACCGTCCGGATCCGCATAGTCGTTGGGCACGGTCACCGTCGCGCAGTCCAGGTCGTCCCCGAGCGGCGATCCGTCAGTGCTGTACCCGTCGCACGGGCCCCAGGTAAGTTCCTGGCCGTAGAACGACTCCAGGCCCCCGGGAGTCGGCGCAGGCGCTGCGGAGTCCGACGCGGAAGACTCGGCAACGGCCCCGCCGGCTCCTCCCCCTTCCTCGCCGCAGCCCGAGACCACCAAGACAACGGCCACACATCCCGCGAACGCGGCAGCGCCACGCTTTCCCCCGACACCGCGAGCATTCTTCGACATACGACGATGGTGCCAGTGTCCGTCGCGCGGGAGCGTCGAGGGAGATCATGACCTCGTCACAGTCGCCGCCCGTGTGACCTAACGCACCGCGCCGCGCTCTTCGCACCCCCACCCGGCGATGGCAGACTGTAGGCGTCATCACCCGCACCCGGGGACCCGCCAAGGGCCTCGAGGCCAGAAAGGGACAACGATGTCCGAAAACAACCCGTACGGCTCGTCCGCCTCGCATCAGGATGCACCCAAGCGCAAGACACGCACGCACCATCTGCAGGCGATGAAGGCCGAGGGTGAACGCTGGGCGATGCTCACCGCATACGACTACTCCAGCGCCCGCCTCTTCGAGGAGGCCGGCATTCCCGTGCTCCTCGTAGGCGACTCCGCCGCCAACGTCGTCTACGGCTACGAGACCACCGTGCCCGTCACGGTCGACGAACTCCTGCCCTTGGTACGCGGAGTGGTCCGCGGCGCGCCGCACGCCCTCGTCGTGGCGGATCTTCCGTTCGGAAGCTACGAGAGTTCACCCGAGCAGGCTCTGGCAACCGCGACGCGCTTCCTGAAGGAGGGCCTCGCGCACGCCGTCAAGCTCGAGGGTGGCGAACGAGTGGTTTCGCAGATCGCGGCCATCACCGCCGCCGGCATCCCGGTGATGGCGCACATCGGCTTCACGCCGCAGAGTGTCAATTCACTCGGTGGTTTCCGTGTCCAGGGCCGCGGCGACGGCGCGGAACAGCTCATCGCCGACGCGATCGCAGTGCAGGAAGCCGGCGCGTTCTCCGTCGTGATGGAGATGGTGCCCGCCGAACTCGCCGGACAGGTGACCCGCAAGCTCACCATTCCCACCGTGGGGATCGGAGCCGGCGCGGAGTGTGACGCGCAGGTCCTCGTGTGGCAGGACATGGCCGGTTACACCAGCGGCAAGACGGCCAAGTTCGTCAAGCGCTTCGGTAACGTCGGCGACGAATTGCGGGCCGCGGCCGCGGATTACGCGACCGAGGTACGGGCGGGAACCTTCCCGGCACCGGAGCACAGTTTCTGACCGCTCCCACACCAACTCGAGAGGGGTGTCATGCGACGCCGCATGTCCCGAACCAGCCGTCGTCAGCGCGTGGGGGCTTTCGCCGCCGGGACGCTCCTGATTGCAGCAACCGTCGCGGGATGTGCCGGGCAGGGCGGGACGCCGTCCCCCGGAACCGCCCCTCCCCCGGCCCCCGCCCCGACGGATTCCGGAACCGCCGTGGTTCCCGGCGGTGTCACCGAGGCCCAGGCCGCCCAACTGTGCAGCGATCTCGAGGGACAGCTGCAGAGCTGGCGCACGTACACCCCCACCATCGGTAAGACCGGGCTGAACGGACTGGTCGCCTCCTGGATCGCTGGTAGCAATCTCAACGCGCTCGACTTCCTGCGGGATCGCGGCCGGATCGACGAAATCACCACGGCGTCCTGTCCCGACGTCCGGCAGCAGGCGGTCACCGCGTTGGACATACCCGACCTGGCATCCGGCCTCATCGGATTCTGAGGGTCGACGTGACCGAGCTTCCCACCCAGTCGCAGCTGAGCACCCTCTATCCGACGCTCGAGCCGTATCACTTCGGACATCTCGAGGTCGGCGACGGGCAGAAGATGTATTGGGAAATGAGCGGGAACCCCGATGGAAAACCGGTGATCTTCCTTCATGGCGGTCCGGGCGGTGGCACCGATCCTGCCCATCGCCGGTTCTTCGATCCACAGGTGTACCGGATCGTTCTCCTGGATCAACGCGGCTGCGGGCGCTCCACACCTCACGTGGCGGACGGCGCCGATCTGGCCGTCAACACGACCGGCCACCTGATCGACGATATCGAGCTGCTGCGCAGCCACCTCGGGATCGACCGCTGGCAGGTGTTCGGCGGATCATGGGGTTCCACCCTCGCCCTGGCCTACGCGCAGCAGTACCCGCAACGGGTCACCGAACTCGTGCTCCGCGGCGTCTTCCTGCTTCGCCGCAGCGAAATCGACTGGTACTACAACGGCGGGGCGGGAAACATCTTCCCGGAACGATGGGACCAGTTTCTCGCGCCGGTACCCGAGTCCGAACGCGACGGCGACCTCGTGGAGGCCTATCACCGGCTTCTTCATGCCGAGGATCCAGAGGTGGCGACGCGTGCGGCGATCGCGTGGTCGACGTGGGAGGGTGCCACCAGTTTCCTGCTCCCCCGGCCGGAACGGGTGGCGGAGTCGTCGGAACCGAGGTTCGCGCTCGCGTTCGCCCGCATCGAGAACCACTACTTCCGACACGGCGGCTTTCTGGACGACGACCAGCTGCTACGGGATGCCGCTGCGCTGGAAGGCATTCCGGGTGTGATCGTTCAGGGCCGCTACGACGTGGTGTGCCCCGCCACCAGCGCATGGGCGCTCCACCGGGTCTGGCCCGGGTCTCGCCTGGAGATCGTCGACGATGCCGGGCACTCGGCAATGGAACCGGGCATCGTGCACCGCCTCGTGCAAGCCACGGACGGGTACCGCAACTGAATCGACGTCAGCGATCCGCGGACGCTGCGTTCATGCACACTGAGTTCGATGCACACTGAGTTCATGCACAGGACTCACGTATCGAGACAGGGGTGACGATGGACGACTACCAGAGTTCCTCCGGTGTGACGACGTGGAACGGCATGGTCGATTGGCTCGTCGAGTCACTCGTGGATCAGCCGACGGCGCTCATCGTCGAAATCGGACCCAACATGTACGTTGCCGACGATGAAGACGACGAGGTCGTATGCGCACAGATCCAGGTGCTCGCCGACGGCGTGTTGATGCTGCGTCGATCACACGTCGAACTCCAGCACCTGCTGCTCGCAGATTACTCGACCGACGATCTGGTGCTCGATCGATGGCACTTCGACGGCCACTTCGAGGACTGTACGGACGGTTACCTCTTCAGTCGCGACGTCCGATTGATCGCCGAGGCGTGTGTCACCTGGTTCCGGGACAACTGGGGCGCTCGGTCCACCGAAGAACTGGGCTGCTCCTACCGCTTTCCGGACGAGCTTCTGCCGCCTCCACCGGACATCGCCGAGTAGCCACCGAGAAGGTTCTCATGACAGTCACCCCGACTCCCAAATCTTCGGCAGGTGCCGGGCGACGCTTCGGTTACGCCGTGGCTGCACTGGTGAACGCGGTCCTGCTGTATGCGGTCAATGTGTGGCCCGGTTGGGAAGCCGTGCCCTTCCTCACCAGCGACACGCCGCAGGTTCTGGGGCTCGTCAACGCCTCGATCGCTGTGAGCCTCGCTGCCAATGTGGTGTATGCGATCTTCGATCGGGCCTGGCTGAAGGCGCTGGGCGACATGCTCACCATCGGCGTGGGGCTGGCCGCACTGCTGCGGATCTGGCACGTCTTTCCCTTCGACTTCGCCGGCACCTCCTTCGACTGGGCGCTCGTCGTGCGCATCATTCTGGGTATGGCGATCGTCGGCAGCGTCATCGGCATCGTCACGGCATTCGTCTCCTTCGTGAAAAGCGTCGGCGCCTCGGGCCGAAACGACGGGCGCTCCTGACGGAAGTGGCGCAGCCCAGGGCCGGGTACTGCGATTGAATCTTGAACCAGCATTGTGACTGTCGTCACACCGGTGCAACCATGAAAAGAGAGTCGCATCGGCTCATGCCATCACTAGGTTCAAGGATCTCCACCATGTCCAAGAAAATCACCACCGCACTCGCCGCCACCGCCATCACTCTGTCCCTCGGCGCCCTGACCGCCCCCACCGCTTCGGCCGCAACTGTCGAGGCGACACCGGTCGTCGGTTCGGTCGCGATCTGCCTCGGCGTGCCGCTGGGCTCGGTCAGTCTCAACTTCTGCATCTGAGGGGTTTCGCGCCGGAAACCGAGTCCGCACTTCTCGGACCTGAACAGGAGCGCTGCAACACCGGATCCCGTACGTGACAAGACATTCCAGGTCACCGGCCTGGCGTGGCTCCTGCGTGCGGGCCGGCCGCAGCGTACTCATTCCTTTCTGCACGGCGCGACGCGCTCACGCAGGGTATGCGAACTCGACCGTCCGCTTGACGACGTCGGCAGAGGTCAGACGGATCTTCACCTGCTCGCCCTCCGCGGGTTCACCGACGCACTTCGCCAGGGCAGACACGGAGGGCACGAAGACGTCCGCGGCACGCCGGCCTTCACGAGATCTCAGCACCGTGGCATCGAACACCTCGCCGACACGGTCGGCGAGGACGGTGGCCTCGGTGAGGTCGATGCAGGCACGATCGACCTTGTTCGCCAAAGCATCCGAGGTGCCCATGATCTCGGGCATCGACCCCAGCGCCTCACGCGCCCACGACGGCACGGCCGTTCCCGCGGAGACGGCGAGACACACCTCGGTGGAGTATCGGTCCGAGAGGCGGCGCAACGGCGCGGTCACGTGAGCGTACGGGGCGCCGATCGCCGCATGCACGGTCAGTTCGGGAAGTGCACCGTCGAACGCGGCGTAACCGGCACCGCGAAGCAGAGACGGCGCCTCCGTCATCAGAACCAGAGTGGACGCGTCGTTCGGGTCCAGGCGCGCCAGCAACTCGCCGGCGCCGATACCTTCGGGCCAGTCGACACCCAACGCCGACGCCGTCCTCCGCAACGACGCCAGCGCGTCGGGTCCGGCCGGCGGCAGGGTGCGCAGCAACCCGATCCCCGCATCCATCATCATCGCGGCCGCGCACATTCCGGTGACCAGCGAGACCTCCGCGTTCCAGTCGTCGGCCTCCGTGCGGGGCGCCAGATCCACGCGCCATCCGTCGCCCCCGTCGGGTACCACCTCCTGCTCCGGCAGTCGCAGTTCGATCGCACCGCGTGCCACGGCCGCTGCCGTACGCAGGCGCCCGAACTCCGGGAGCGCCGTGATGGAGGGATGAAGCCGACCGGCCTCCGACTCGGACTGGACGCCGGCATAACTCAAACGGGCGACGGACCGCACCCGGGCACGGGTGACCGCCCACGACAACGGTTCGGCATCGTCGCTGAACTCGATGCGCCAGAGGGCCGCCGGGCGGATTTCGCCCGGGAGGAGGCTGCCGGACCCTTCCGACAGTTCTACGGGATGGAGCGGGACCCGACCGTCCGGAAAGTAGAACGTCTGGCCCCGCCTTCGGGTCTCCCGGTCGAGCGCACTGCCGGGTTCGACGACGGCGCCGACGTCGGCGACGGCGTAGTGGAGGACGAAGCCGTCGGAAGTGCGATCGAGGTGCAGGGCCTGGTCCAGATCCATCGAACCGGGCGGGTCTATCGTCACCAGTTCCAGGTCGGTGCGGTCCTCCCGCATGGGGGCGTACCTGTCGGATGCGCTCCGCGCGCCCGCCACGGCGGCGGACGGATAGCTCTCAGGGAGCTGAAATTCGTCGCGCACGGCCTCGAAATCGATTCCGCGTGCCACGACACGTCTCATCGGCACCGCTGGTACGCCCCTTTCCGGCAGGTCGGTTGTCTCGCCGGCCTCAGTTGTTCCACTCCTCGTCGGCCCTGTCTGCCGCCTTGTTTCGCTCGGCAGCGATCTGCAGGGCCTTCTCCGCCGAGGCACGATCGGGGTACGGGCCCATCCGGGTCATCGACGATGCCGCCTTGCCCTGCGCGACGGTTCCGTCCTCGACGTTGTAGTACCAGAGATGATCTTCGTCAGTCATGTATCCAGTGTGCACCGATGGGGCGTGTGGGGTTGAGGTTCAGGCGCAGACTGTTACCCTCGGGAACCTGTCCGGTATACGTTCCCGGCGCCGGTCGCAGGCGCCGAAGGTGCGTTCCCCGTGTGCAGTGCCCGAACAGAGAATGGAGCGAGCATGTCCACGATCATTTTCGATCAGCTACTTCCCTACCTCGGCGCCGAAGGCGCCACCTACTGGGCCCAGCTTCTGGTGGTCGCTCCCGTCTGACGGAGTTCGATCCTCATCGCGTGAGGAAGCCCCCGCCGCACACGCGCCGGGGGCTTCTTCATGCGTGCGCCATGGTAAGGCGCGCGTTCGCGCCCGTGCGTGGGTCTGCCAGCGGATGACGGACATCAACCGTGGTCGCGAGACCTATGAGCGGAAGCGTGCGCGGTAGGCCGGCCAATCCCAGGTCGAGAGGAACTCCTCGGCCGCCGCATACCCTTTCGCGTAGAGCGCGTCGGTTTCCTCCCTGGTGATGTCGAAGTCGAGGACCCCGACCTCGGTGGAATCCACCCGGATCGTCCGGGCATTGACCCAGGGCTGGTTGAGGTACGCCTGGTCGCGGCCGACCAGCACAGTGGTGATGACACGTTCGAGTAGGTGCGGAGCTCCCAGCACGCGGAGCGGGGCGAGCTGCGGGATCACCCTGTCGTTCCCGGCAGGCAGATTAGGTAGCATCGTGATCCCGAAGGTGGGCCGGCGTGGCGGCTTGCCGTCCGTACGGTCCAGGGAATCGATCGGAAAGTTCGACAGCAGACCGCCGTCCACCAACGTCGATGTGACGCCGGCGGTGCTGGTCAGCTCGACGGGACGGAAGTAGAAGGGGATCGACATCGAGGCGCGGACCGCATCGGCCACCGGTTGTTCGTCCGGATCCAATCCGTAGACCCGCCGGTAGTCCCAGGGCAATCGCACGAGCTGACCCGTCGTGACGTCCGTGACGGTGACCACCAGCTTGTATCGGCGTTCCTCCCGCAAGTCCGGGTCGCCGATCCGCAGGTCGCCGAAGGTGCGCACGCCCAGGTTCGCGAGTTGGCTTCGCACCCAGTCGTGGGCGTAATCGCCGCGGAAAAGGCCGGTGCCGCGCAGCAGCGCCCACGACGTCCCGAGCACCGGAATGCTTTCGATCGGACCTGGGTCGCGAAATCTGTCGTACTCGAGGCTGAGGACGAGATCCCTGACCTCCTCAGCCGTCAGCTTCGTCGACCCCGCCGCCACGACCGACCCGACCACCGAGCCGGCCGATGTGCCGGACACCCTCTCGACCGAGTAGCCGTCGTCCAGCAGCGCGGCGACCGCCCCCACGAGCCCGATGCCCTTGACGCCGCCGCCCGCAAGAACGAGATCTGCCTGCTTCGGTTCCGCCGCGGTCACCCCGGCACTCCGGCGTCTCGGCGGGCGTCACAGCGACGTGTATTGCACAGGTACATGGCCGTCTCCTCCGCAACCGACGGTGCTCTCGTCGGCGACCCTCGGCATCCCATCTTCCTCTCGACGACACCGTCATCGGACGGAATCGGACGGGACCGGTTACCGGATCGGAGGCAACACCGCGGGCGAATGTACCTTCCGGTGCCATGGAAGCGTCGAAAGGTACATTCACCCGTTCAGACGACTGCGAGCGGTCCCCATTGGACGCTGGAGGCAAGGCGGACGAGTTGGCGTGTAAGCCGGATCCTGTCCCCGGTGCCGAAGCGCCGGGTGGCGACCATCCATCTGGGCACACCGTCGCCGGGTACCTCGAGCGGTTCACCCGCAGGCTCGGGCGAGCAGCCCTCGAACACCTGCGCAACCGCACCGGATCCCGAAGGACCGATGCGATCTTCAACCTTGCTCCGGGCGGGGTTTACCTAGCCACCCCGGTCACCCGGGGTGCTGGTGCGCTCTTACCGCACCGTTTCACCCTTACCGGCACTACACCCCGAGAGGTGTGGCGCCGGCGGTCTGCTTTCTGTGGCACTGTCCCGCGAGTCACCTCGGGTTGCCGTTAACAACCGCCCTGCTCTGTGGAGTCCGGACTTTCCTCGACCCAGGGCCTGTGCACGTACGTGCTGGTTCCCTTTGCCGCGGCCGCCCGGCCAACTCGTCCGCCCGACCAGAGTACCCGTCCCGGAACCGCCAACCTACCCGCCGCGACACGCCAGGGGCGGCAACAACATCTCGGCACGCAGAAAGCTCGGCGCCGGCATTTCGAATGCCGGCGCCGAGCTTTGATTTTCTGGGCTCTACATCACACGGACACGCCGGCCTTCTCGAGGCACCGATGGAGCGCGTCGACATATGCGGTGGTGCCGTGGAACGGTCCGCTCACACCGATCGCGACCTCGAGAAAGGGGCTGTACTCGTCGTTGACATGGGTTTCCCAACGTGTGACCTCACCCTTGTCGTTGGTCTCGACGAAACTGTAAGAGTAGAAACCCATTCCGGTGCCGTCTTTCATATGACCCTCCCACCGGGTCTTCATGACGAAACCGTTGTCGGCCGGCCAGTACTTGAAGTCCGCCGGCTTCCAATCGGGGAACGTGAGCGAGTACGCCTTCGCTTCCATGGTCGCGGCCTTGGCCGTGTCCACGCTGTACTCGCTCATCGGAAAGCCCTCGTCGCCCGTGAAATAGGGCGACGCATACACGGCGTCGTCCGCGAACTTCCAGGCCTCCTGCCCGTTCTCGTCGGTGTACTCCTCACCGTCCTGCACCCCCTGGCGCAGATAAGCGGTACTGTAACTTTCGGCCATCCGACGATGATGGGCAATTCGTTCTTCGCTATTCATTCCGGCCCTTTCCATGGCTGGTCAACGATCGCCTTCTCGAACACCACGACTCCCCGGTTACGGGCAGCACGGCTTGTTCACTCCGCAATGTGGACATTCTCGTAACTCTCGAGCATCGCACTTTCCGGCAGCGCCATCTGTAGATAAACATCGATATGCCGGATCTTGCCGGCATCGTCGAATTCGTACACGGACACCGAATTCACGACGCTGCTGAAATCACCGATCCGGCTGCGTTCCTCGAGCTCGAGGAACACCACACCCGACTTCTCGGTAATGCGTTTGAACGAGCCGTCCCACTCGGAGGAGGTCGCCCAGTTCGTCAGGAAGCCGACATATTCCTGCCAGTTCATGACCTCCTTGAAATTCCCCACCCGTTCGAATTCGTCGACCGCGACGAGCTCTGCCAGAGGTGCCCAACCTTCCGCGGAGAACCCCGGCTCCTTGGCGGTGTCCACCAGGCGCTTCATCAGCAGGCTGTATTCCAGGACCGTGCGCGAATGCCCGGTGTAATCCTCGACGACGTCGCCAATTTCTCTCATACCCCTAAACCCTTCTTCCACAACGATCTTCGCGATCACACTGTTTGTTCGGACTTACCCGCGTTGTTCGGACTTACCCGCGTCCGCGAGGTATCGATCCAGCACCGTGTGATATTTGGCAATGGGAACCTCCTCCTTCACCAGCGACATATGGGTGAGCGTGCTGTTACGCAGCCCGATCTGCTGGCGCGGCATCTGCTCGTAGTCCTGCTGGAGAGCGAGGAAATACTTGAAGCTTCCCGGCTCCTCGACCTCTATCAATTCCGCATGTGCCGACTCCCGGTACTCCTCGGGAAGCCACATGAAGCTGGTGATATGCCAGATGCACCTGTTGGGATCACCATCGGGATGCGGCACGGCCATGATCACCGTGGCCTCGCCGGCACGGATCGTCATGAAGAAATTCGGAAAGAGCACCCAGCCGTGGTTGTCGCTCATCTGGGCGTCGGTCAGCGCGCTCACGTCGAAGCCCATCCCGGTCAGCGTCTCGCGTGTGGCCTGTTGCAGAAGTGAACGCCCGGTGACGCCCTCCGGATACACCAATGTGCCGTCCGCGTCGCGATAGCCGTTGACGAGTTCCTCGAAGCGAGGCAGATACGCTGCCACACCCGGGAAGGTGCCCGGCAGATCCCGAATTCCCTCGAGCTCCTGCTCCGGACCGAAGTCCTTCACATTCGCCACCTCGAACGGCGCGACGGACACGCTGTGATCGTCGAAGAAACGGTATCGGGTCGTGGCCGGGTCGATCGAAATCACGCGAAGCAGTTCCGGATGAATTCCCGCGATGTGGTAGCCCTCCGAGAAGGCGTCGATAACCACCTTCCAGTTACAGTCCACGCTCTCACGAACATTGAGCACCGTCGTCATCTCGTCGAGATGGTAAGGCGCCAACAGGTCCGCCAGTCCCTCCCCGAGGAAATCGGCCAGCGGCGCCGCGTCCGGATCCGGGTTGAGGAAGATGAAACCGGCAAAACACTCCACCGGCACCTGCAGGAGCATGTGTTCGTCCTTGTCGATCTGACCGGCAAGATCCGGTCGGGACACGCCCTTCAACCGGCCCTCGAGGTCGTACGACCACAGGTGATAGGGGCACACGATCCGCGCCCCGGTTCCGGTGCCCCGGCACAATACGTTGCCACGATGCCGGCACGCATTGACGAATCCGCGAATGCGGCCGTCCTTGCCTCGCACGAGCATGTAGGACTGATCGTAGATGCGATATTCTTTGCGGTCCCCGACTTCGGGCAGTTCATCGGCCCGGCCCGTGACCTGCCAAGTCCGCATCCAGATCGATTTCCGTTCGCGCTCAGCGTATTCAGGGGACGTGTAACGGTCTGTGGTGATCTTCATCTTGAACTGATCGAGATCGAGATCCGCGAGACCTTTTCCCGTGTCGACCCATTCCCCCGGCCTTGCCGATTGCACAGAACTCATTCCACTCGTCCTTTCGTGTGGGTCCTTCGTGTGGGTGTGGAGGTGAAGACGCAGGCTTGGTCACCGGCGGACGAGAAGGTCGCGCCGGTATCAGCCACTACGAACGCGCGCCCACACCACGGCCCGGATCCACAAGAATTAATCGATTGATTGATTAATAATGCACGTCACATTCAGCACTGTCAATGGGAAATATCACACTCGCCCGTCCGATCGATCCGCGGCGCGCTGAGTCTCCGTTCCCTATCGGAACGTGAGATGCTCTCCGAAGACGTTTTCACCTAGCCGGGAGATGCTGTGCCGACCACTCCGTCACTTCTGGGTCGGCCGGTTGGTGCCAGGGGCGAAGAAACCCGGCAGCGCATCATCGCTGCGGCGATGCGCTGCGTGGCCGAGGCCGGCTACTCACGAGCAACCATTCGCGAGATCGCCGGTACGGCCCAGATAACCAGCGGCAGCCTGTATCACTACTTCCCCAACAAATCCGAACTCGTCAAGGCCACGTTCCTCGAATTCGCCGAGGTCTCGGTTCCACGTTTGGCCGCCGCAGCGGACGGTGCAGACGGTGTGCTGAACAAGCTGATGGCGGTGTTCGACGAGGGTGGGCAGCTGATGAGCGACTATCCCTTCGCCGCCGCGTTCGATCGTGCAATCCGCGTGGAAAGCGCCGAACACCTTCACCTGGGTGAGAACAGCGACACCATCTTCAGCACGCTGCGCGGTGTGGTGGTCGGCATCGTCGAGCAGGCCCACCGTGAGGGCGTCCTGGGAGCAGGGGTCGATGTCGAAGGCGCCGCGAATGCGATCTACGCGATCATGCGAGGACTGAACGAGTACGCGGCCACGGCGGCACCCGACGATTACAAGGGCACTCTCCGCGCGCTGAAAAGCCTCATTCAGGGCACGCTGTTCGATTACGCTCGCTTGACCTAGTCGGTCGCCGGCTGTCGGACCGCAACCGACCGTCACTTCGCCGTTCCCTGCACGAACGTGTCGTGCCCCGGCACTATGGTCGGTCCATGACACGCTACGCAGCCCTCCTCCGCGGCATCAACGTCGCCGGCATCAACATCAAGATGGCAGATCTGCGACGGACTTTCACCGCACTGGGTTTCGCGAATGTCACCACCGTTCTGGCGTCGGGCAACGTGCTCTTCGACTCCGGTCGCACCGACGCCGCCGAACTCGAAGCCGAGATCGAAACGGCGCTGCGTGCCGAGTTCGAGTACGAAGCCTGGGTTTTCGTACTCGAGCTGTCCGAGGTCCAGGCAATCGTGGACGGTTACCCGTTCGATCCGGAACGGGAAGGCCGGCACCCCTACGTCGTGGTCACACCCGAACCCGAGGTACTGGGGCGGCTGCTCGAGATGGAGGGCGAACTCGATCCCGGAGTCGAGCGCATCCAGGAAGGAGACGGCGTCCTCTACTGGGAAGTCGAGCGCGGCAGGACGGTGAAGAGCCAGTTCGGGAAGAGCCTCGCCGCACCGCGGTTGAAGGCGTCCACCACCACGCGGAACCTGCGTACATTCCAGAAACTACTGAGGTAATCCTGTGGCTCATGGTCTGACGCCAATCGCCCCGGTGTCGTTCAGAGATGGCTGGTGTCATTGACGAGACGCACCGAAGCCCCACCGTCGGGATAGAACTCGGCGATGCTCAGTGATGCCAGATCCAGGTGCAGCCGGTACAGGAGCGACGGACCCGCATCGAGTGCCAGCTGCAACAGGGTCTTGATGGGTGTCACATGGGTGACCACGAGAATCGTGGAACCGTTGTATGTGGCGGTCAGGTCGTCGCGCACGCGCATGGTCCGCTCGAGCACCTCGTCGAAGCTTTCCCCCGCGGGCGGGCGCACGGATGTGTCCGACAACCATCGGCGGTGCAGGTCGGGGTCGCGTGCCGCGGCCTCGGCGAAGGTAAGACCTTCCCACTCGCCGAAGTCGGTCTCGATGAGTCCCCCGTGGACGGTGACGGGCAGACCCAGGACGTCCGCGGCGGCCGTGGCGGTCTGGTGCGCGCGACCCAACGGCGAGGAGACGACAGCGGCGATCCCGTCGCGCCCGGCGAAGCGCTTGGCGGCACCGGCCGCCTGCGCCTGCCCGAGGTCGGTGAGCGCAGGATTGCCGCGTCCCGAGTACCGGCGGTCCACGGACAACGGTGTCTGGCCGTGCCGCAGCAGCAGCAGGCGCGTCGGAGCGCCCTTCGTGTTCATCCACCCGGGAGCCGCGGGAGCCGCCTTGTCCACCTTCGCGGCCGGTTCGTCGTCCTCGGATTCGCTCGCGGCTTCCCGTTCGGAGCCGATGGCACGACCCGCCGCGGCCGCGTCCATCGCTTCGTTCGCAAGGCGATCGGCGCGGGCGTTCTCGGCCCGGGGAACCCACGTGTAGGTGACCTGGTCGAAGCGCTGGGCGAGCTCGGACGCCCGGCGCTGCAACGGAATCATGTCCGGGTGCTTCACTTTCCACCGGCCGGACATCTGCTCGACGATCAGTTTGGAATCCAACCGGACATCGACGGTCGACGCACCGAGTTCGGCGGCCGCGGTGAGGCCCGCAATCAGGCCGCGGTATTCGGCAACATTGTTGGTGGCGAAGCCGAGGCTTTCCTTGCGCTCGGCGAGAACCTCGTCCCGCGCAGGATCCACGACGACGGCGCCGTATCCCGCCGGTCCCGGATTGCCGCGGGAACCGCCGTCCGCTTCGACGACGACTCGTCTCACCGTCATAGGCCGGACTCCTTGGTACGCACCAGAATCGCCCCGCATTCGGGACAGCGCACGACGACGTCCGGGGCGGTGCCGGTGATGCGGGAGATCTCACCGCGGTCGAGTTCGATCCGGCAGGCACCACAGCGCCGCGCCTGGAGAAGTGCCGCACCGACACCCTGCTGGCTGCGCTGCTTCTCGTATACCGAGATCAGTTCGGGTGGAAGCTGTTCCGCAAGCCGGGCCCGATCGGCCGTGCAGCGCTGCTCCGCGGCGTCGAGGTCGGCCACTGCGTCGTCGCGGCGGCGGCCGGCGTCGATGAGGTCCTCTTCGATCTGGGACAGCTGGGCACCGGCGTGGTCGTGATCGGACTGCGAAGCCTCGCGTCGCTCCATCACCTCGAGCAGTTCGTCCTCGAGCAGGCCCTGACGCCGGACGAGGCTGCCGAGTTCGTGCTCGAGTTCGGTGAGCTGCTTGGCGCCGACGGTGCCGCTTTCGAGGAGCTTGCGATCGCGGTCCTCACGCTGGCGGACGGCGTCGACCTCACCCTCGAGTTTGCGGATGTCTCGGTCGAGGTCGTCGAGAACGATCTCCACGGACACGGCCGCATCCTTGCGGGTGGCGCGCTCCGCTTCGAGACGCTCGACTTCCTGCTGCTCGGGAAGCACGGTGCGCCGGTGGGCGATCCTCGACAGCTCCGCATCAACACCCGCGAGGTCGAGAAGCTTCGATTGCACCTGTGGTTCGACGTTCACGCGTGGTAACTCCTGCTGTCTTCTCTGAGTGATTCTTCTCTGGAGATGTGTAGGTGCAACCGTACCTCGGCGCGAGCAGTCGATCGGCTGGACCGCATCAGGCCGACGCTGCGCCGACAGACCAGGGATCGGTCCGTACCGGAGATACCCGTACCTGCCATCCCGGCGTCGACGCGAAAACGCCATCCAGCAGATCCTTCGCCTGCTGACACCAGGGGTGTTCGCTTGCCCAGTGTGCGACGTCGACGAGTGCCGGGCCCCCGGCTCGTAAGTGCTCGTCGGCGGGATGGTGCCGAAGGTCGGCGGTCACGTAGGCGTCGACGCCGAGCCGGGCGACCGCGCCCAGGTACGAGTCGCCGGATCCGCCGCAGACCGCGACGGACCTGACGGTCGCGTCGGGGTCGCCGGCCGCCCGCACACCCCAGGCGGTGGCGGGCAGGGCGGCGGCGACCCGCTCGGTGAATGCGCGCAGCGTCAGGGGTTCGGGCAGCTCACCGACCCGGCCGAGCCCGCGCGGACCGGGAAAGCTCGCCATCTCGAACACGTCGAATGCCACCTCTTCGTACGGGTGCGCGGCCCGCATCGCCTCGAGCACGGTCTGCCGGATGCGTCGCGGCGCGACCACCTCGAGCCGGCTCTCCGTCACGCGCTCGAGCTCCCCGACCGCGCCGAGGGTCGGGTTCGCGCCGTCCGTCGGCAGGAACTGCCCCGTGCCCGTGACGGACCAGCTGCAGTCGCGGTAATTACCGACGTGGCCGGCCCCCGCATCGAACAGGGCACGGCGGACGGTGTCAGCGTCGTCGACGGGCACCAGCACGACCCACTTGTCCACATCCTCGGTGGGTCGCGGGGCGATCGGTCCGGTCACGGTCAGCCCCAGCGCGGCGGCGAGCGCATCGGAGACACCCGGATCTGCGGAGTCCGCGTTGGTGTGCGCGGTGAACAAGGCGCACCCGGACCTGATCAGCTTGTGGACCAGTGCCCCCTTGGGTGTGTGGGCACCCACGGTGTCCACACCGCGCAGCAGTAGTGGGTGGTGCACGAGAAGCAGGTCGGCACCGGAGTCGATCGCCTCCTCGACCACCGCGGCCGTCGGATCCACTGCGACTACCACCCTGGTGACCGAGTCCTCGGGATCCCCACACACCAGCCCGACCGAGTCCCAGGACTCCGCCAGCGCCGGCGGATAGGCCGCGTCCAGTGTCGCGATCACATCTGCGAGACGAACAGTCACAGGATCTCCTTCATCGCGTCGATCAGCACATCGGTCTGGTCGCGGGGACGCACCGCGACCCGGAGGAAGTCGGGTCCCAGTCCGGGAAAGGTGTCGCAGCGCCGGACCGCGATACCCCGTTCCCGCAGAGCCGTTCGCATCGATTCTCCGTCCGGCAGACGCAGAAGCAGGAACGGCGCGGTCGCGGGCGAATGCACCGCGACCCCCATCGCCCGCAGTCGCGTGGTCATGTCGTCGCGCCAGGCCCCCAGCACCAGCGCCTGGGCCTGCGCCGCCGCGACGGCCTCGGGTTCGCTGCATGCCGCAATCGCCTCTACCTGCAGCGTTCCCAGCGGCCAGTGCGCCCGACCCACCTGCAGTCGCTCCAGCAGTTCGGGGGATCCGAGCGCGTACCCGCAGCGTAGTCCGGCCAGAGCCCACGTCTTGGTGAGGCTGCGGAGCACCAGGACGTCGGGTAGTGACCGACCGGCCAGCGACTCCCCCTCCCCCGGAACCGCGTCGGCGAAGGCCTCGTCGACCACTACGATCCGGCCCTGGCGGCGCAAGGCCAGGATGTCGACGGCAGGGTGCAGCACCGACGTCGGATTGGTGGGATTGCCGATCACCACGAGATCAGCGGATTCGGGAACCGCGGCATCGGCCAGGAGGTAGGGCTCCTCGAGCAGTACCTGGGCAACCGGCACCCCGGCCTCGCGCAGCGACCATTCCGGTTCCGTGAACGACGGATGAATCAGAGCTGCTTCCCCCACACCCAGCCGCGGGAGCATCGAGAAGCCCTCGGCGCCACCCGAGAGGAGCAGCACCTCGTCGGGATGACGCCCGTGCCGGTCCGCCACAGCGCTCCGAGCAGCGAGGTCGGCCGCGGCCGTCGGATAGGACCCCAGGCTGGGCAGGGCGTCGGCAAGACGGCGGCGCAGCCATTCCGGAGGTCCGTCCCCTTGCACGTTCACAGCGAAGTCGAACAGGCCGGGACCCGCGTCCACGTCACCGTGATGACGCAGGCTCTCCCGACTTCCGGCACGTGAGTTCACAGCTGCCGAGCCTAGGGGAGGCGCCTGAGGAACAATGAAACGGTGACCCCGCTCGAAACCATCACCCCGTCCGCCCTGGCCTCCCCGATCGTGCTCTTCGACCTGGACGGCACCCTCACGGACTCCGCGCCGGGTATCCATGCCGGATTCCGGCATGCGCTGGCCGCTGTCGGACAGCCCGAACCCACACCGGAGATGCTCGATGCCGTCATCGGGCCGCCGATGATCGACACCTTCCGCTCGCTCGGTCTGGAAGGCGCGGAGGTGGATCGGGCGGTCGCCGCCTACTTCGAGCGCTACGACCGCGTGGGATGGGCGGAGAACGCGGTGTTCGACGGCATCGAGGAGGTCCTCGCAGGTGCCCGCGACCGCGGCACGCGACTCGCCGTCGCGACGTCCAAAACGGAACATTTCGCTGTTCGCATTCTCGAGCACTTCGGACTCGCCCATTACTTCGAGTTCATCGGGGGTGCCAGTAACGACGGGCGCCGCCGCGCCAAGTCGGATGTGATCGCGCACTCGTTGCAGGCGCTGGGTGTCGACGCCACCGAGGGCACCACCACCGATGTCCTGATGATCGGTGACCGCGAACACGACGTGCTGGGTGCCGCACACTGGGGCATTCCGGCGGTGTTCGTCGAGTGGGGTTACGGCTCACCGGCCGAGGCCACCGGCGCCCACAGTTCCGCGCCCACCACCGGGACGCTGGGAAAGATGCTCGATGACGCAGCCTGAGACCACCCTGCATGTGACGTTCGTCTGTACCGGCAACATCTGCCGGTCCCCCATGGCCGAGAAGGTCTTCGCCGAACACCTGCGGCGGGAGGCACTCGACCACCGGGTCACCGTCAGCAGCGCCGGAACGCACGGTTGGCACATCGGCAACGACGCCGACCTCCGGACCAACGAAATCCTGAAGATCAACGGATATCCCACCGGTCACAAGGCGAGCGAGGTCGGCCCATACCACCTCGGCGCCGACCTGGTGGTCGCGCTGGCAGCCAACCACGACCGTGAGCTTGCCCACTTGGGTGTCCCACCCGAGCGCCGCCGTCTGTTGCGCAGTTTCGACCCGAATGCCGACACGTCCTCGGTTCCGGACCCGTACTACGGCGATCTCGAGGACTTCGGGCTGGTACTTCATCAGATCGAGGCGGCCGTACCCGGTCTGCTCGACTGGGTGCGCACCCGGTAACCCACGGACTGCGGCCCACGATCCGGACCGCACCCGAAGGCAGCTACCGTGGAACTGTGCGGAGGCTGAGATTCTTGTTGCGACCCGGCTGGTTGGTGTTGGCCCTGGTGGTCGCCGGCTTTGCGTTCATGTGCTTCTATGTGCTCGCCCCGTGGCAGCTCGGCAAGAACACGTCCACCGAACACCGGAACCAGCTGATCGCGGATTCTGTCGAAGCCGCGCCGGTGCCGATCGAGGACCTGCTCACCGGTCCGTCACCCAGCCCGGACGACGAGTGGCGACGCGTCACCGCGTCCGGTGAGTACGTGCAGAACAGCGACCTGCTGGTCCGGCTGCGATCCATTGATTCGCAACCCGCCTACGAGGTCCTGACACCGCTGCGGCTCGCCGACGGCAGGACCATCCTGGTCAACCGTGGCTACGTGCGCCCGGTGCAGGGGACGGAACCGCCGCGCGTCGACCCGCCACCGACCGGCCGGTTGACCGTCGACGCTCGGATCCGCCAATCCGAAGGCACCGCTGCGGGCAAGGAACCCTTCGAGCAGAACGGTCTGCGACAGGTCTACACGATCGACTCCCAGCAGATCGGTGACTTCCTCGGTGCCGACCTCACGGGCGGCTATCTACAACTCGACCCCGATCAGCCCGGCGGTCTGGGCACCATTCCGCTTCCGCAACTCGACGCGGGTCCCTACCTGTCGTACGGGTTGCAATGGCTGGCGTTCGGGATCATGGCCCCGCTCGGCCTCGCTTACTTCGTCCGGGCCGAGTGGCGCGAACGCCGCAAGGAGAAGTCCGCCAAGGTCGTGAGGGCCGCTGAGAACGCAGAGAACGCTGAGAACGCTGAGAACGCTGAGAACGCAGCGGGCCCCGAGCGCGTCGGCGACGCCGTACCGGTACCGCAGCCGGCGAGCCGGAAGAGACCCTTCTCCCGGGCCGAGCCGGCGAAATCAGCTCCGCCGACGGCGAGAGAAGCGAAACTGGCCGACCGCTACGGCAAGGGCCGCTGACACCAGCGCCGAGCCGGCCTGCACCATCCCGGACAGCCGGACGGCCCGGTGGAGATCCACGGGTTCGGGTGCCCGCCCTGATCCGAGCCGGGGCCGCATCTCTACCCCGTGTGCGTACTCGGTGCGTCCACCGAGGGTGATACCGAGCGCGCCAGCAGCGCTGGCCTCCGCCACCCCCGCGTTGGGGCTGGGATGAGTGGCCGCGTCCCGCCGCCACGCCGTCCACGCCTCGATCGGTGACCCATCGACCGCCGGCGCCGCGGCGACCGTCAGGACACCTGTCAGCCGGGCGGGCAGAAGGTTGACGGCGTCGTCCAGTCGGGCCGCGGCCCATCCGAAGTTGCGGTATTTCGACGACCGGTAGCCGATCATCGCGTCGAGGGTGTTGGACGCCCGGTAGACGAACAAACCGGGAATGCCCGCCAGCGCACCCCACAGCAATGCCCCGACGGCGGCGTCCGAGGTGTTCTCGGCCACCGACTCCAGGGTCGCCCGGGTCAGGCCCTCCGCGCCGAGCACGCTGGGGTCACGTCCGCACAGCGACGGCAGGAGCGCGCGGGCGGCGGGAAGATCATCGGCGTCGAGGTGGCGAGCCATGGCCGAGCCGGTTCGTCCGAGGGACGTTCCGCCGAGGACCACCCATCCGGCCACCGCGGTTCCGGCCGCCTCGCCCACCCAGCCACCCCGACGTGCCAGCCGGGCGGCGACAGCACCCGTTCCCGCTGCGGCACCGACGAGCACGAGAACGTGCAGGACGCCCGCAGCACGCGCATCCCGGTAGGTCAGCCTCTCGAACCTCATTGCGGCGCCGCCGAAGCCGGACACCGGATGCCACCGAACCGGGTCGGCGAACCACCGGTCGGCGGCGAAGCCGAGCAGGAGGCCGGCAGCGCGGGCAGTGCCGGGACGGGAGGTTCGATTCACGCCACTATTTGTATCAACTAACGTTGCATTCGATGTAAAGGAGGCGTCCCATGAATGCCACGATCGGCGAGTACCTGGCAGGCAAGGACCCGGACGCCGTAGCCCGGCTGCTGCATTTTCGTGACCTGGTGCTGGCGTGTGGCGAGGTGGAGGAACGAGTGCACCGGACCGAGATCGCGTGGGCTCGCACCCGCGTATTCGCCGCCGCGTTCATCTATTCGTCCCGGCTGGAGGTCGCGGTCGATCTTCGGCGACGAGTGCACCACCCCCAGTTGCGGGAGGCGTTCCCCACCACCAGGACGGTCATCACGCATCGCATGACGATCACCGAGGACGGCCAGATCGACGACTCGCTCGGGGAACTCCTGGCCGAGGCCTACGAGACGGTAGGTCCGGGAACGCATGCACGATAGCCGTCGTGTCAGGGGTTGCTGCCGAGACAGCGTGGATGCGATGGTGAGAGTGGGGCTGGTGCGAGTGAATCCGGGGCCTCGGTTCCGGTGTCGTGACACCGCCGCGTAAGTAGACCTTCGCGACGACCCGCCGAGCCTTCCCTTGTCATCAAGCACCAGGAGGCTCACCGTGGGTAACCCGTCCGAGAACGATGTCAGGAGCCAGGTTTTCCGGGGCAGGGTCGACGTCGACATCCGCGATTCGGTTCCGGACTGGACGCCCTTTCTGCAGCCGAAGGCGCCACCCGGAGCACCGAATGTCCTGATGATCGTCTGGGACGACGTCGGTTACGGGGCGATGGATGTGAACGGCGGACCCATCGAGACCCCGACAATGCGCCGCATCGCCGACGCCGGCATCCGGTACTCCAACTTCCACACCACGGCATTGTGTTCTCCCACCCGGGCGTCCCTGCTCACCGGTCGTAATGCCACCAGCAACAACATGGCGTGTATCACCGAGGCGTCGGCCGGCTTCCCCGGATTCTCGGCGCGGATCCCGTTCGAGAACGGCACGATCGCCGAGGTGCTCGGGGAACGCGGCTGGAATACCTATGCGATGGGCAAGTGGCATCTGGCACCGGGCGACGAGGTCGACATGTCGGCGTGGAAGGCCCGCTGGCCGCTGGGACGCGGCTTCGAACGGTTCTACGGATTCCTCGCCGCCGAAACGAATCAGTGGTATCCGAACCTGGTCGAGGACAACCATCCGGTCGATCAGCCGGCACAGCCGGAGGACGGATACCACCTATCGAAAGACCTTGTGGACCAAGGAATCCGATTCATCCGCGACGCCAAGATGGTGGCACCGGACAAACCGTGGATGATGTACTTCTGCCCCGGCTGCAGTCACGCACCGCATCATGTCTTCAAGGAGTGGGCCGACAAGTACAGGGGTCGATTCGACGAGGGCTACGAGGCGATCAGGCCCGCCATCCTGGCCCGCCAGAAGGAAATGGGCCTGCTTCCCGCGGATGTGGAACTCTCACCGATCAATCCCCACGGCGAGCCCCGGACCGCCGGGCCCGACGGACAACCGTGGCCGTTGATGGATTTCGTGCGCCCGTGGGATTCACTGAACGACGACGAGAAACGGCTCTTCGTCCGCATGGCCGAGGTGTATGCCGGATACGTCTCGTACACCGACGACCAGATCGGCCGTCTCATCGACTACCTGGAGGAGTCGGGCCAGCTCGAGAACACGATCATCGTCGCCGTCTCCGACAACGGGGCCAGTGCCGAGGGCGGTCCCAACGGCTCCGCCAACGAGAACAAATTCTTCAACGGCCTGCCCGATACGATCGAGGACACTCTCGGGCGGATCGACGAACTCGGCAGCCCCACCACGTACAACCACTACAACACGGGCTGGGCGTGGGCGTTCGACACCCCGTTCCCGTACTGGAAGCGGTTCTCCGGGTACGAGGGCGGGGTCAGCGACGTGTGCGTGGTCTCGTGGCCGCGGGGCATCGCCGCCCGAGGCGAGGTCCGCGACCAGTACGTCCATGCGGTCGATGTGGTCCCGACGTTGTACGACTTCCTCGGCATCGAACCTCCCACGACGTTGAAGGGCTTTCCGCAGACACCCATCGAGGGTGAGAGCTTCGCGGCGACGATCGGCGACACGTCGGCACCCGGCCGCAGAACGCAGTTCTACTCGATGCTGGGGATGCGGGCGATCTACCACGACGGCTGGCTCGCCAACACCGTCCATCCCCCTATGTCGGGCTGGGGACACTTCGATCACGACGTCTGGGAGCTCTACCATCTCGACGAAGACCGGACCCAGGCCCATGACGTCGCCGCCGAGAATCCCGACCTGCTCGAGCGGATGAAGGGCCTCTGGTTCTACTACGCGGGCATGTACAAGGGTCTGCCGCTCGATGATCGCACCGCGCTGGAGATCGGCATGTCTCCACGACCCCAGCCGTCCGAGCCGCGGGATCGGTACGTCTATTACCCCGGCACCGCCGAGGTACCACTCGGGTCGGCGGTGAACATCGTGCGCCGTTCGTTCGCTATCGCCGCCGGGGTGGTGATCGACTCACCCGATGCCGAGGGCGTCCTTCTGGCGATCGGCGGTGTCGGCGGCGGCCTATCGCTCTACGTCCGGGACCGCCGGTTCCACTTCGTCTACAACTGGCTCGGCGAAAAGATTCAAAAGATCTCCGCCGACACCGAGATCAGCGCCGGACGGCACCTGCTCACAGCCGGTTTCCGAGTCACCGGCGGCGATCCCACGGGAAGCGCCCTCGGCACACTGACCCTGTTCCTCGACGAAGAGCAGGTGGGCAGCCTCGACATCATCACCCAGCCGGGACCCTTCTCCCTGAGCGAGGGCCTCAGCGTGGGACGCGACAGCGGTTCGCCCGCTTCCCCCGACTACCGGCCACCGTTCACGTTCACCGGCGGGACGATCGAAGCCGTCGTGGTCGACGTGTCGGGCGACCGCTTCGTCGACCACGAGAAGGAGGTGCTCGCCTACCTCATGCGCGACTAGGCGGGCACCTCCCCTGGTACTCGCGTCGCTCAGCCGGCCGCGCCCTCACCGACCGACTGGACGGCCGCGTGCCGGTGCAGGGCCATCTCGGCCTCCAGGTTCTCCGGTTTCAGGTCGAACACAACGTCTTTCACCGTTCCGGTGAACACGTACGGCGCCTTGTTCTCGTAGTCGCGGTCGACCACGAGACCGTTGTCCCGGCCCACGTCCATCCCGGCGTAGGTCGAGAACGAGACGGGCACCGTCCGCGGCATGTCGCCCTCGCCGATCTTTTCGTCGTTGGCCCACAGCGTGACGTGCCCACCGGAACCCGGGGTCGGTTCATCGGTTTCGAACAGCATCTTCACACTGACGTCACCGGTCGGGATCTTCTTGTCGGACACCTGCTTGTAGGTCTCCACCCCGAGGTACGAATAGGTGTGGTTCAGCCTGCCCTCGCCGTCGACCCACAGTGCGAATCCGCCGATGAAGTCGCCGTTGGCGACGACGACACCTTCCGCACCACCCTCCGGCACCTCGAGCCTCGCCTCGATGGCATAGGAGCGCCCCATGACACGGGGAACCATGCCCCGCTGGACGTTCTGGACATCGCCGTGGAACCTGAACCGGGTGACCGTCGGCATCGGTGGAAGCAGACCGAAAAACATGGACAGGCCCCCGAGCAGCGGGAGCGCTCGGTTGCGCTCGGCCTCACTCCACCACAGTTCCTTCAGTTCCGCGACCTTCTCCGGGTTGCCTGCCGCAACGTTGTGTGCCTGCGAGAAATCGTCGGGCAGGTAGTACAGCTCCCAGACGTCGGCGTCCGGGTCCCAGACACCGGGTGCGAACCGCTGGATGGTCTCCGGCGAGAAATCCCACGGCGCCTTGTCCAATCGGGCACAGGCCCACCAACCGTCCTTGTAGATGGCACGGCTGCCGTACATCTCGAAGTACTGCACCACGTGCCGCTCGTCGGCGGACGCGTCGTCGAACGTGTACGCCAGAGACGTACCGTCCATCGGCTCCTGCTCGATGCCGTCGACGGCGGTCGGCGCGGGCACCCCGACAACCTCCAGGACGGTCGGGCAGATGTCGATGCAGTGGGTGAACTGTGTCCGCATCGCCTTGTCCGGTTTGATCCGGTCAGGCCACGCCACCACCATCGGGTCGCGGGAGCCACCGAGGTGGCTGGCCATCTGCTTGCCCCACTGGAACGGTGTGTTGTTTGCATGCGCCCAGGCAGATGCGAAGTGCGGGGCGGTGTGGTCGCCGCCGAGCGCGTCGATTCCGCCGTACTCCTCAATCAGTTTCAGCTGTTGCTCGGCGTCGAGCACCAACCCGTTGAGGAAGGTCGTCTCGTTGAACGAGCCCGTGACCGTGCCTTCCATGCTGGCGCCGTTGTCGCCCCAGATGTAGAAGATCAACGTATTGTCGAGGTCGCCCATTTCGGTGATCGAGTCGAGAAGCCGTCCGACGTTCCAGTCGGCGTTCTCCGAATAGCCCGCGAATACCTCCATCTGCCGGGCGCAGAGCTTTCTCTGGTCGTCGGACATCGAGTCCCAGGCCGGAAAGAGGTCCGGACGCTCGGTCAGTTCGGTGTCCTCGGGCACGATGCCGAGTTCTTTCTGGCGCGCGAGTGTCCTCTCGCGGTACGCATCCCAGCCGTCGTCGAACCGCCCCTTGTACTTGTCTGCCCACTCCTTCGCAACGTGGTGCGGTGCATGTGAGCACCCCGTGGAGTAGTACATGAACCACGGTTTCCGCGGGTCCTGCGCTCGAACCTCATGCAGCCACGTCACCGCCTTGTCCGTGAGATCGTCGGGGAAGTAGTACAGGTTGCCGTTCTTGCCCTCGGGAACACCGAGCGTCGAGTTGTCCTGAGTGATGACCGGATCGTACTGTCCCGCCGCTCCGCTGAGAAAGCCCCAGTAGTGGTCGAAGCCCCATGCCGACGGCCAGTGGTCGAACGGGCCCGCAGCCCCCGCCACGTTATCGGGGCTGAGGTGCCACTTGCCGAATCCGCCAGTGACATAACCATATCACGCAGGATCCGAGGAAGGGCCGCGCAAGACCTCGGTTTCACAGAAGTGTAGCCGGGAAAGGGGCCGGGAGATTCTGCGATCGAACCGAAGCCCACCCGGTGGTGGTTGCGGCCGGTGAGGAGCGCGGCCCGGGTAGGTGAGCACACCGCCGTCACGTGAAAGCGGTTGTACGTCAAGCCCATCTGCTGCACGCGGGCCAGATTGGGAGTGCGAATGTCACCACCGAATGCGTCGGGGCCGCCGAACCCGGCGTCGTCGATCAGCACGATCAGTACATTCGGGGCCCCGTCCGGCGCCTTCGGCCCGGGGACGATGGTCCAGTCGGGGGCGGAGTCGTTCAGCGTACGGCCGATCGTGCCACCGAAGTTCCGGTCCGGAATCGGCAGCCGGGTACGATCTGGCTCGAACTTTCCCATGGCCTCCGCCAGTGAGGCTTCGAGGTCGTGCAGTCGCCCGCCTTCCATCTCCACCACCGACATCATCGGCGACCCGGCGAGCGCTCGTTCCACCGCCAGTTTGCCCCCTTCCGGCAGAACCACGATCGCCACAGCAGAGCCGGCAGCGAGGGCCTGCCCGATCTTCTCCTCGAGGCCACTCTTCAGTCGGTGGTCTGCGAACTTGCCCACCAACCCACCGCCGACGGCGCCGACGGCCGCTGCCGCGAGCAACGGCGGCGCGAACAAACCCACGGCCACACCGACCCCCGCACCCCAGCCGGCACCCTTGCGGCCCAGTCGGTCGCCGGTGTCGATCAGGGTGGTGGTGCCATCCGCATCCTTGGCGACCAGCACCGCACCCTCGATGCCGACCCGTTTCTCCTTCACCTCCATGGTCAGGGCATCGAAGTCGCGGCGGGCACCATCCAGATCTTGGTAACCGGCGACGAGGACCAGAGTGCGGTCATGACTCATGGGGTTCTCCATTCGATTCGGTGCGCCGTCCGCTACCGGCGCGCAGTGGTGGAGGGTTCTCTTCCATGCTGGTCCGAGCGCGGGTCCCCTGACAAGAAGCAAGCAGTCCCAACATCCGGAGCAGAGCCTGTTGCCGCTCCGGCCCTGACGGGTTTCGACGTGGTCCACGGGGGAACTACCGATAGATGACCGAGACGAGTGACCGGGCGCAGCTCAACGGATTGAGAACGCCGAAGTCCGCGGCGGTAGCAGGGATAATTTTCGCGGTACTGTTCACTTCCTGCGTAGTCCTGATGATCACCGCGCTCCCCGCCGACGTTGCGTCACCCTGGGTGCACGGACGGACGAGGATCAGGACGGCACTGGTGCTGGCGCCCTTTGCAGGCATCGCCTTCTTGTGGTTCATCGCGGTCGTACGGGACGGGTTCGGACACCTCGAGGACCGGTTCTTCACCACGGTGTTTCTGGGCAGCGGGCTGTTGTTCATGGCGATGACGTTCATATCGATGGCGATTGCCGGCGCCATCCTCGACGAATCCGGAAGACCGGATGCTTCATCGAACGTCATCTACTTCGGCCGTGAGGCGATGGTGCACATCAACACCGCCTTCGGGCTGCGCATGGGCGGAGTGTTCATGATTTCACTGGGAACCATCTGGCTACGCACACAGCTGATGCCTCGATGGCTCGTGATCCTCACCTATCTGATCGCCCTGACCCTGCTGCTGGCGATCGGCTTCAGCCTGTGGGTGGTACTCACCTTCCCGGTCTGGGTGTTCCTCATCAGCGTGCACATTCTCCTGACACATCGGCACCCGTCATGGGCACATGTGCCAGACCGATGAAACATTCGTCGGAAACGACGCAATTGTGTCCGTTTCCTGCGAACCGCCTGCATGTGAACCAGAG
Organism: Rhodococcus sp. (in: high G+C Gram-positive bacteria); assembly: GCF_049286785.1. Taxonomy (GTDB): domain Bacteria; phylum Actinomycetota; class Actinomycetes; order Mycobacteriales; family Mycobacteriaceae; genus Rhodococcus_F. The sequence goes on along the minus strand of NZ_JBAQEO010000205.1, from coordinate 18,133 downwards.
AAATGTGTGGGCGGGCAGGCGCCTACTTCCGCGTCGTACTTCCCCACGAGCTAGAGTCCTGCACGCACCACATGTTCGCCGAACCACTCGATCGATTCCGACGGCGCGAAATCCGCAAACCACACATAGAACCGCTCGACCCCCTGCTCCGACAACATCCGAAACCGCTCGCGCAGGGCGTCGGCGTCGCCGCACACGAGTCCCGATCCCAGATGTCCGAACCTCCGGCCACACACTCTTTCGACCTGCTCGAGGGATGAGTCACCGTACACAGGAGCGACCATCTGTTGCACCGAGATTCGAGCCGATCCGACCCGACCGGCCAGGTCCGGCAACCGGTCGAGATTCGGTGCGGGAAGATTCCACCAGTCGGCGTATTCTCTTGCCAGCGCGAGTGTCCGCGGACCGGCGCCCCCGATCACCAACGGTATCCCGGCCTGTGGTTTCGGATACTGGGACATCGGATACCGGGACATCGGCGCGTCGGCGCCCTCGTGCGCGCGGGGCTCGTCCCAGAGTCGACGGATCACGTCGAGGCTCTCGCCCATCCGATCGACTCGTTCGGACGGCGGGGCATCGGTGATGTCGAAGCCGTTCAACTCTGCGGGAAACGATCCCCATCCGAGGCCGAGTTCGAACCGGCCCCCACTCGCGTGATCGAGCGTCACGGCCTGCTTTGCAAGCACCGCGGGATGGCGCATCGAGTCACACAGAACGAGATGCCCTATACGCAGAGTCTCGGTCTTGGCGGCCACCCACGTCGCGAGGGTCATCGCCTCCCAAATGGTCTGCTCCTCCGCCATCGGAGCAACCAAATGATCGATGAACGCAACGCCCGTGAACCCCGACCGTTCTGCAGCAACCGACCGCTCAACCATGTCCTCGATACCCAGGCGGACCTGGGGAAGAAACAAGAACCATTCCGTCACCGGTCGGGCCCCGTCCTGTCATGAGGCGCGGAACTCGGCCGTAGGCATCCTTGTGGCGCGCGGTGATGACTGCACGGGCCAGAGCCGGCAGTTCCATCGTCTCCGTTGCGTGAACGTGGGGAGTATAGAAGCCCACAGAAGGAACGAGTCGACAAATCAGGAAAGCAGGGCATCCGCGTCACCTCGGCATGAGTGACTCGAACGATGCCGGAGCATCACCCGGAACCACATTGCCCTGCGTGTACGTCTGACCGTCCGGACCGACGTATCGACCCGTGTTCGGGTCGTACCTCGCTACCGGAATCTGCGGTGCCTGGAAGTCACCTGGAGGGAACTGGTTCGGCGAGGGGTAGGGGTCGGGGACGACGCCCTGTTCGGACAGACTCGGATCGGGCGGATTCGTACCGATCGGCGGCTGGCCCGTCGCCACCGGCCGAAAGTCCTCATCGCCGCGGCACATCTCGACAGTCGGTGCACGCTTTCCCGGTACACCCATGCAGGGGTAGTTGCGGGCTCCACGCACCGAGATCGGCGAGTCCTGCGGGAGCTTGCAGTACAGGCCGTCCGGCGTGTCGATCTCACTGACGTCCTGTGGATCGCGTCGCTCTCCCACCGGAAGGAATCCGACGGTACATGACGGCTCCGCGTCTGACTGCATCCGGAAGCTGGCCGGCGTCAGCCCGCCCTCGCTGTATCCCGGGCCGTATGCGATGACGGCCTCGATCAGACCCGGCAACAGCACCAGAATCTGCTCGAGTGAGGGGTTGTACGTCACCAGAACCTGCTCCACCGTCGTGAGATTCGCAAGCAGCACCGGTACTGTGGGCTCCACTTCCCTGAGGAGACCATTGATCTGATCCGTCAAACCGGGACCTTGCTGGAGCACCGTGCGGACGTGCGGGTCGTTCTGCCGAATCTGACCGGTGATCCCGGCAAGGCTGGACGCCCACTCCGCGATCTTGTCGGCGGACTCGATCTGGGTGTCCAGCAGCGGCCCGGCCTGCTGCACAAGCTGCTTCATCTGATCCGAGGCCTCGTTGGCACCTGAGACCAGCGTCTCGGTCGCATCCAATAGTGCTCCGAAGTCGTCGCCCGACCCGTTGAACGCGGTAAACGCCTCACCAACGAGAATCTTCGTCTTGTCCTGCGGGATACTGCTGACCAAGTTGGAGACCTGATCGAGCAGTGGCCCCACCTCACGCGGCAACGTCACCTCGGAGTCGATCACGGACCCATCTTCGAGATACGGGCCATTGTCGGTCCTGGGCCTCAGATCGACGTACTGCTCGCCGACGGCGGACACGCTACGCACGTAAGCCTCGAGGTCGGCCGGGATCTTCGCGGAATCATCGAGCGACAGCGTCACGTCCACGCCATCGGACGTCAGATCCAGCGCGGTGACCTTCCCGACTGTGACACCGCGGTACGTGACATTCGAGAACTTGTAGAGGCCACCCACCGCCGGCAACCGAAGGGTGATGTTGTCCTTGCCGATACCCAGGAATGTCTGAAACTGGATGTACCCGAGGCTGACGACGCTCACACCGATGACCGTCAGCACGGTGAAGATCGCCAGCTGAACTTTGACGAACCTGGAAAGAATCACCGTCCACCTCCGGGCAGCGTCAGCCCAGGCACCGGCGGAAGATGAATCGGTGGAAGCCCGGGAATCTCCAGCGGATCCGGCGGCGGAACCACCGTCGCCGGAGTCACAGGCTGGGCAAGGGGATTCGTCGAATGCGGCGCCGTGGCGGGAGTGCTGCCGACGATGCTCGGCAGCGCAACCACCGACCGACCGAGCGGCGTCCCCGCGAGCAGTTCGTTGCGGAACCGCCCGACCCGGAGGTCGAGAGTCGCAAACAAGTTCATGTAGTCGCCCCGGACCTGGTGGTCGACAACGTATTGCGAGAACGGGTACAGCGCGGCCCCGGCCAACGCCTTGCCGAGCACCGGGCCCGCGTCCGCGACGGCCCGCAATGTCGGCGCCAGATTGTTCAGCACCGTCAGTAGATCGGACTTCGTCGCGTCGATCACGTGCGTGGCGGTATCACTGAACGTGCCGAGGCGGGTGGCCGCGTCCACCAGGTGCCTTTGTTGATCCACCAGCACCTGCAGCGCGGGCGGAAGCTTGTCGAGTGCGTCGGCGACAACGGCGTCCTGTGCCGATACTTCCGCTGCGAGACGATTCAATCCGTCGATCGTGGTGATGATGTCACCGCGCTGCGCATCGAGAGTTCCAACGAGGGTATCCAGCCGCCCGAGCAGGCTTCTGATCGAATCCTGCCGACCGTCGAGACCGAGGTTCAGCTCGTGCATGATGTCGTTGAGCTGACCGAGCCCACCACCGTTGAGTACCACCGACAGCGACGACAGCGTCTGCTCCGTGGACGGGTAGGTTCCGGACCTGCTCAGCGGTACGGTGTCCCCGTCCTTCAACTCGCCTTCGCGCGCCGTCCCCGTGGGTGCCCGCAACTGTAGGTGGCTCGATCCGAGCAAACTGGTCTGGCCGACGCTCGCGATCGCGTTCGCGGGTACGACCACATCACCTCGCACCGAGACATCGACGTCGGCGCTCCACCCGTTCACCGCCAGAGTCGTCACACTGCCGACCACGACATCGTCCATCAAGACAGGCGAGTTCTCGGTCAGTGTGCCGACATTCTCCATCTGGATGTGGATTACTATCGATCCACTGCCGCGACCTTCCGCGCCGGGCAGAGCGAGCGAGTTCAGGCCCTGCCAGTTGCAGCCGGTCAGCAGAACGGGCGTCAACAGTCCGGCGACTGCGAGCCGGACGCGGCCGGCGCGTGACGGAGAAGTCATCGCCCACCTCCGATGGGGGCTAGTAAATCCTCGATCGACGTCGTCGGCGGCGCACCCGGCGGCTGCGCTGACGCGGAGTCCGGAATCAGATCCGGCTCGGTGTAGATCAACCGGTCCTGGGGCACGGTCGGCTCCAGAATCGGATTGACCGGCACCGGAAGCGAATTGAGAGACAGGGTGCTCAGGACAGGCCCCAGGTACTCTCGGCAGAGGTTCGCCCCCTCCTCCGCCGTTGCGTTCTGGATCGCCCCGACGGCCGAGCAGATTGCTTGGATCGGATTTGCGAAACTGTTGAGTGCGAACGCGCCCGCCGCAGTGCCGGTCGCCGGATTGTAGATGTTGTTGTAGTTCGCCAGACCGTTCGGAGCAACGTGCAGAAGCTGTGCCAGCGAATCCCTGTTATCGACCAGTATCTGCGTCACTTGACGCAGCTTGTCCAACTGCTCGGGTGCGCCCTGCCGATTCTCCGCCACGAACCGTTGCACGTTCACCACCGCCGAAGACAGGTTGGTCAGGGCCGCATCGAGGTTGTTCCTGTTGGCGTCGATCAGGCTGGACACGGATGCGAGCCGGTCTTCGAATTGCACGATCTGCTCACCACTTCCCGACAGTGCATCGACGAAGATCTGCAGGTTCTTGATCGTGTCGAACAAGTCGGTACTCTCGTCCGACAGAATCTTTGCCGAACCGGACAACTGGGTCAGCATGTCTTTGAGCTTGCGCCCGTTGCCGTCGACTGCGTCGGCGGCGCTGTCGATGAAGTTTCCGAGCGTTCCGGTTTTCGATTCGGCGGTCGGGCCCACGGCGTCCGCAAGTCGCTGGAGCTGATCTTTGATGTCGTCCCATTCGATCGGGATCGCAGTACGCTCGAGCGGAATCTCGGCGCCGTCCGCCATGGTCGGTCCACCGTCATGATACGACGGTGTCAGTTGCACGAAACGAGCTGCGATCAGGCTCTGAGCCACGATGACCGCTTTGGCATCCGCCGGCACTTTCACATCGCGGTCGACTCTCAGCACCAGTCGGATTCGGTCGCCCTGCGGCTCGATGGACGAGATGGTTCCCACCTGCATCCCCGCGACGCGGACGTCGTCACCTTCGTAGAGCGCAGTCGCGGACGTGAAGTACGCCGTGATCGTATGGGGCCCGAACACAACCCGATATCCGGCATATCCCCCGACGATCATCATCAGCGCGATGATCGTCACGACCGCAGCCTTGGTCACCTTCGTTCGCGTCATGGGGTACCCCCTGGCACCGTGATACCGCCGCCTCCGGGAAGCGGAAGCGGCTGAGGTGGCAGATCGAACGCCGAGTTGATGAATGGTTGAATCATCTGGGCAGGAATAAGATTCGCGACATATGCGTTGTACCACGGCCCGGTCGACACTGCCTCGCCGAGGGCTGTCATGTAGGTCGCGAGGCCGGGTAGAAGGGCGGAAATATTGTCCCGGTTCTGGATCAGCATGTCTGTGAACGAATTGAGTTGGTCCAAAGCCGGTTTGAGCTGAGCCTCATTGTCCGCTACCACCCCGTCCAGTTGCGTTGCTACTTCCGCCGTGTTCGCGAGCAACTCCACGATCGCCTGGCGACGCTGGTTCAGCACACCAAGCAGATCGTTGGCGTTGAGAATCAGCGAATTCACCTGCGCACTTCGCTTGGCGAGTACTCCTGTCACCTCACCGGCGGTGTCGAGCAAATCACGCAGGCCCTGATCGCGCGTGTTCAGCGTCGATGACAACCGGGTCAAACCGTCGAATGTCGGACCCAGTTCCGGGGTTGCCTGATCCAGCGTGGACGACAAAGTGTCGAGCGAACTGTTCAGCGTCTCGGTATCGGTTCCTTCGACTCCGGTCGTCAGGTCACCTAGGGCGTCCGTGAGCGAGTACGGCGAAATGGTGCGCTCGACCGGAATGATCTCGCCCGCACGCAACCACGTCTCGCCGACCGATTCCACCTCGAGTTGCCGCTTGCCGAGGGCGGAACTCGTCTTGATCTTCACGATCGACTCGGTACCGAGGAGCACGTTCGCGTCTACCGTGAACTCCGTTGCAACAGTACCGTTGTCGAGCTCCATTGCGGTCACTGTGCCAACAATTACACCTGATATGGCGACGTTGTCACCGATCTCGAGTCCACCCACTTCGTCGAAGACGGCACGATAGGTGAGTCCCGAGTTCACCGGCCATACCTTGCCGAACTGCAAGCCGGTCAGAATAACCGCGATGATCACGATGATGCCGATGATGCCGACACGCGAGAGGTCCGTATCACGAAAACGAATCATTCGTCCGCACACCGCCCTTCGGTCTGCGCGATCCATGGCAGCGTGATCGGAGGACCCCCGTCGACACCGTCCACCTTCACCGCCACCCCACACAGGTAGAACTGGAAGAAGCTGCCGTAGATGCCGAGCCGCGCCAGCTTCCGGTAGTTGCCCGGAGCCCTCTGCAATACAGCCTCGATCGGACCCTTTTCGCTGTCCAGGGTCGGCGCGACGGCGGCCAGGTTGTCGAGGGTCGCATGGAGCGGTCCACGTGTCTCGGTCAGAAGATCGGCAACTGTCGCGGTTCCCGTGTCGATGGAGGTGATGGCGTCACCGATCGGATCACTCTGTTGTGCAAGACCAGACACCAAGTGCTCCAGTCTGTCGATCGCCGCCGAGAATTGGTCGCCCTTGGCGCTGATCGTTCCCAGCACGGTCTTCAAGTTCTCGATGACCTGCCCGATCAGCTGATCTTTGTCCGCGAGTGCGGACGTGAACGAGCTCGTATTCGACAACAGCGAGACCAGTGTTCCGCCCTGTCCCTGCAGCACCTGAACCAACGACGCGGTCAGCTTGTTGGATTCGGCCGGATCCAGGGCCCGAATGAGCGGTTTGAAGCCACCGATGAGCAGGTCCAGGTCCAATGCGGGCGCTGTCCGATCGACCGGAATCTCGGAGCCCGCCGCGAGCGGTTCGGGATTGCCGGGGCCGTCGAGCAACTCGAGAAAACGGTCGCCCACCAGGTTGAGGTATCGCACGGTGGCCCGTGAGCCTTGGGTCAGCGTCGAGGTCCGGTCCGCGTCGAACGTCACGTACGCAAGGTGGTCGTCGCCGAGCGTGACGTCGTTGACGGTACCGACACGAATTCCGGCGATGCGGACGGTGTCCCCCTTGCGTAACCCGGACACATTGGTGAACACCGCAGTGTAATTGGCGGTTGCACCCGCCCGGAACTGGCCGAACACAACGACCAAACCGAAGGTCACCAACAGCATCACCATGGCGAAGACGCCGAACTTCAACGCCGCGGCTCGCGTCGTCTTCGTCACGGGAAACTCACCCCGTTTCTGCCGAAGAGAATTTCCGCCAGCGATTCTGTACTGACAATCGGTGCCGTGTTCGGATGGTCGAACGGATTGGCTCCGACGTCGGCGACAACGTACTTTGCCATATGGCCGCGCGGAACCGCCGGCAGAAGCCCGCACTGATCACCGCCCGTGGCCGCCACCTTCGGCAGGTTCTCCGGGTACTCGTACGGCTTTGAACCCCATGTGAAGCTCACCGAGAACTGGACGCTGGAACCGTTCTCCACAGCGGTATCCCTGAACGCTGCCAAGCCGGTGAGCAGACACGTCAGAGTCGCGTTGTACTCATCGGTGAGTTCGACCGTCGGGATCAGCTCGTGCAGCGTGCCCTCGAGCGCCGGCCCGTTGTTTCCGAGCACGCGATCACCGATATCCGACAGTCCGATCACTCCCGTCAGCAGCCCGTCGAGGTTCGCTCGCTCGTCGACTACCGTCTGCCCGATCGCGGTCGCGTTATTCGCAACGTTCAGCAGATCGGGAACCGACCGCGCATAGGTGTCGGTAACGGAAGCCGCCGCGGTCAGATCATGCTGGAGTTCGGGAGTCACCTCGTTGAGCTTCGAGACCACGGTGTCGAGGTCCACGAGCGTCTGACCCACGTCGTTGCCCCGCCCGTCCAGCGCGGTCCGGATGGCTCCGAGTGTCTCGTTCAGCCTCTCGGGCGAAATCTTTCCGAGAACATCGGTCAATTGCTGGAACAAGGTGTTGAACTCGGCCGTGACATTGCCCGAGTCGAGCACGGTGCCGGCAGTGATGTGTTCGGGTGACGGGTCGGCGGGCGGGATCAAATCGACGAATTTCGCGCCGAAGACGGTCGTGGACCGAATATCGACAAGCGTGTTAGACGGGATCAGCGGAAGCTTGTCCGGATCCATATCGAGCGTCAGAACCGTCGTGCCCCCGTGCTCGTCGATCGAGGCGACCCTACCGACCAGAACACCACGAAACTTCACCTTGGCGTCCGGGTTCATCACCAGACCCGCACGGGAGGACACCACCGTCAGCGCGGCCGACCGGGTGAAACCCCCCGAGAACATGACCAGAACGAGACCGATGACCAGGACCACCACCGACACGAAAATCAATCCGGCGAGCGGACGAATACTGTGAATCATCATCTCCCCTAACCCGACAGGTTGAAATTTCCGTCGCCGCCGTACACGGCGAGGGACACGAGCAACGTCACGGACACCACGGTGATCAGCGACGCACGAACTGCGCTGCCGACGGCCACGCCTACCCCGGCCGGTCCGCCGGCAGCGTGGTAGCCGTAGTACGTATGAACGAGCATGATTGCGATCGCCATCAGGATCGCCTGCAGAAACGAGTACAGAATGTCGATCGGATTGAGGAACGTCGAGAAGTAGTGGTCGTACAGTCCGCCCGACTGCCCGAACAAGAGGACGGTGGTATATCTGCTGGCCAGGAAGGACGCGATGACAGCCAACGAGTACAGCGGAACGATTGCAAGAACTCCCGCGACGACGCGGGTGCTCACCAGGTACGCGACAGACGGAATGGCCATGGCTTCGAGGGCGTCTATCTCTTCATTGACGCGCATCGCGCCGAGTTGCGCGGTCGATCCGGCGCCGATAGTGGCTGCCAACCCGATGCCGGAAATTACGGGAGCGGAGATGCGAACATTGATGAAAGCCGCAAAAAACCCTGTCAGAGCCTCGATTCCAAGGTTTCCAAGCGAACTGAAGCCCTGCACCGCAAGGGTGCCACCGGCTGCGAGGGTGAGGAATCCTACGATGACGACGGTGCCTCCGATCACCGCCAGCGCACCTGATCCCATGCTGATTTCGGCAATCAGACGCACCGTCTCCCGCTTGTAGCGCATTGCCGCACGAGGCGCGCCCCGTAATACGATGCAATAGAAGATTGCGTGATCACCGATCGATCCGAGAACATCGATCGGCACACTCAGTCGCCGGAAAACCAGCGGATGTGTAGCTCTGACAGCCATTTTGGTTTGCCCCCCGTTCAACTCACGGTCAACCTGATACCGATGGCAGTGACGACCACATTCACGACGAACAACGACATGAATGCGTAGACCACCGTTTCGTTCACCGCGTTTCCGACACTCTTGGCTCCGCCTTTGACCGACAAACCCCGATAGCACGCGACCAGCCCCGCGATCAGACCGAAGAGCAGTGCCTTGACGCAGGACAGGACCACTTCCGTCAGATGTGTCAGCAACGTGATTCCGGAGACGAAAGCGCCCGGATTGACATCTTGGAGGAAGACAGAGAAGAGGAACCCCCCGACGATTCCGACCGTGCAGACAAGGCTGTTGAGCAGCAACGCAACCAGTCCGGAGGCCAGCATTCGCGGCGTGACGAGTCGTTGCACCGGATTGATTCCGAGCACTTCCATCGCGTCGATCTCCTCCCGAATGGTGCGCGAGCCGAGATCGGCGCACATGGCCGTTGCACCTGCGCCGGCAACGATGAGAACCGTCACGACGGGGCCGACCTGAGTAACCGCGCCCAACGCAGCACCCGCGCCACTGAGGTCGGCAGCACCGATTTCGCGAAGCAAAATATTCAAGGTGAAGCTGACAAGAACCGTGAGTGGAATCGCCACCGCGAGGGTGGGAGCGAGCGATACCCGCGCGACGAACCAGGACTGTTCGATGAACTCAGCGGTCTGAAACGGGCGCCTGAACAAGCATCGAACAGCTTCGGCGGACATCGCGAAGAGTCCACCCACACCGTTCAACGGCGCGTTGAGTCGACCGCTCATGCCGGCAGTGCTCCGCACCGGCCCCTACCCCGTTCAAATGGCGCCAAGGCACTGTCACATACCGCCTCGCACACCGAGGCGGACGCCCCTTCCCCGACGACTATTCCCATGGCCTTGTCCTCCACAATCGATTCGAACGATGCTGAGAAATGACACAATCAGATTCATGTACCGCCGCGTCGGCGATGCTCGGCCGAACTCGCTTGTACCATAGACTTTTTCGCCCATTTGGTTCCGTATCGACGAACTTTCGGCCACAGTGACGGTCACACGAAGTCCTACCGGCCGGTTCGTTCCGATCCATCGGATCCTTTCGAGTGAGAACCCGTGACACGTTCTCGATAAATGCCGCTCTCATACAGGCGAATCAATTCCGCGCTTACCGTACGCGCGAAGCGCATTGCACGGAACCCCTTCAGGTGAACGAACTTCCGTCGACTCGGCGATCCGGTCTGCACCGCACCGAAATCGCGCACCGACGGGTTCCGTGATGTCGAATATCCGGCACGCATGGTTCACTGCCGCTCGGGCCCGCCCCAACACTTGCGTCGGCTCGCGACCGATTACGGCGCTCGAGATTCATTCCTCTCCATCGGGTACTGATAATGCCATTCTCTCCTCGGGACAATGTCGAAATCACAATACCCGAACCCTCACGTCCCCGACGGGAGATTGAGGCCCCTTCGCGCCATCATGCCTGCGACCCGAACCTGGCGAACCGCGTTGAACCCCAGTGTTGCATCGCCGAGTTCTTCGTTCCCTCAACTAAAAACCACAATCCGGGTTGGCACGCCCCCTTGCGACGGCACTGAGAGGTGCACTCTTCTTTTTCGCAAATTTAGTTTACGCTGATGCCGTGCTCGTCCGATCGGATGGTGTTGTCGATTGTCGGCCCGCTCTCTGTGACCGTCGGCACGGGAGCACGGCTGCAATTCCGGTGCAGACTGCGTGAGCCGGCCGATGATCGGCGCCTCACGATCACACTGTCAGTCGGAAACCGCACGATCCACTGCTCCGCGATCAGTGCAGTTTCGAGTTGACATGGAGGTGAACGGCGGAATCGGTGTCTACGAAATCTTCGTCTGATCAGGCGATCTCATCGGTCCCATGTCCGTTCCGGCCTACGTCTGCTGGGGCGGGGCAATCGCCGACGGCGGTCACCGGGCACTCTCGCCGACAGTCGGTCGGTCAGCGTCTCGCCCGGTATTCGTATGGCGTGCGGAGTTCGATGCCGAGCGTGAATGAGAAGCGGTTCGCCGTCGCAGATTCGGAGCCGCAGACTCGGCCTCGATCGAGAACTATGGTGCGAGAAACGATGTGGCGAATCAGCACCGTTCTTCGGACACCCGGATTCGCGCGATCCTAGTCGAAAGTGCTTGACGTGGTGGCTGTGACGGTGTTCACTCGGATGCGATTCTCAGATCCGGCGGGCTTTCTACGCTCTTCGCACTCACATCCCGCCTCAAACAATGTGGCTCCTGGCGAGAGAGCGAGTGTTCCATGACGATCAGCGCTACCAGCGACCTCTATTTCGATCCGTACGACGTGGACATCAACAACAACCCTTACCCGGTCTTTCGACGGCTGCGTGAGGAAGCCCCGATCTATTACAACGAGCGGCACGATTTTTATGCCGTGAGTCGCTTCGACGATGTCAACCGAGCCCTGGTCGATCACCAGACCTTCATCTCGGGTCGAGGGGCGATCCTGGAGCTCATCAAAGCGAACATCGAGATTCCCTCCGGGGTACTCGTGTTCGAGGATCCGCCACTCCACGACATACACCGCAAATTGTTGGCTCGGATGTTCACACCGAAGAAGATCAGCGAGCTCGAGCCCAAGATCCGTGAGTTCTGCGCTCAAAGCCTGGACCCACTGATCGGCACCGGGCGGTTCGACTTCGTCGCCGATCTCGGTGCACAGATGCCGATGCGGACAATCGGCATGCTGTTGGGCATCCCCGAGGAAGACCAGGAGGCCATTCGAGACTTTGCGAATGAGCAGATGCGAACCGAAGCGGGCAAACCCATGAAAGCCGCTGAGGACGGCATGGTCACCGGTCAGATCTTCGCCGCCTACATCGACTGGCGGGCAGAGAACCCCTCCGACGACATCATGACCGAACTTCTCAACGTCGAGTTCGAGGACGAGACGGGGAGGACGCGCCGACTGACCCGCGACGAACTGCTGACCTATGTAAACATCGTGGCCGGGGCCGGGAACGAGACCACCACGCGGCTTATCGGTTGGGCCGGCAAGGTACTGGCCGAGCATCCGGATCAGCGGCGTGAGTTGGTCGAGAACACCGCGCTCATCCCCAACGCCATCGAAGAGCTTCTCCGTTTCGAGTCGCCTGCTCCACACGTCGCAAGATATATGACCCGCGATGTCGAATACTACGGCCGGACAGTGCCGGCGGGCAGCACGATGATGATGCTGATCGGATCAGCCAACCGGGATGATCGCCGGTATCCGCCGGACGGCGACGTCTTCGACATCCACCGGGCGGCAGCACGTCAACACCTCGCTTTCAGCGTCGGAACCCATTACTGCCTGGGCTCCGCGCTCGCTCGTCTCGAGGGGCGGGTAGCGCTCGAAGAGATCTTGAAGCGGTTCCCCGAGTGGGAAGTAGACCTGCCGAACGCGAGCCTCTCCGCGACATCCACCGTTCGAGGTTGGGACAAACTCCCGGCATCCACGTCCTGAGCTCTGCGATGCCGGCGATGGTGCTCGACGGCAAGATCTCTCCGCTTTCTCCAGACAGAAACACATCAACGGTGCTTCTCCGTTGACTCCCACAACACACGTCAAGGAAGAGGAAATAATGGCTGGTCGAGTTGAAGGTAAAGTCGCATTCGTCACGGGCGCAGCTCGTGGCCAGGGCCGTAGTCATGCGGTGCGGTTGGCCGAAGAGGGTGCCGACATCATCGCGATCGACAGCTGCGAGCAATTCGACAACGTGCCGTACCCGTTGGCGACCCCGGACGATCTCGCCGAAACTGTCGATCTGGTTAAGGGTTTGGGACGACGTATCGTGTCGTCGCAGGTCGATGTCCGTGACCTGACAGCCATGAGGGAGCTGGTCGACAGTGGAGTCGAGCAGCTGGGCCGACTCGACATCGTGGTCGCAAACGCCGGCATCGGTTCCAGCGGCGGAATGATGGAGGACATGGAGGAGTCGGTCTGGAAAGAAATGATCGACATCAACATGACCGCTGTGTGGCTGACCGCAAAAGTCGCGATCCCGCACCTCGTGGCCGGTGGCCGCGGTGGGTCGATCATTCTGACCAGCTCTGTCGGCGGAATGAAGGCGTACCCCATGATGGGCCACTATGTCACCGCCAAGCACGGCGTCATCGGGATCATGCGCTCCCTCGCCGTAGAACTCGGCTGGCAGAACATCCGCGTCAACTCGGTCCACCCGACGCAAGTAAGCACCCCCATGGTGATGAACGACGCCACATTCAAGATGTTCCGTCCGGATCTCGAGCACCCGACGGCCGACGATTTCGCGCCGTTCTCCCAGCAGAGTCACGTTCTTCCGACGCCATGGGTCGACGCCACGGACGTCAGCAACGCAGTGTTGTTCCTCGCGTCCGACGAGGCTCGCTTCATCACCGGTGTACAGCTGCCCATCGATGCCGGCGCCTGCCTCAAGTAGGTTCACCAGGCCGAATTCCGGGAACCGGCTCGCGCTGTACGGCCCTGGGCACCGCGAGCAGCCCAGCACTCTGCACCGCAACAACATTGAGATACCACTTCGGCCATCGCACCATTCGGGGGACGCACCCCGACAGTGCGCGATCGCAAGCGCGCGTTCACCGAAGAGGATCGACCGAAACCTTGCGGGCATCCAGCACAGGGAAGTACAGTTCTCGAAATCGGGAAGGAAGTTCTTACAAATCGGGACCGGCGACCTCACAAATCCTGAAGCAACGATCCGGTGAGCGGCGCCCGGACCGGCGCGAGGGGTTCTGCCCTCTGAGCCACCAATCATCTCCCGCGCGATCGGCACTGCACACCAATCTTTCTGAATAGCAACATATTCCGGTCGGTGGGTCAGCGCACGCTGGAGGAATCCGACGAAACAGACGAAGGGGACCACTGTGGGACGCGTTGACGGCAAAGTCGCATTCGTCACGGGCGCCGCGCGGGGCCAAGGCCGCAGTCACGCAGTCCGTTTGGCCGACGAAGGCGCGGACATCATCGCCATCGACCTGTGCAGCGATATCACGTCGATCGGGTACTCACTCTCACGGCCGGAAGATCTCGAGGAAACCGCACGGCTGGTGGAGAAATCGGGACAGCGAATCGTGACGGCGCAGGCCGACGTACGAGACGCAGCTCAGCTTGCATCGGCGCTCGAACGCGGTATCTCCGAGTTGGGCAGGCTCGACATCGTCGTCGCACAGGCCGGCATCGCCGGCATGAAGGGCGAGCCGCAGATACAGGCCTGGACCGATGTCATCAATACCAACCTCGTCGGGACAATCAATGCGATTCAGGTAGCGTTACCGCACCTTTCCGACGGCGCCGCAATCATCGCCACCGGTTCCACAGCCGCTCTGATCGATACCAACAAGGTGGACAACCCGGGCAAGGACCTCGGCGGTGCGGCGTATGTGACTTCCAAACGCGCGCTGTCCCAGTACGTGCACGACCTCGCCACCCATCTGGCACCGCGGGGCATTCGCGCGAATGTAGTGCACCCGACCAACTGCAATACTCCAATGTTGCAGAGCGAACCGATGTACCGTTCTTTCCGGCCGGATCTCGAGCACCCGACCCGCGCGGACGCCGAACCAGTCTTCGGAGTCATGCAAGCAATGCAGGTGCCCTACATCGAACCCGAGGACATCAGCAACATCATCGTTTTCCTGGCCTCCGAAGAGGCCCGGTACATCACCGGCATGCAGATGCGTGTCGACGCCGGTGGCTACCTCAAGTGGTACGACTACCACGTCTGATCCGAATATCTCGTTGCGCGTTCACATTTTGCTTAGATTGCGATGATCGACCGGTCAGCCGGTCCGGCGGAGGGAACGTTTGTGAAGGTTTGGGTTGACCCGGAGCGATGCCAAGGGCACACGCTGTGCGCGATGGCAGCTCCCCGTGCGTTCGAACTCGATGACCTCGATGGTCATGCGACTGCCGTTTCCGGAAGGGTCCCTATCGACCAAGAGGAGAACGTGAGCGAGGCGGCGCACTCGTGCCCGGAACAGGCGATCTCGTTACTGCCGGACAATTCTCCCCGCGTCGCTGTCAACCAGGAGCAATCCACAAGGACAGTGCGATGAGCGTCGATAACGTCGAGTCGGACAGCGACCGCAAGAGGAACCGCTATCACTTCGATCGGCACACTCCGGAATATCGTCATAATTTCGAGGCGATCACCGAGGAGTTGCACGCAAAGTGTCCTATAGCCTGGACGGACGCTTATGACGGCCATTGGGTCGCCAGCGGCAGTCGCGAGGTCTTCGAGCTGGCTCGAAGCCCACACGTGTCGAACGATCACGACCTGAATAACGAGCGCCGCGGGTACAAGGGCATTTCGATCCCGAGCGCCCAGCGCGTCGGCGTCGTGCGCGGTGGAATGCTGGAAATGGACGACCCTGAGCACCGCGAATACCGTGCCGTGCTCAACCCGTACCTGTCCCCCGCCGCGGTCCAGCGGTGGGTTCCCTTCATCGACGACGTCGTTCGCGCGTGCATCGATGAGAAGATCGAGACCGGACAGATCGACTTCGTCGACGATCTCGCCAACATCGCACCGGCCGTTCTCACACTGGCGATGCTCGGAATTCCGTTGAAGAAGTGGTCGATCTACAGCGAGCCGGTGCACGCTTCGGTGTACACGCCGGAGGATTCCCCCGACATGATCCGGGTCGCCGAAATGCATCGGACGATGGGGTTGGATCTGGTCACAAGCCTCAACGACATCAAGGAGAACCCGCGCCCCGGTTTGGTGAATGCGCTCACCAACCTTCAGGTCGGCGGTGAGCCCGCGCCCATCCTGGAACAGGTAGGAATGCTGGGATTGCTCATCGGTGGTGGATTCGATACCACCACCGCACTCACGGCGCACTCGCTCCAGTGGCTATCGGACAATCCCGAACAACGCGAGATGCTCAGCCTCGAGCGTGAGACGCTGCTGAACCCCGCCACCGAGGAGTTCTTGCGATACTTCACACCAGCGCCCGGTGACGGACGCACAATCTCCGCAGACCTGGAGATCGACGGCACACAGCTCAAAGAAGGTGAGCGGCTGTGGCTGTCGTGGGCGATGGCCAACCGGGATGGTTCGGTGTTCCCCGAACCCAACCAGATCATCTTGGACCGCAAATCGAATCGGCATCTCAGCTTCGGCCTGGGCGTCCATCGCTGTATCGGCTCCAACGTCGCGCGCACCGTTTTCAAGTCGATGCTCACCGCGGTGTTGGACCGAATGCCCAACTACCACTGTGACCCTGACAGCGCCGTGCATTACGACACCATCGGTGTTATCCAGGGCATGCGCAACCTCCCGGCAACCTTCACCCCCGGCCCTCGGCGAGGCGCCGGTCTCGACGAGACCCTCGACAAGCTCCAACGGATCTGTGATGAGCAGGAGCTTGCACGGCCCTTCACCGAACGCCCGGAGGTAGCAGATATCAGCTGACGAGCATTGCTCGTCGACAAGTCGGCAGTCCGTGACTTTCCCTCCTGCCGTCGAACATGGCACCACCGAGCGCGGGCTCGAGTTCTCATGCCACGATCCGAGACTGCTACGAGGAGGAACATCCCACGTGCTGTGGACGAACACACGCGCCGAGCGGTCCGACCCACCGGCGACAACACGCAGCAAGACCGCAGCGGAGTCGGCACGTGAGCGAGCCACCGCCGCACGACTCGCGGCCGAGGCGGCAGAAAGCGAAGCCGAGGTAGCCGAGGCCCGTGATCGCGCAAGCGCAGCTCGCCTGGCCGCAGCTCGAGCGGAAGAAGTAGTGCAGAAAGAACCGGCGAAAGTTGCCGGTCGGCAGCGGTCCACCAGGGCAATCGCCGCTGTCGTCCTGGCGTGGCTGGCCGGCTTCGCTCTTCTCGGCGTGAGTGGCCACTTCGTCAAGCACCATCATGACGTGACCACGCGGCAGGCGGAGAACGCCGCGTTCGTGCAGGCCGCTCGACAGGGAGTGATGAACATGACGACCCTGGATTTCAACAACGCCGAAGCCGACGTGCAGCGCGTCATCGACGGGTCCACCGGCGGTTTCCGCGACGACTTCCAGGGACGATCCGAATCCTTCATCTCCACCGTGCAAGCCTCGAAGGTGGTGACGGAAGGAACCGTATCCGACGCCGGAGTCGAGTCCACCGACGGCGATTCGGCCGTCGTACTGGTCGCGGCAACCTCCGAGGTCACCAATACCGCCGGCGCGCAAGAAGAGCCGCGATCTTGGCGACTGCGTGTCACCGTCAGCCCGGACGGCGACCAACTCAAGATGTCGAAGGTGGAGTTCGTACCGTGACCGCAACCGACAAGCTCGAGAAGAAATCCACTCCGGCTCAGCACGACGTGTCTGCTTCGACCGACCACAGGCCCTGGGACACGACGGGAACAGATACGACGGGAACAGTCGAAGTCACAGCGACCACCCAGGACCAGCCGAAGACCCGGTCGGCGCGGTTCGGCCGCCGGGCCGTCATCGTGTCAGCGCTCACTGCGGTCCTGCTGACCGGGTCAGCGATTTTGGCGTCGGTGCTGTACTTCGTCAACTACCGCGCCGATCAGAGGGTGAACGGCACCGTGCAGTCGGAGGTTCTCAGCGCTGCGACCGACGGCGCCGCCGCCGTGCTCACATACCGCCCCGACACGCTCGACGCCGATTTCGCGAACGCCGAGTCGCGGTTGACGGGCGACTTCCTGAACTACTATTCGGGATTCACCGAGCAGGTGGTGGCTCCCGCAGCGAAGGACAAAGCCGTCGAAACCGAAGCGACGGTGATGGGGACCGCGATCACTCGCATCGACCCTTCCTCGGCGACGGTGCTGGTGTTCATCAACCAGACCACCACCAGCAGGGACACCCCCGACCCCACGATGACCACCAGCAGCATCCGCCTCGGGATGCAGAACGTCGACGGACGCTGGCTGATATCCAGCTTCGATCCCGTCTGACCGACATCCAAGGCCGACGGAGAGCAGCTGAGCGAGAATGGCGTGGGTGACTCTCTCCACCTCGAACCCTTCAGCCCTGGAGTCCCCGATCATGCACCTCGATCTGGACGGCAGTCTTACCGCC
>NZ_JBAQEO010000204.1:0-5291 GCF_049286785.1 Rhodococcus sp. (in: high G+C Gram-positive bacteria) | reverse complement strand
ACACAGGAGTTCTGGGCCGAACTGCGCGCCACCACCCAGGCGCGCAACGGGCTCGGGCGTGCGGGGGATGCGTTGCCGACCCGAAGGGTGCTGGAGTTCCGCTCGGCACATGCCGCGGCCCGCGACGCCGTGCACCAGCCGCTCGATGTGGGTGGGTTCGTCGAGTCCGTCGAGTCGGTCGGTCTCGGGCGACCGGCGGTGGTCACCAGCCGCGCCGCGGACCGGAGTGAGTACCTTCGCAGGCCCGACCTCGGCCGCACACCGGCAGATCTGACGGCGGTACCTGCAGGCAGGGCGGAGGTGGGCTTCGTTCTCGCCGACGGGCTGTCGCCCCGTGCTCTTGCCGACCACGGCGTCCCCCTGCTCGAGGCGCTGGTCGCCGAATTCGGTGGGGCGTACACACTCGCTACTCCGGTGATCGCGACACAGGCCCGGGTCGCGCTGGGCGATCACATCGCGCAGGCGATGGGAGTGCAGACGCTCGTACTGCTGATCGGTGAGCGTCCGGGATTATCGGTGGCGGACAGTGTGGGTATCTATCTCACCCATCTACCCCGCCCCGGATGCACCGACGCCGACCGCAACTGCGTGTCCAACATTCATCCCCCTGACGGCCTGGGTTACGAGCTTGCTGCCCGGGTCGTGGCAGGTCTGGTGTCGGGCGCACGGCAATTGGGCCGGTCAGGTGTGGATCTGAAGGACACCTCACGCCTGGATCCGCTGGCTGCCCCGTCGGAGATCCTCGAGCTCTCATAGTGTTATCTAGTTGTCGGCAGGTCCGGCCGGGCTTGCGGAGAGCTCCCCTGTACGGGGTGTGACGAGGAGAGATCATGGCCTTCGCCGGCAACGTGGACGAGTTGGCTCTGCTGCAGGCAGTCCGCCTGAAAGAGCAGGTCAGCGCAACTGTGCTGGCCGAACATCTCGGTGTCGGCGCGTCGTCCGCGCAGGCCGCGTACGACGCGCTGATCAGCCAGGGCAAGGCGAAGGAAGTGGCGTCCGGACAGATCGGGCTCACCGATGCGGGCCGGTCGGAGCTCGAAGCTCAGCTCGACGCCGAGCGGGTATCGATCGATGAGGATTCCATCGCGGAGGTGTACGAAAGCTTCGTGCCGTTCCACGAGGAGTTCGTCGCGCTGATCGACGACGCCGATGCGGATCGCCTGACCGACCTCGATCGTCGTGCGTCCGCCGTATTCGACGACCTTTCCGCCTTCGTTCCCCGACTGTCCCGGTACCAGGACCTGTTCGCCGATGCACTCGCGAAAATTGCAGCGGGGGAGACGCGGTGGATCTCCGAGCCGGTCGTCGACTCGTACGCGACCGTGTGGAACGAACTGCGCAGGGAGCTGCTGGGCGCTGCCGGTACACCGGTCTGACACCCTTTCCAGGCCGACGGAGGTAACCACCCCCATGCGGGGGTAGTGGCGACGTGAGCCAGATCACTACCTTTCCTCTCGTCCCGGAAGTCGGGACATCCACACGGACCACGGAGGAATCGAGTGAGCACAGTCTCCACACCGGGTGCGGGAGTGCCCTACACTCCCGCGCCGGTGCGCAAGGGCGGCACCAGCGTTCGCAAGGTGGCCGTTGCCAGTGGCATCGGGACGACGATCGAGTTCTACGACTTCTTCATCTATGGCACCGCTGCAGCACTGGTTTTCCCGAAGGTGTTCTTCCCCGCCTTGGGTTCCACCGCAGGAACCGTCGCGTCGTTCGCGACGTTCGCGGTGGCCTTCGTCGCCAGACCGGTGGGCGCCATGCTCTTCGGTCACTACGGGGACAGGATCGGTCGTAAGAAGACCCTTGTCTCCACCTTGATCCTGATGGGCGTCTCCACGTTCCTGATCGGACTGCTTCCCGGTGCCGCCATAATCGGTGTCGCGGCCCCGATCCTGCTGGTTCTCTTGCGATTCGGTCAGGGTTTCGCGGTCGGCGGTGAGTGGGCAGGCGCCACCCTGCTCACGGCCGAGTACGCCCCACCCGGCAAACGCGGCCTCTATGCGATGTTCCCGCAGCTGGGCCCGGCCGTCGCGTTCATTCTCTCGAGTGCCACCTTCCTCGTCACCGGCGCTGTCTTCGGTGACACCAACTCCGCCTTCCTGGACTACGGGTGGCGGATACCGTTCCTCTTCAGCGCCGTCCTGGTCGGCATCGGTCTTTACATGCGCCTGGCGATCGAGGAGACACCGGTGTTCCGCGCCGTGCAGGAGGCCGATCGCGCCGATCTTGCACCGCGGACGCTCCCACTGATGGATGCGTGGCGCTACCAGACCAAGGAAATCCTCCTCTCCGCTGGTGCACTCGCGACCCTGTTCGCGTTCTTCTACATGGGCACAGCGTTTCTCACGAGCTACGGCACCGCGACTCTCGGTTTCAGTCGTCCCTTCGTCCTGACCGTCGGTATCGTCTCGGCGGTGGTGTTCGGGCTCACCATCATCGTGTCCGCGCTGTACTCGGACCGGATCGGTCGTCGCCGGGTGATCATGATCTCGTGTGCGCTGGCCGTGGTGTGGGCGCTGGCGCTGTTCCCGCTGCTCGACACCGGTTCGCCGGTAGCCTTCGCGATCGGTGTGATGGTGACACTCGCTATCTTCGGAGTCGCGTACGGCCCCTGCGGTGCGCTGCTCCCCGAGATGTTCCAGACCCGCTACCGGTACACCGGGGCGGGGCTCGGCTACAACCTCGCGGGTGTGCTCGGCGGGGCAGTACCGCCGCTGATCGCCGCGCCTCTCGCTTCGGCATACGGAAGTGCAGCGATCGGCGTGATGCTCGCCGTGCTCGCTGCGGTGAGCCTGGTGTGCACGAAGGCGCTGGTCGAAACGAAGGACGAGACCCTCTGACGTGTGTCGCGGTGGGGTGTCCGGAATTCGCACAGTTTCCAGGACGCCCCACCCCGCACTATCGCTGAGGGTCACGTCGACCGAGAGTAAATTCGACAACGGAAGGGCCTTTCATGCCTGCCCGTCCCTTAGGTGTCCGCCGGGACGCCTGGAGAGGAAAGCTATGACAACGCCACTTCCCAGCTACACGTCCGGGATCGGAGACGCCCCGATGCTCGGTGACACCATCGGAGACAACTTTGATCGGACGGCTGCCACCTACCCCGATAACGATGCGCTCGTCGACCTGCCGTCGGCCCGCCGGTGGACGTACGCCGAGCTCGCCGGGGACGTCGACGCCCTCGCCGTGGGGCTGCTGTCGCTCGGGATCGAGAAAGGTGATCGGGTAGGGATCTGGGCGCCCAACTGCCCGGAATGGACGCTGATCCAGTACGCGACAGCCAAGATCGGGGCGATACTGGTCAACATCAATCCGGCGTACCGGTCGCACGAACTGCAGTACGTCCTCGACCAGGCAGGAATTCGACTGCTGGCGTCGGCGCCGGAGTTCAAATCGTCGAACTATGCGTCGATGATCGAGCAGGTGCGGCCCCGGTGTCCGGACCTCGAGATGGTAGTGCTACTCGGCAGTTCCGGCTGGAGCAGGCTGCTGTCGGAGGGTGCGACCGCACACGCCGCAGACCCGTCGCTGCTGGCGGCCGCACAGTCCGCGCTGTCGTCGGACGACCCGATCAATATCCAATACACCTCGGGTACAACGGGTTTCCCGAAAGGAGCAACGCTCAGTCACCACAACATCCTGAACAACGGATTCTTCGTCGGTGAGCTGTGCCATTACACCGCAAAGGACCGGGTGTGCATTCCGGTGCCGTTCTACCACTGCTTCGGCATGGTCATGGGCAATCTGGCGTGCACCACACACGGTGCGACGATGGTGATACCGGGCCCCTCTTTCGACCCGAAGGATGCGCTGCGAGCTGTCGAGGCGGAGAAATGCACCTCGCTGTACGGCGTGCCCACGATGTTCATCGCCGAACTCGCCGAACCGGAGTTCGCGCACATCGATCTGTCGAGTCTGCGGACCGGCATCATGGCGGGGTCGCCGTGCCCGGTGGAGGTCATGAAGCAGGTAATCGAGCAGATGGGGATGGCGGAAGTGTCGATCTGCTACGGCATGACCGAAACGTCGCCGGTCTCGCTGCAGACGCGTTCGGACGACACGATCGATCAGCGTGTGGCGACGGTCGGACGGGTCGGCCCGCACCTGGAGGTCAAGATCGTGGACCCGGCAACCGGACTGACCGTGCCCCGCGGCGAGCCGGGTGAACTCTGTACGCGTGGCTACTCGGTGATGCTGGGGTACTGGAAGCAGCCGGAGAAGACTGCCGAGGCGATCGACGCGGCACGGTGGATGCACACCGGCGACATCGGTGTAATGGACTCCGACGGCTATGTGGCGATTACCGGACGCATCAAGGACATGGTGATCCGCGGCGGGGAGAACATCTATCCACGCGAGATCGAGGAGTTCCTCTACACGCATCCGGATATCCTCGATGCCCAGGTAATCGGGGTACCCGACGCGAAGTACGGCGAGGAACTGATGGCGTGGATCCGAATGAAGGACGGCGCCGAACCGCTCGACGTATCGACACTCCGGGACTTCTGCGACGGCAAGCTTGCCCGGTACAAGATTCCCAAGTATGTACACATCGTCGAGGAATTCCCGATGACGGTCACCGGCAAGATACGCAAGGTGGAGATGCGGGAGCACTCCTTGACCTTGATCGCCGAGGTGTAGGACGTCTCTCGTGGAGGTGAACCATTCGACAACGATTTGCCGAACCGCCGTCGAAGCACCTCTCTGGTCGTTATGTTCGAGAAGAGCGGTGACCTTCCGCTCGCACGGTCAGGAATGCGTGTTGGAGGAGAAGCCATGGTAGGCGAGATCATCGGCACAATTATTTTCGGTGCGGTCATCGGCGTGCTGGCGCGCCTGGTGATTCCGGGTAAGCAGCCAATGGGCTGGATCATCACCGTCGTTCTGGGCATCGTGGGTGCACTGATCGGTTACTGGGTGTGGGGCGCGATCAGCGACGAGGGCGACACCGAAGGGATCGACTGGATTCGGTGGATCATCAGTATCGCCGCAGCGGCCGTGCTGACGCTCGCGTACACCTCGTTCACCAGCAAACGGCGTGTGTAGCAGTCCGCCTCAGCAACACCAGGGCCCCGTCCGATGAGGACGGGGCCCTGGTGTTGCTGAGGCCCCCAAAGCCGGTACCTCGCGCATGGGATCGGCTCACGATCGCCGTCGCTCGATCGCGGCTACACCGGCTGGAGGCAGGTGAGGGCCATCTGACGCAGCACTTTTCGAGTCCGGTCCGGTGTGGTGGGGTCGGCGCTGTGTGGTGTCGAGTTGATGAGGCCGAACGTGGCATGGGCCTTGGT
>NZ_JBAQEO010000203.1:0-8920 GCF_049286785.1 Rhodococcus sp. (in: high G+C Gram-positive bacteria) | reverse complement strand
GAGTGAGCCGTTCCGGGTGGGGTACTGCCGCTGTTCCACTGATGAATAAGATGTCGAGAGCCAGATCGAGCAGCTACTCACGCCTCGGCGTGCCGCGCGAGCGGATCTTCGTCGACAAAGGATTCTCCGGCACCACCAGTAAAAACCGCACCGGTCTGGACAACGCACTCGCGGCGGTCACCTCGGCAGCGGCCGCGACCACCGGCCGCCAGGTGGTGCTGACCGCGACCAAGTCCGACCGATTCGCCCGAGACATGGCTGAGGCCAGCCAGATCTTGACCAGCCTGCGCGAACACGGAGTGCTGTTCGGTCTCGGCAGCTCGATCTACGACTGGGACGACCCGCTCGGCAGGCTTGTTCCTGCTCGCCGAGTTCGAAGCCGACCTGGGGCATCTGCGCACCCGAGAGGGCATGGCCAGGGCCCGCGCCAAGGGGCGGCTCAAGGGCAAAGCACCGGAAATTGCCTCTCGCAGAGCGGAAAACGATCACCGCCGCTATCACGACCCCGCTGACGACGCGAGCCTCGCGGACCTGGCCAACGAGTACAGCGTCGGCCGCTCCACCATCCACCGCATCGTCAGCGGCACCACACCACGCACGTAACCCACCGGACCGAAATGCACCGCCATCGCTGCTGGTCCAGCGGTAGGTGTTGTTTTCGCGCCATTACTACCGGGACCCCATCATCCAGAGCCGGTCGTTCCCCATGAGCTGCGGGGCATCATCTCGGACATGGGGCGGCGGCGGCCCGGGAAGTCCTGCGAACCCGAGATGAGACGGCCGCGTCGGACCAGATCTGCGCGGACGAGCGGACCGACGAGCTGCTCCGACGGCTGTTCGCCGCCACCAAGATCGACGACTGGCTGTACGGGGCCGCGTCCGCGGTGAACATCACGCTGCTCGGCCGATTCCATGAACGGTTCTGCGATCACACCGTCGAGATCAGTCGCCGCATCATCTTCGTGATCACCGGAGATTTTCCCGACGAATGACTATTCGGGCTGGTGGGTCCTCAGGTCGGGCTCGTGCCGGGTTTCGCCGGCCGGGTCGGCGCGACCCATCCGCTCGAGGTGGGCCTTGATCCATTCGGTGGTGTTTACTCGCGCGGGGTACTCGACCGGTGCGTCGGTCATGGATTGCCTTCCGTCGTTGATCGGTGTGGCGACCGGAACGCGACGGCGGGGACCATCCGCCCACCGCCGATCGCTGCGGTCGATGTGAGCGTGCGCGGGCGATCAACACCGCACCGGCGGCGAGAAACCCGGCGGTGATCACCGCGATCAGGACCATCGCCGGCGCGGTCAGCGCAACGATCCCAACCACCAACGCGACCCCGGACACCCCACCCAACGCCAGGCAGACCACACCCGCCGACACCGTCACGACCCCGGCCACGCTCACCCGGCCGACCCGGTTGCGCGCACCCACCACGACCGTGCCGGCCGCGGATGTGGTGGGCCGCCGGGGTCGTCGGTGCCGCGAGCGGCCCGTCACTGGACGCGGGGATCGTTCTCGCCGCCGGGACGGGGAAGCAGCCGCCCACCGGTGAGGGCCTCGGCCACGCCGGCGATGTCGGTCGTGGACAGGTGCCTGCTTCGCCGAGGGTTCGGGATGCGCTCAGGGGGCGGGTGGCGGGGCGAGGGAGTCGTCATCAGCGGTGACCCATCCGGTTGGTGTTTGGATGCGTCACCATCGTATGCGGCGTGGAGAAACCACCGCGTTTCCAGCAGGTGAGGTCGTCGTGACTTCTCGAGCCACGGCGGACGACATCGATGCTGCGGTGGTCGAGCAGCGGTGGGTGTGGGCGCGGTGGTTTCGTCCTCGGCGGTGTCGTCCCTCCCGGCAAGGGGCGACTTCAATCCCGGAAGGTCGGCCCGGTCGCGGGTCCGCCCGTAGCGACCTCCGGGCGACTGAGATGAATGTGCCGATGGATCGAGAAACTCTAGGGTACAACAACACTCACGCGGTCCGGCGGCGCCGAGCGCGGTGGATCATGATCGGACACGGGCTGTGGTGGAGGAGGTGCCGGCTCACCGAGTCGAGGACTGCGCCGACGAGGCGGCCATGGCCGCGGTCGCCCACGACGACCAGTTGTGCGTCGGTGGCCCGATCGGCGAGCAATCGTGCCGGAGGTATCGGCTCGACCACCTCGTTGTCGCTTCAGCGTGTCCGGGTCGTTGGCGATCCGGACTACCGACAGCTGCTCGCCCTTTGCCGTTGTGGCGGACTATCACCGACCGCCGCCGGTGCAGATCGACTCCTACGAACTGCGTGCTGGTTCATACTCGTACATAAGGGGCGGGGCCACCCTTCCTCTTGATTCGGGTCCGGACACCCCCAGCATCCGCTGGGAACCATGAGGAGCGGGAGGCCCCGCCCCTCTTTCATCACATCAAGCCGTGTCGGCCAGGGGCAGGGAGCCGGATTGCTGTTCGCGGCCGGTGAGCCACCGCGAGTAGGTGGCGGCGGGATCGGGGTCGAGGCGTTGCCCGATCTCCAGAGGCAGGGAACCGCGAGTGCGGCCACTACCGTGGTGATCGGGATGGCCAGTGTTCGGCGACGTCGGCCTGTGCCGCTATTCACCGACAGCGGATTCTCCGATGCGCTTGAAGGCCTCGCGCGCGACGAAGCGTTTGAGGCAGCGGATGATCTCGCGCGCGGACTTGCCTTCCGCTGTGCGTCGCGCAATGAAGTCGACGGTGCATGTGTCACCGGCGGAGTCAGCGCTCCCGGTCTGCTACGGAACGTTACGGGTAGCTGACCCGATCAGAACCGCTGCCACTGATAGAAGGTGGAATTACGTGACGGACAAAACCCCTCAACCTGGAGGATTTCGTGACCGCTGACACTCATCTGGTGGAGTCGAGGAGATCGGAAAGCGTGGTGCGGTCGGCTTTGTCCAGTGGTAGCAGAGGCGCGCGGGGATCGCCAACGTTTGTCCCGAGGATATCGAGACCCGCCTTGACAGTGGTCGGGAGACCTCCCGCGACAATGAACTCAAGGAGGGGGCGCAATGACTCGTAGATCTGTTGGGCGCGGTTGAGCTCTCCGGCCTCCATAGCGGTGAACAGGTCGAGGCACGGCTGGGGTCGCAGACATGGCGCTGCAGTGCACCAGCCGGCAGCCCCTGCTTGCAGTGCCTTCAGAATTAGTGGGTTGCTGCCGTTGAAGAAGGGAAGCTCACCGTCAGTGAGTTCCTTGATGCGATTCATGCGGGTGATGTCGCCCGTCGACTCTTTGATCATGGTGACGTTGTCGACTGTCTCGAACAGCTCCGCCAACAATTCCGGGCGCATGTCGATACCGCTCGTCGCCGGGTTGTTGTACACCATGATCGGGATGTCGATCGCATCGCTGATGGCCTTGTAGTGTGCTTTGATCTCGCGGTCGGAGAGGGACCAGTACGACACCGGCAGGACCATGACCGAGTTCGCGCCAGCTCGTTGCGCATATTCGGCGCGGCGGATCGTGTTCGCGGTAGTGAGATCTGAGGCGCCCACCACTACGGGTACGCGTTTACCAACCGCCGCGACTGTGGTGTCGACTACTGCGTCCCATTCGTGCTCTTCGAGATAGGCGGATTCGCCGGTGCTGCCTAGAGGCGCGATCGCGTGTACCCCGTCATCGACGAGTTTGGTTACCAGGGCGTGGAGTCGTGGGGTGTCGATCTTCCCGTCTTCAGAAAGTGGTGTGACAGGGTAGGCGACGATGCCTACGAGGGGTGTGGTCATTGATCATTCTCCGTCTGCTCGGAAGGGATGATGGGCGGAATCAGCCGTCGAGGACGTCGGGGTGGCGGGCCAACGCGCGACGTGCGTAGTACGCGAAATTCGCAACGCTCCGGCGGGGGGTGAGTGTCCAGTCGTGTGCTTCTCGTGCCAGGCGATCCGGCAGTGGCGCGATATCGCCGGCGCTCATGGCAAGTAGTTGGAGTTCGGCGCCGCGTTCGATGAGCGTTGCGAGGGAGCATGCTTCCTCGATGCTCGCGCCGGCCACGACATGGCCGTGGTGCGCTAGGAGAACGGCCTTCTTGCCGCCCAGTGCTGCTGTGATGATCTCCCCCTCTTCATTCCCGACCGGCACTCCAGGCCAGTCGGAAAGGAACGCGCAATCGTCGTAGAGCGGGGCGATGTCCATCTGGGACACGACGAGCGGAATCTCGAGCATCGACAGTGCAGCGACATGCAACGGGTGCGTATGTACGATGCAATTAACATCGGGACGTGCACGGTAGATCCAGCTGTGAAATCGATTGGCCGGATTCGCCATTCCGCTTCCGTCAAGAACATTTAGGTCTTCGTCCACGAGCAGAAGGTTTCCCGCCGTGATCTCGTCGAATCCGAGTCCTAGGCGTTGGGTGTAGTATGTACCGGGCTCTTCTGCGCGTGCGGTGATCTGTCCCGCGAGGCCGGAGTCATGGCCGGCATCGAACAGTGCCCGGCAGGTCAGGGCGATTTTCTCCCGTGGGCTCCACTCGGACGCGCCGAAGTTCTCCTTCATCTGGTTCTCGGCGCGCTGCATCAGTGTGGACTTCGACTCGTTCAGCGTCTTCGTCATCGCTATCACTCCGTTCATAGCCGATTGAGATGGTGGCGCTTCGGCCGTGCCACCTGAGGACACCCAATGTACGATAGGATACAATGTGTCATTGAGCAATGTTTTGCCGGCCCGGAACAGGAGGTGCAGGTATCTTGAGGCGTCGCACAGTGGCCTGTCGGTCTCCGCGTGGAGAGAAGATGTTCGAGGTGGTGGGGTGACCGCGCTTCTACGTACAGTTCGCACACAACGGGGTCTGACCTTGGATGCCGTTGCGGAGAAGACCGGACTCACCAAGAGTTACCTGTCGAAGATCGAGCGCGGCCGGAGCGTGCCGTCGATCGCGGTGGCGCTCAAGATATCGCAGGCGCTTGGAGTCGACGTCAGCCTGCTGTTCTCGGATCCATCCGCCGACAACCGTGTTGCGGTCTCCCGCGCAGGCGACGTCACCGAGAACAGCGGTCTGGGGTACCGGGCGATTGCTGCGGGATTGGTCGGAAAGGTCATGTCCCCATTTCTCTTGCGGCCGGAGTTCGACTTCAAAGGGGATTTTCACGATCATCCGGGACAGGAGTTGGTCTTTGTCCACGCGGGTGCGATCGACCTCGACCTAGATGGCCGAACGGAACGCCTCGGGGTCGGAGACGCAACCTACTTCGATGCCTCCATCCCTCATCGGATCAAGTCGGTTGGTAACGATCGAGCTGAGGTGGTCATAGTCGTCGAAAACGTTCCTGGTCGGGCACCAGACCATGAACCGCATGCCTGACGTGCGCGATCATCTGGCGGCCGGTGCCATCGGAACAGGCTTACTCCTAGACCGCTGTGGGTCGGTGGAGCGGCGGCGAAGGCGCTCCGGAGTCGGGGAGGGCCACGAGCCAGCCGCCAAAGACCTCAGCCGCGACAGCTTCGAGGCGGGGCCCGAACTGGGTGGCGTCTCGTCGAACGGCGTTGTCGACTCCGGCGGTGGATAGCTCATGGCTGCGTGCCGTGAACACCCGATCGGAGGCTTCGCCACGAAGATGATGGTCGTCGTCGCCCGGTGTGTCCGAATGTCCGGTCAGCTCGTCGAGAAGGATATATCCCCCGTAGCCGAGGTCGGCGACGGCGAGGACAGCGGCGTACAGTTCGGTCGAGCATCCGTTTCTCCGTATCGTTTTCGGAACCCCGAGTCGGCCAAGTATGCCGCGGCGCGTGCGCCGGGGACCCCAACCCGTTCGGGTAGGTTTCCGGGCAGTATTCGACTGACCATACGGTCGGAAACCTGAGCTCGGCTACTTGACGGCGATGACGTCGACGGGCCGAATGTCGGGATCCTTGGCGAGCAGTTCGGGGCCGACCTTCCCGAGTGCTTCGGGGATGGGGCCGGTCAGGTGCGCCTGCCGGCCGTCCTCGTTTTCAAAGGTGTCGAAGATGCCGTAGGTGGTGTCGCTGATCTTGAACGCGTACCAGGTGACGGTGCCGTTCTCTTCCGCAGCCAGGGCGCGTCCCTGTTCCAGGAATGCGGCCAGGTCTTCACCCTTGCCAGGCTTGGCCTCGAGCAGTGCCAGTATTCCTCTGTCGATTGCCATGATGTCTCCTCGTGGTCGGTTCCGGCTGCGTCCACCTCTGACGTTAGGAGCGCCGAACGGCGAACGGGGCGGCGGATGCGCCAGTTTTGTTACCGTTTCCGTCATGAGGGTGGCGGTTCTCGTCGTGGACGGCATGTTCGATTCGGGTCTGAGCGTCATGCTCGATGTCCTGGCGACGGCCGACGCTCTGCGCGGCGACCCGGAGGCCGTCGAGCCCCCGTTCACGGTGACACCGGTCGCCGTCGGGTCGTCGGTGCACACCGGGCACGGACTCACACTGGCAACCACGCCGCTGACGGAAGTCGCGGAGCCGCCCGACATCCTCGTCATGCCGGCGATCGGGGTGAAGACCCCGGCGCAGATCGTCGACGTGGTGCGCGGGCATCCGGCCCTCGACTGGGTGGTCGAGGGGCGCAGCGGGGGCGCCGCCCTGGCCGCGGCCTGCAGCGGCACCTTCTTCCTGGCCGAAGCGGGCGTTCTCGACGGGCTGGCCGCGACGACGAGTTGGTGGCTCGGGCCGGCGTTCCGTGCCCGCTATGCACGCGTCCACCTCGACGAGCGCCGCACCCTCACCCAGGACGATCGGGTGACGACGGCAGGGGCAGCGTTCGCCCACATCGATCTTGCACTGACGATCGTCCAGCAGCACAGTCCGGCGCTGGCCGACCTGGTGGCGCGGTACCTCCTGATCGGGGACCGACCGTCCCAGGCCATCTTCGCCGTGCCGTCCCTGCTCGCCACCGCAGATCCCACGATGACCGCATTCGAGCGATGGATCCGCGATCACCTCGCCGAACCGTTGCCGATCAACGGTGTCGCGCGTGCGATCGGGGTCAGCGAACGAACGCTGCAACGCACCACCGCCGCGGTACTCGGTATGTCACCGGTGGAGTTCGTGCAGGAGATCCGACTCGATCAGGCGACGTTCCTCTTACGCACCACCCAGCAGAGCGTCGACACGATCGCCGGCGCGGTGGGGTACCGGAACGCGGCCACGCTGCGCGCGTTGATCCGCCGTCGCCGACACACGAGCATCACCGAGATCCGTCGTGGCAGAGACGCATTCGGACCCGAACATCACCGGGGTCGGGCCGGAAGGTAGTCGGCGCTGGCGCGGAAGAGGCCATTCCGCGGCGAAGGGGTATCGCGCACGCACCCACCCAACTGGTGGCGAGATTCACCTACTCAACTTCTCGCCGCCGAACTTTGTCCAGAACCTGTGGTCCTCCGCCCGCTATCTATCCGCGCGCCCCTCAGACTCGTCGAACACTCCTGTGCCGGTATCTCGCCCCGAAGATCACCGTCACACAGCCGCTCCGATTGGCCTACCTTCGGTCGGGCGGCATCAGGATCGTGCTCAGCACTACTGCCCCCGGGGTGCTGTGGGGACGACACGAAGCGGGGTGAACGCCGACGTGATGTTGAGTCGTTACCCAGTACTGATGTTGCCTGAACGCCCGCGAACTGCTGGACCTGAGCATCCAACCCGCCCAAGGGGCAGGGCATCCGTCAAGGCGTGTTCGGCTGCCTCCCGCAGGGCCTGCCACTTATCGGCGTCTCCTGGAAAATCTTCACCGCGCAGCTGTGAATCGAGTGTCGCGCTGCCTCGGCGGTGGTGAAATCCGGGTCGGACGGACTGCCCGCGGTCGGTCCGTTGCCGCTGCGGCATGGTCCCCGCGGCTGCGGCCATGAGGGGGTCACCTCCACGAGATCGAACCGGGCGTGCAATTCTGCCCAGGTAGCAGCGCGTCGGCCATCTGGGGTGCGGTATCCGTTGCCCCGGTCGGGTAGCCAGGTGCGCATCAGATCGTCGCGCACGGCGGGTCGGTCGGCGGGTTCGCGCGTGTTACTCAAGGCGGCAACGAGCCAGACCCGCGCGGAGGGCGTAATCGGATACGCGGACATGGCGTTTGCGCTGTGCCCGTTCGTCGAGACAGTCATAGTGGTCGGCCTTTCCCCATTCCGGCTCGCTGCTCCGCGGTGGGAGTCATGGCGAACTTCGAGGACCTGCGGCGCTTCGGGTGCTAGGGACCTCGCGGCGGGCGGGCATGGGACATGCGTCGAGGGCTTCGGCGACCACCTGCGGTTCGGGGGACGGCGCGGGCCTCCAGCCCTGCTCCCACCGCTGGCCCACGATGACCTCCTCCGCGGCGAGGCTGGCGTTCTCCTCCGGGGTGAAGGCCCGCGCACGACTGAGAAAGCGCATGCCTTCGGGACTTTCCAGGCTGAATCCCGATCCGCGACCGGGCACCACGTCGAGCACCAGCTGGGTGTGCTTCCACGCCTCGAACTGCGAACCGGAGATCCACACGGGTACCGCATCGCCGCCCTCGGCCCGGGTGGACGGGGTCTCCCCGACA
The DNA here is from genome assembly GCF_049286785.1 of Rhodococcus sp. (in: high G+C Gram-positive bacteria). Taxonomy (GTDB): domain Bacteria; phylum Actinomycetota; class Actinomycetes; order Mycobacteriales; family Mycobacteriaceae; genus Rhodococcus_F. Next base: position 453 of record NZ_JBAQEO010000203.1, on the reverse strand, counting down.
CCGAGGCGCAGGTCGAGGACGCCGAGCAGCACGTCGCGGTCGCCGACGATGAATTCACCGTCGGGGTAGCACATCGGCGCGGAGCCGTCGCAGCATCCGCCGGACTGATGCATCATCAGCGCCCCGTGGGTACCGCCGAGGCGGCGGAGAAGCTCCACCGCCCCGGCGGTTGCCTTCAGGCGCTGAGGCGCCCGGGCTGCGTCCATCAGAAGAAGCCCTGAGCCTTCTGGGCGTAGCTGACCAGCAGGTTCTTCGTCTGCTGGTAGTGCTCGAGCATCATCAGGTGGTTCTCGCGGCCGATGCCGGACTGCTTGTAGCCACCGAACGCGGCGTGCGCGGGGTACTGGTGGTACGTGTTGGTCCACACCCGTCCCGCCTGGATGTCGCGACCGGCCCGGTAGGCGACGCCACCGTCCCGCGACCAGACCCCGGCGCCGAGGCCGTACAGGGTGT
>NZ_JBAQEO010000202.1:0-4922 GCF_049286785.1 Rhodococcus sp. (in: high G+C Gram-positive bacteria) | reverse complement strand
TGCGCTGAGGTGCGATTCGGTCGATAGAGGCCGATCCGGGAAACCTGCATATCGGTGCGTGATCGCTTCTACTCGCGATCACCTCCTATCAACAGCGGATCACTTCGCATTCGGCAACGGGACGTACCGCATGAGCATTCCAATATTCAAAGACACCGTGCACGGACTCGACCCGGACACCGAGACGTCGCTGCGCCCAGGACACTCGACGTTGCGGATCGCTCTTGGAGCGGCGGCCGCGGCGACGGTTCCCGCCGCAGTGTTCTCGGGATCGGCGCTGGTGGCGACGGTATGTGGAGTCCTTGTCCTCGTGTGCGTCGCGATCGCCTCGGTGCTGATCTGAACTCGATCCCAGATCTTCGTGTCCCCTGCAAGGAGAAAGATCCAGCCATGCCGACCGCACCGCATACCGTCACGAAGGCTCAGCGTCGCCGAAGCGCCCCATGAGGGTCGATGAGCACGCAGGAGATCGAACTCAGGATCGGTGCAATGTTTGCAGATCGGGAAGAAGACGAGCAACCGATGATGTTGCACGGGAAGGCCGAACCCAGACCGCCCGCCGCTCTGCGAAGATTGTTGTTCATCGCCGAACCCGGGCGGGTTCGCCGAGGTCGCCGATTGGTCTGCGACGCGCTCGTGCGTGACAACTGACTGATGCGAACGAAAATGGAGGCGACATGGGTGCACGTCATGATCGAGCGATCGTGATCGTGATCGTGATCGTGATCGTGATCGTGGTCGTCGACGGGGCACAGGGGAATGCAGGGGCGCGGTGTGGGCGGCAGCGGTGGCGTCATCACTGGTCTGCCCGCTGCGTATCGTCCGCGGCCGTGCAGCACGCCTCGATTCAGGCGCCGGCGTAACACTCCTTCTCTCGATCCGGTGCCCGGCATCAGTTTCCAACACGTGAGGAGACGGTGATGGACTCGACGTTTGACGGATACGGTGATCGCACCGGACCAGGGCAGGAAACGGACTCGAGCGATTTCGCCATGGACTGTGTCCAGCAATCCTGTTACCGGAATGACCTTTCCGGTTTGGTAGACGCACTTGAAGATCGGGTCATCCGTGAAGAGCGGGACCTCGTGGAACGGGAATCACACGCTGGACCAGGCGTTGTAACCGAACACCCACAATCGGACTCGATCGATACAGGTGACGAAGTTCCGGATTGAGCGGGGCTGTCGACGTGACCAGCGTTGCTGATCGGGAACGTCGTCGGTGGTCGTATCACACTCGAATTCTCTGCTTGCCGTGCGTGATCCCGACTTGTGCGTCACCGCTGCAGTAGTGACGGTTCAACCGGATTGGGTGTGTTGGCCGTAGTGGTGGTCGATCGCGGGGTCGGGTTGCGGCCTGAACTGTCAGTCGGCGACAGAGGGATGTGTTCGACGAAGTTCATCTTCACGTCACCCGAGTCCGCGGCGGTCTCGCTACCGTGAACGGGCGCCACCGTGGTCGATCGGCCCGGCCAGGATTCAGCCATTGCAGCGGAGTGTGCACCGTGGAACTTCTTGTCGTCCTGTCCTTGATCAGTCTTCCGGCCGTCGTGCTCGGTCTCTACCTCACCTGGAAGGTGGTCCTGGTCGGCGAAATGCGCCGACTCGAACACCAGCGACCACCCGCCCAGATCGGGGAGACGGGGCCACTGAGACCCCCTGCCTGCAATTCCACGGCTCACCTGTCGGTACAGCGACACCAGCCCGGCGTTCGGACACACCACGCAGCGACCCAACGCGGCCGGGTGCCGGGGTGGGCCGAGAAGACCACAGTATGAACGGAGATTCTGGAGATGACCGAAGTGCCTGATACTGCTCTCACGTCGACGATAGAACCGGAGCGTGTCAGGCGCGAGCATGGAGTGGATGGCCGGCAGCTGCTGTCGACCGCGAAGGGGATCGTGATGGCGCTACACGGCTGCAGTGATAGCGCCGCGTTCGACGAGTTGCTACGCGTGGCCCATCGCTGCCACATCAGCGTGCTCAACGCCGCACGCGCATTGGTAGATTTCGCGATCGGTGACAGCCCACCGCTGGGCTCTTCGGCGCGTCCGGGCGGCGTCGCGGCTGTGTGGGCCGAATGGGAAAGCTGCTGCCTGGCTCACCGGCTACCGACGCCCGACCATCCGCTGTGAACGCCACCGCGAATACTTCGTGAAAATCGCATTGGGTCGCGTGTCGGCGCTGGCGTTTCCTTGGGCTGCTGCCAGCCCGCGCATGGGCCTGACGCCCGGGTCCGGACCTGGAAGGGTCACGCACCGTTGCTTCGAGCACGTCGGTTGAATTTTCGGTTTCCTTGTCCGATGCCCTCAGGTGGCTCCCGGTGAGATGTGTGGACTTGCTTGAAGGACAGATCAATCGAGATCGAAACCGACAACGTCGACCGGTGCCGGAATAAAGTCCCGATGCCGTATGAGCCGGTGATCTTGCCGGTGTGCGGCATCGACGTGGCCACGCCGTCGGGCAAGGTGTGCTTGCGACCCAGTGGGAGCGTCGCCGGGTCAGCAAGGGGTGGGATGTGGAAGGGGGCTTCCCGACTCAGTGAGGACATCGTGAAGACTCGGTCGTGAAGGGCCCGGAGAAGGCGATGCCACTGACGGTGATGAACGCGTACTCGACGGAGCTCGAGGCCGATGCCGTCGCGGTGCACCTGTCCGATTCGAGCCACACCTTCGAGGGCATCGGCAAGGACCTCGGGGTCAGCGGGGGGACCTTGCGCAACTGGGTGCGCGCCGAGCGTACGCCGGTCACCTGGTCACGCGTGCAGGACTGCTCCCTGGCCCCTGTGGGGACCTGCAGGTGGCATCGGCCGGTGAACGCGGGGATGGCACTTTTCGTCGACAACCCGCCTCGTATCAGAGAATTCGTACGTTTCGCGCTTGGAGTCCCTTCTGTGTGAAGGGCCGTATCCGTCCGGTCTGCCCGGGGCCAAGTTCGTATTCCACCCGCTGATTTTCGGTCAGGAACTTGAAGCCGTTGACCGCGATCTCCGAGAAGTTCACGAAGATATCGGCGCCGCCGTCGTCCGGGGTGATGAACCCGAAGCCCTTCTCGCTGTTGAACCATCGCACAACCCCCAGTGCCATCCCGTGAACTCCTCTCCCTCTCGGCCGAGCCCTACGTATGGAGGACGCGACTGTCACTTCGATCCACCCCGGGCGAGCAATCGGGCATACACGTACTGCACTGGCCGGGGTCACCGGCCGGTGGCGCATGAACGAGGCCTGCCGGTGAGATAGCACAGGTGCGGCTGCGGCGTGATCACCTCAGGTGTGCTTGGTGCCGCATCCCCATCGCCGTGATCGACAGGCCGATTACGCACACCACGGCTCCACCGACCACATTGGACCAGATCATTGCGGTTGTGGTGTTCACATTCGCGACTACCCACGGTGAGACGATCATCCACACACCCAGCAGTGGTGCGACGAATGTCATGCCATGGGTGCGGCCGTAGGCCGAGGTGAAACCGACCGCCAAGACTGCAACGGCGATCCCGGCGATCAGATTGTTCACCGCCAGCGACCACTGGTCGTCGAACCCGACAATCCAGGGTGAAGCCGCTGCATACAGGCCCGTAACAAGCATCAGCCCCTCGACGATCCGGGCGAGAGGTTGCTCCGCGACACGGTCGTACCGGTCGCGCAACGCGGCAATATCAGGATGTGTCTCGATCGACATGCTCGATGACGTCGACATGATGTGTTCATCTCCTCGGGATAGGGATAGGGATAGGGGTAAGGACCTCGGCTCTCGCGTCCAGGCGCAATACCTGGACATCGGTTCCGAAACGCCCGGCCACGACCGCCGGATAGTGCGCCGGGTCCGTTATCGGCGCCGCTGGCAGCGGATGGTGGTGATCGGGATCGGTGTACTTCGCACAGCGCGCTCGAAGCACAGCGCGCTCGACACTGCGCCGTACCGCCGTCGATGGACAAGTGGCAGGCGATCGGCTCCGCCGATCATTTCGACCACATGATGGTTCGATGACCGGGACCCGCCGGACCTGGTGCTCCTCCATCACGGTGACCACCTTGCGACACTCGATCAGGCCAACTCGCGTATGTCTTGCGCCACGGTGGTGAGCGCGTCGTCGTCGCCGACGTGCGCCGCACCGGAGCGCATGGGGCGCTGGCTTTCGTCATGGTTCCTCCGCAGATGGTGTCTCGAAGTGCCGCCTCGATCTTCGGGGACAGAAGGAAACGCTAAGGCGATCGTTCTCGGTCGCTCTAGAGTCCTTATGCCCCGACCTGTGCGGATGTTCGCCCGGCACCGTCGTGTCAGGTTTCTTCGTGCAGTCCGGCGGTTGTCGGGTAGGTCGGAACCGCTCGCTGAGTGCTGCTGCGTTGTGGTTCACATCTGTTCGGGCAAGGTGTGCAGAACCGCACACGGGGTGCGCTCCGTACCGGCGGGCGCAGCAGTGTTCCCCGACCTGGCGAAGACCGCCTCGAGGCCCGCCACATTGTGCACGCGGAAACTTCCAGGGTTGGATCCGGACAGGAACGATGATGTCAGCGTTCGCGTCCGGCATCTGTCCGTCAAAGCCGATCGCATGCAATGGAATCCTGTAGATTTCCATACTCGTCGTAAAGCCCGAAGCACCCGAAAAGCGTATCGAAGTACGTTGGGCCATCCCACCGTGAATTAACCGGGGGAACGCCGGGAGTGGCCGTCGAGGTCTGATGTGGATAGGTGGCTGGTCTTGCGAAAGGCGAAGGCCTGCAGTCTTCGTGGGTGCCGCTGGGGGATCATGGGTGAAGATGCGATCACCGTGGAGTGCGAGTAGCCTGGCATCCGTGCAAGATTCGTGATCGTTGATTGCCTTCTCGTCAAGTGAGTGAACGGTCGTTGGGAAATTCGGTTCGGGCCTGAGGGGTTCGATCACCATCCGTGATGGTCTCGTTCCGAGCGGCCCGAGAGTGT
>NZ_JBAQEO010000201.1:0-2479 GCF_049286785.1 Rhodococcus sp. (in: high G+C Gram-positive bacteria) | reverse complement strand
ATGCTGATCGCACGGGAGGTCGGACTGTGAGCGCGGCACCGAAGCGGATCGAGCAGCGGGGGTTGTGGTTCGAGGAGTTCGAGCTGGGCGCCGTGTACGAGCATCGGCCCGGACGCACCATTACCGAGGCCGACAACGTGCTGTTCACGACTCAGACGATGAACACGCAGGCTCTACACCTCGATGCCGCCTACAGCGCCGGAACGCAATTCGGTGAGCGACTGGTCAATTCGATGTTCACCCTGTCGACACTGGTGGGGTTGTCGGTGGCTCAGCTGACGCAGGGAACCATCGTGGCGAACCTGGGCTTCTCGGAGATCAGCTTTCCCAAGCCGATGTTCCACGGTGACACGCTGTACGCCGAGACACGGATAGCGGACAAGCGGGAATCGAAGAGCAGGCCGGGGGAGGGCATCGTGACCCTCGAACACACCGGGCGCAACCAGCAGGGTGACGTGGTGGCCATCGCGGTCCGCAAGACCCTCGTCCAGAAGAGGCCGTCGTGAGCTGGGAACTGCCCGGTCCGGCGTGGTTGTTCTGCCCGGCCGATCGTCCCGACCGCTATGCCAAGGCAGCCGCTGCCGCGGACGTCGTCATCCTGGATCTCGAGGACGCGGTGGCGGCCGCGGACAAGGAAGCCGCCCGGATCGCGCTCATCGACACCCCGCTGAATCCGGACCGCACCGTGGTCCGGGTCAATCCGGTGGGGACCGGCGATCACGAACTCGACCTGCTGGCACTGGACGGGACGCTCTACACCCGGATCATGCTGCCGAAGTGTGAATCCGCCGAACAGGTTTTGTCGCTGGCACCTCGTGAGGTGATCGCCCTCATCGAATCACCCCTGGGGGCCCTTGCGGTGGGTGACATCGCGCTGGCAGCGAGCACCATCGGACTGATGTGGGGCGCCGAAGATCTGGTCGCAGCGATGGGTGGTCAGTCCAGCAGGCGAGACGACGGCACCTACCGCGAGGTGGCGCGCCACGTCCGGTCGTCGACGCTGCTGGCAGCCAAGGGCTACAACCGACTGGCACTGGACTCGGTGTATCTCGACATCAAGGATCTGGACGGTCTGCGTGCGGAGGCAGCGGACGCCGTCGCTGTGGGGTTCGACATCAAGGTGAGCATTCACCCCGGTCAGGTCGAGGTGGTCCGGGGCGCGTACACCCCGTCGCCGGAGGAATCCGACTGGGCGCGGCGGGTGCTTGCCGCCGCCGCCGAGCAGCGGGGCGTCTTCACGTTCGAAGGCAAGATGGTGGACGCGCCGGTACTGCGGCACGCCGAGGCGATCACGAGACGGTCGAAGGATGCGCATTCGGCTCGGAAGGATTGAGTGGTTCGAAACGCTGCCGCGGGTGTGGCTGCCGGGAAAGATGGTGAGTGACCCGGCAGCACGCCACGGAGGGCCCGTGCGGTGACGGGGTGGGAGGAAGGCCACCGTCATGACAGTCGACCCGCAGTGGGTGCCTACCGAGGCCGATGTGCGCGATGCGGTCATCAGCGACTTCGCTGCTTTCGTTGCCCGGCGTCACGCTGTGGCGGTGGATGACTATCAGGCATTGTGGCGGTGGTCGGTCTCCGAGTCCGCTGCGTTCTGGCAGGACGTGTGGGACTATTTCGACCTCCGGTCCGCCGGTGAGCCGGGGCCGGCTCTGGCGGATGCGTCGATGCCGGGGGCCCGCTGGTTTCCCGGTGCAACGCTCAACTACGTCGATCATGTGTTCCGGAATGCCCGGACCGATCGGCCGGCCATTGTGTACACGGACGAGACCGGACACGACGAGACGGTCGGCTGGGATGAACTGCGATCCCGGGTGTCGGCACTCGCGGCGACGTTGCGTGCGCACGGTGTCGGGATCGGTGACCGTGTGGTCGGGTACCTTCCCAACATTCCGGAGACCGTCATCGCGTTCCTCGCTACGGTGTCGCTCGGCGCGGTCTGGGCAGCGTGCGGGCAGGACTACTCCGCGCCGGCCGCGCTCGATCGCCTCGGTCAGCTCGAACCCAAGGCGCTGATCACGGCGGACGGGTATCGGTTCGGGGGCAAGGCGCACGATCGTGTGGAGGCTTCCCTCCGCGTGCGTGACGGCTTGCCGACGGTGAAGTTCACCGTGGTGGTGCCGCGTCTCGGCGGAACGGGACCGATCGACGGAGCCATGCAGTGGGCGAACGCAGCGGGTGGAGACGGTGAGCTGGAATCCGCGGCGGTTCCGTTCGATCATCCCCTGTGGGTGGTGTTCTCCTCAGGAACCACCGGCCTGCCGAAAGGCATCGTGCACGGTCACGGGGGTGTGCTGCTCGAGCACGTGAAGTCGATGGCACTTCAGCTCGACATCGGCAGGGACGACACCCTGTTCTGGTACACGAGCCCGAGTTGGATGATGTGGAACTTCCAGACGTCAGCGCTGCTGGTGGGCGCGACGGTTGTCTGCTATGACGGAAGTCCGTCGTTCCCCACCCCGGATACGCTGTGGGCGTT
>NZ_JBAQEO010000200.1:0-4109 GCF_049286785.1 Rhodococcus sp. (in: high G+C Gram-positive bacteria) | reverse complement strand
GGTTGATCGACAACACCCGCCGCCATTCAGCGATATCGGTCGCGCCGACCGAAGCCTTCGTCGGCATCCCGACCCCGGCATTGTTGACCGCGATGTCGAGCGACCCGAAGGCGTCGAGCGTCTCGGTGACCATTCGCGACGCATCACCCGGATTGCTCACGTCAGCGGTGATTGCTGTTGCACCCCCGCCGATCTCGTCAGCCACAGCACGCGCCGCTGCCGCGGACAGATCAGCGACCGCGACCTTGGCACCGCAAGCGGCCAACTCACGAACGCACGCCGCGCCGATGCCCGAGCCTCCGCCGGTGACCAACGCACTCTTTCCCGTCAGGTCGATATCCATCTACTTGTGCTCACTTTCCAGTGGATTGCCACGAACGCCTTCACCCCGCTCCGGTACCTACCAACCGCGCCTCGCCGGCTGGACGCAGTCTCGTTCCAGGTCAGCCGATTCGCCTGCACTTCAGGCTCAGCTTGTCGATCGAGATCCGCCCCGCTGGGGCGAGACCAGAGCCAGAAGTTCGGTGCCAGGAGAAGCAGAGTTCGACAGCGCAGATTCTGTGATGGTCGACCCCGGGGGTGCATAACCTCAGGGTAGGAACCGGGAGCACCCGAAGTTTGTCGCATATCGCTACACATCCAGGTTTTGCCCGCTCGAGTCTGGCATGGTGACGTTATGCCCGCCACCAGGGACAACGCCACGTTAGTGAATCGATATTGACATGCGTACGACAAGATAGTTAGCGTGCCTTTACCGGCACAGCCCACAGCATCTGATTGCAGGAATATTGCTGAGGCGCTTGTTCGCTTCGGTCCGCCGACGTGCATTCCACGACCGGTTCGGACCACCCAACACCGTCTACCTGTCCTCAGTTGCGGCTTTCCACATCGAGATGGCAGCTGCACTCGGGGTCCCACTGCACGGAAGGCTTGATGAGATGCTCGAACAGAATGTAGCCCTGAATATCGAGGACATCGGTCAGGACTATGCCTACGAGCGAGGTCCGGACCAACCAGCCCCGGAGAACTTGACCGTGGGAGATGTCCTACGCCGGTCCGCCGCTAGTGCTCCGACAGGCTTGGCAATCGTGGAGGGTATTGCACACCCCGACCGCAGACGGTGGACGTATACCGAACTGCTCGAGCAGGCCGAGGCCTGCGCACGAGCACTTCTCCAGCGGTACTCCCCCGGAGATCACATTGCCATCTGGGCACCGAATATCCCGGAGTACACCGTATTCCAGTGTGGCGCAGCGCTCGCCGGCATGGTGATGGTGACAGTCAACCCGACCTTCCGCGAATCGGAACTGGAGTTCTGCCTGCGACAGTCCCGGGCCGTGGCGTGCTTCGTCCATCCCGAATTCCGGGGCAGCCCGATGCTCGAGATCGCCCACGAGGCGGCCGGCAAGTTCGATCGACCGGTGGAGATCATCAGTTTCGGTCAGTGGGATGCGTTCTTGGAATCGGGCGACACGTCGACCGAACTCCCCGAGGTCGAACCCATGAGCCCTGCTCAGATCCAGTACACCTCCGGGACCACAGGCCGCCCCAAAGGGGCCATGTTGACCCACCGGGGTGTGGTCAACGACGGTCATCAAGCGGCACTTCGTGCAGGCGGAAAGCCGGGAGCAGTGTGGCTCGCAGTGTTACCGATGTTTCACGTCGGAGGTTGCGTTTACGCAGGCATGGGAACACTCGGGTTGGCAGGCACGCTCGTACCTTTGATCAACTTCGACGCGGGGGCAGCTCTTCGGCTCATCGAAGAGGAACGGGTGACGATCATGAATCCGGTGCCCACCATGATCCTGGCGCTGATGCGTGATCCGGCGTTCGAAACCGCGGATCTCAGCTCCCTGAAGTCTCTCTCCTCGGGAGGCGCGCCGGTGCCGGCAGAGATGGTTCGTCAAATCGAAAGCAAACTCGGCGTCGATTTCACCATCGTCTTCGGACAGACCGAGGCCAGCGGTGTCATCACCATGACAACCACAGACGATTCTGCCGAAGACAAAGCTCGAACCTGCGGTCGTCCCCTGCCTGGCATCGAGATAAAGATCGTCGACTCGGTAGACGGGTCGACCTGCCGACGTGGCGAAGTGGGCGAGCTGCTTACCCGCGGATACCACACGATGGTCGGGTATTACGACAATCCGGAGGGCACTGCCGGCGCGTTCAGCGACGACGGATGGATGCACACACAGGATCTGTGTTCCATGGACCACCGAGGCTACATCCGGGTCGAAGGCCGCGTTAAAGACATGATCATCCGCGGGGGCGAGAACATCTTCCCTCGCGAAATCGAGGACGAGCTTTTCAAGCACGAAGCGATTGCCGACGTTTCCGTCGTGGGTGTACCCGACGAGTACTACGGAGAAGTTGCGGCGGCATTCGTGAAGCTCGCGCCAGGAGCGAACACAAGCGCTGACGAACTCGACACTTTCCTGCGTATGAGTTTGACCGGATACAAGATCCCGGCGAAATGGTACGTCATCTCGGAATTGCCGCAGACACTATCGGGCAAGATCCAAAAGTTCGCCATCCGGGATGCATGGTCAGCAGGCAGGTATCAGGAACTGACATAACGCAGCAGGCTCCACCCCTGAATCCACCGTTGCGATCTGGTGATCGCCGAATATCAAGGAGTTGACGATGAGCAAGCTCGAAGGAAAAGTCGCAGTTATTTCGGGCGCTGCCCGCGGGCAGGGTCGTGCTCACGCAGTGGCCATGGCCCGTGAAGGTGCCAAGATTGTTGCGTTCGACATCTGCGAACCTCTGAAGACGCCGCTGCACCCCGGCGCGACAGTCGAACAGTTGGAGGAAACTGCTGAGCTCGTGCGCAAAGAAGGCCAGGAATGCCTGTCCGCGAAGATCGACGCCCGCGACCTGACCGAACTCGAAGCGTTGGCGGAGCGAGTGATGTCGACGTACGGACGAATCGACATCCTGGTGATCAACCACGGCATCTGGACCATCGGGGAGAGCACGTGGGCGTTGGATGAAGCGTCGTGGCAGGAGAGTATCGACGTCAACCTCACCGGCGCGTGGAAGGTCGCCAAAGCATTCGTCCCCCGCATCATCGAAGGTCAGCAGGGTGGTTCGGTCATCCTGACCGCTTCCGTCAACGGCCTCAAAGCTCAACCGTGCGCTCCCGCTTACACGGCCGCCAAGCACGGTGTGGTCGGTCTGATGAAGACCCTGGCCTGGGAACTGGGTGAGCACTCGATCCGGGTCAACGCAATCTGCCCCGGAGCCATCGCAACCGATATGACGCAGAAGGGCGGCACCGTCGAGAAGTCCCTCGAGTACGCCCCTCGCTTCTTCTCCACCGACCGATCACTGCTGCCCGCCGGTTGGGTTCCCCCGGAAACAGTCGCGAAGACCGCGGTGTTTCTCGCCTCCGACGACTCGGAGCACATCACCGGGGTGGCGCTACCGGTCGACGCCGGGTGGACCAATTACTGACGAGTCGCGACAGGAATCCGGCGAGCACCGGACCGGAAGCCGGGCACGCGCGCGTAAGTCCGCCCTCCCGACCCTAGACCAAGCAGTGCCATATCGACTTCGAGGTGTGTTCATGGATACAGCAGAACTGGTTGACCAATCCTTGCCGGCGGCTATGCCTCTTGCACTTTCGGACGAGGAAAGGCTACTTCGATCGACGGTCGCCGAGATCGTCGCGAAGTACGGGCATGAGTACTACAGGAAGATGGCCCAGACCGGCGAGCCCATGCAGGAGCTGTGGGACGAGCTCGGGCGCCAAGGCTTCCTGGGGTTGAATATCCCGGAAGAGTTCGGTGGAGGCGGTGTGGGATTGAGCCACCTCGCCATCGTGCTCGAAGAAATGTCTGCGGGTGGATGTCCGGAGCTGGCTATGGTGCTTTCTCAAGGGATCGCGGGTAGCGCCTTGACCCGTCACGGAACCCAAGAACAGCAGGAAAAGTATCTTCCCGGAATTGCCTCGGGCGAGATCAAGTTCGCATTCGCGCTCACGGAACCGGACGCCGGGTCGAACTCCCACAATATTACGACCACGGCCACGCGAAGTGACCGAGGATGGCGTGTGCGCGGGGCGAAGTACTACATTTCCGGAATCGATCACTGCGACTATTTTC
>NZ_JBAQEO010000199.1:0-1520 GCF_049286785.1 Rhodococcus sp. (in: high G+C Gram-positive bacteria) | reverse complement strand
CCCTCGGAGCCCAGTGTGTGACTTCGATCGAGGAGTCGATCGGCGTCGGCCAGGTGCCCTTGCTCGTAGAGCAGGTCACCGAGTAGAGCTGCGGTCAGGCGGGTGCCGTATCCGAGCTCACCTTCCGCTTGCGTCGCCAGGTCCGTGGCGTGCCGAAAACTCGCCTCTGCAGCAGGGAGGTCCAATTGTTCCCGGGCTGCAATTCCTGCCAGACAGTAGCCATAGATCACGCTGAAGGGACCACTGGATCGCTGCTGGAAAGGGACCGCCCACTTCTGCCACCGGCGGGCCTCGTCGAAGTCGAAACGGTAGATCGCATGGAAGGACGCGGCGTCGGCGGCTCCGCACAACACCCAGGGTGGCAATGTGCTCGCTCGCGCCACACATCCTTCGACCGCTTCGTCGAGCCCGTCGATCTTGTCGCTGAAGACGTTGATCGTGGCCCGGATGAAAGCGATCTGGACGCGCATATCTGCCACCGCTTGGTCGTCCGCTTCCTTGTCGAGTGCCGCTTCGGCGGCGGAGAGGAGGTTCTCCGCTTCGCTGAGGTGATGCAGCAGTGCGTGCGCCCACGCGACGGTGATCTGTAGACGGGGCCTGTTCACCGTCGAGGCGGCAGGGAGTTTCGCGGCGAGGCCGAGAAGCGTACCCATCTGCGACCGTTCGAGCAGTTCCATCGCGGTGCCTTCGACGAGTGCGACAGCGTGATGCGCGTCGCCGGCGAGGAGGAAGTGATCGACTGCTTGGCTGAGGAGACGCCGGTCGGCGAACCACTGGCCGGCTCGCCGGTGAAGCTCGACGCCCTTATCGGGATCGTCACGTCCGAGGCGACGTTGGAGAAACTCGGCGAAGAGGTGGTGGTAGCGGAACCACTCCCCGTTGTCGTCGAGGCGACGCAGGAACAGATCACGCGTCTCGATCTCCTCGAGAGTCGCTTGTCCTCCCGGTCGGCCGGACAGCACGCGGGCGAGATCTCCGCACGTCTTCTCCGTGATCGAGGTCGCCAACAGAAAGTCGAGGGTCGGCGGATCGAGGCTGTCGAGCACGTTTTCGGCGAGATACTCTCCGATGGCCCGGTTTCCTCCGGACAGATGACCGATCAGCTCGTGGGGGTGCGGGTGGTCACGCAATGCCAAGGAGACCAGCTGCAACGCTGCCGCCCACCCGTCTGTCGATTGTTCCAGTTCGACGAGGTCCGGTTCTTGTAGCTCGATCCCGGTTCGGTCGTGCAACAATTGCGTCGACTCCCGAGTGTCGAAACGCAGTGCTGCTGAGTCGATCTCGACTAGCTCGTTACGGACACTCAGGGTGCTGAGAGGCAAGCCGAGTCGTGTGCGGCTGGTGACGATCAGGTGGAGATGATGGCAGCCGTGCTCGAGCAGGAAAGCCAGTGCGGATCGTGTGGCGTCGTTCGTCACGCGATGCCAGTCATCGATGACGAGGGCGACGCGCTTATCTGTCGAATGCAGCGTGTCAATCATCGAGGTGAGTACGTGCCTTTCGCGGCCCTCACCGTGAAC
>NZ_JBAQEO010000198.1:0-8827 GCF_049286785.1 Rhodococcus sp. (in: high G+C Gram-positive bacteria) | reverse complement strand
GGGTGAGGGACTGCCAAGCCTCTCCGGCTTTGTCAGAGGTTGCAGATAGACTGCACGTGTCGGATTCCCGCTCAGTGTCGTTCATGGCGTGCCTTCTTTCATGGTCTTCCTGTGACGGGTGAGTGACTGACGGCGGCGCATCGCTGCCAATCCCTCGCCGAGTTTGTCGACGGAGCCGCTGGCCCGGCGCGTGCTGTGCGCGACGTACAGGGTTGTGGTCGCCAGGTCCCTGTGACCAAGGAGCTGCTGGACGTCGCGCACGTCCGCGCCCATGTCGCACATTACCGTCGCGAATCGGTGCCGCAGGGTGTGCAGTGTGTATGAAAGTCCTAGCCCCTGTAGGTGTTTCGAGGCTTGCTGGCTGAGGTAATTCGGGGTGAAAGGCTGCCCGTTGCGTCGGCGGAAGATGGGTCCGGACTGACGCAGCTGAGGGCGCAGCTCTTCGACGACACCCCTGGGGACGCGGACGACCCGCTGGTGCCCGCCCTTGCCGTTCACGGTGAGGTATCCGCCTCCGGTGGGCTCGATACGAAGATCCCCTCGACAAATCTTCGCAATCTCACCGGCCCGCAGTCCGCAGAAAGCGGCGAGGAGCAGCCAGCAGTACAACTGATGGTCGTGCTGGGCCGTGATCAGGGCGACGCGCAGATCGTCCTCGGGGATCGGGCGGGGCATGCGCCGTTTGATCTTCGGCATTACCAGGTTCCGTGACGGGTCCGCACCGATCAGTTCCGACTCGAGAGCCCAGGCATAGAAGGCGCGGACGTGGGATGTGTATGTGGCGATCGAGGATGACGACACCGACAGCGAGCGTTGCCATTTCTCCAGCTCGGCCGGTGTGGCCTGGACCAGTGGTTTGCCGAGGTGGGCGTGGAGGCGCTCGAGCTGCCCGCGCCGGTGGTCAGCAGTAGTCGGCTGGAGATTGCGCAGCCGCAGGTGGGCGATGTGCTGAGTAATCGAAGTATCAACCATCACTTGAGCTTTGTCCGACTGGGCTGGACTCGCAGCCGATCCGTACTTATTCGTTGCGCGAACTACACCAGGCCGTGACATGGTGTGGTCAGGTGGTTACACGCGGGACGCATGCGGGTGAGGACCGGCTCATTAAGTGAGCGGATCTGTGTCGTGACCTGGTCTTCTTGCCGAGAACTAAGTCCGACTTACGCTCAACATACTGCTGAGTAAGAATAGTAGGCAACAGCCCATTGCACCAGATCCTTGGAGACGACAGTGACCAGCACAGCTCCCGACAACTCGAACTCCGCGGCATCGGCGCGGGGCGGACGGCAGCGGCGCTCACGGAGCGACCAGGCCGTCGCCATCGTGGGCGGAAACCGCATTCCGTTCGCTCGCTCCGACAAGGCGTACGCACAGGCGTCCAACCAGGACATGTTCACCACGACCCTCGATGGTCTGGTAAGTCGCTTCAACCTTCAGGGCGAGAAGCTCGGCATGGTCGTCGGCGGAGCCGTCCTCAAGCACAGCCGCGACTTCAACCTCATGCGTGAGTGCGTGCTCGGCAGCGCCCTGAGCCCCTACACCCCGGCCTTCGACCTGCAGCAGGCGTGCGGCACCGGCCTGCAGTCGATCGTCGCCGTCGGTGACGCCATCGCCGCAGGGCGCATCGAGGCGGGTGTCGGCGGCGGTGTCGACACCACGTCGGACGCCCCGATCGGTGTCAACGACGAACTGCGTGAGTTCCTGCTCTCGCTGAACCGGGCGAAGAGCGTGGGTGACCGCGTCAAGCTGCTCGGCAACGTGCGTCCCTCCATGCTCGGTATCGAGATTCCCCGCAACGGGGAGCCGCGCACCGGCATGTCGATGGGTGATCATGCGGCCGTCACGGCAAAGGAGTTCGGGATCCGCCGTGAGGATCAGGACGAACTGGCCGCCGCGAGCCACAAGAACATGGCTGCCGCCTACGATCGCGGATTCTTCGACGACCTGGTGACGCCGTTCCTGGGTCTGACCCGCGACGACAACCTGCGGCCCGGGTCCACGGTCGAGAAACTGTCCACCCTGAAGCCGGTTTTCGGGGTCAGGGCCGGGGACGCGACCATGACGGCCGGTAACTCCACCCCGCTCACCGACGGGGCGTCGGCGGTCCTGCTCTCCACCGACGAGTGGGCTGCCGAGCGCAAACTCCCGGTGCTGGCGCATCTCGTGGACTCCGAGACCGCGGCCGTCGATTACGTGCACGGCAGGGACGGGCTGCTCATGGCTCCCACCTATGCCATCCCGCGCCTGCTGGCCCGCAACGGCCTCACCCTCCAGGATTTCGACTTCTACGAGATCCACGAGGCCTTCGCGTCGGTCGTCCTCGCGACGCTGCAGGCCTTCGAATCGGACGAGTACTGCAAAGAGCGGCTCGGCCTCGACGGGGCGCTCGGATCCATCGATCGCAGCAAGCTGAATGTCAACGGGTCGTCGCTGGCGGCGGGCCACCCGTTCGCCGCAACCGGGGGCCGCATCGTCGCGTCGCTCGCCAAGATGCTCGCGGAGAAGGGTTCGGGCCGCGGTCTCATCTCGATTTGCGCCGCCGGCGGCCAGGGTGTGACCGCAATCATAGAGGCCTGATTCGGCGGGTCCTGCCGGTAGCTGTCGGACCGGAAAGATCGGGCCTTCGTGCAGTGCATTCGGGGTCCGGCGACGAGGGGTGGCCGGAACCCGGAAAATTTCTACGAGGGGTGTAACGCTGGAGATCAGCTGGCGATATCCCCCACAGCCCCGTGTTGCTGCCTGACCCCCGACCTGGCAGCAGCGCGGGGTGCTCTATTTTCCGATGACCGCGACTCCCGGCCGCCGGGGCCCACGGGTGATGGCAGCATGTGCTGCGTCCGAACCCGTGCGACGCGCAGATATCGGACGACTCCGCTTGAATCGGACACGGTGCCGGCGGCAAGCTGAAAACCGGCAGGCACGATTATTCGGTGAGAGGGCCACGTGAGCGACGAAGACGGCGACGCAGGGAGCACTGCACCCGGGCGGCCGACGCCGGACACTTCCCCGGGGCGGCCGGGTCCGGACGAGTCCCCGACGGAGTCGCTGGACCTCGGTGCGCTGCGTGGGCCTCCCGCCGCGCCGGAGCCCGCTGCGGGTGCGGAACCGCAGGCGAACGAGGACCCCACCCGGGTGATCCCCGCAGTCGCCTCTCCTGCGCCGCCGCCGCCGGGCGAGACCGCCCGGATTCCTTCGGGCACCACCGCACCACCTCCTGTGGCCGCCCCGCCTGACGACGACCGGGCCCAGGCTCCGGAGACTCCGTCGGCGCGACCTCCGTGGGTCAGGATCGCCGCGATAGCGGGGGGTGTGTTCGCGGTGCTCGGCATTGCGTACGCCGCGGACCTCGCCGTGTCGTCGGGCAAGGTGCCCCGCGGGGTCACCGTGGCGGGAATCGAGGTGGGTGGCTCGTCCCGCGCGGAGGCCGAGGCGACGTTGCAGGCGCAGCTGGGTCCCCGCACCGATCAGCCGGTTCCGGTGCAGGCAGGGGACGTCTCGGCGGAGATCGTTCCGTCCGCAGCCGGCCTCGCGGTCGATTGGGAGGCCACCCTCGACCGCGCCGACGCGCAGCCGCTCAACCCGTTCACCCGACTCACCTCGTTCTTCACCACCGACGAGATCGGTGTGGCGTCGACCCGCGACGAAGCGGCGCTGGCCGCCGCAGTCGAGGGCCTTCGCGC
Source organism: Rhodococcus sp. (in: high G+C Gram-positive bacteria) (assembly GCF_049286785.1). GTDB lineage: Bacteria > Actinomycetota > Actinomycetes > Mycobacteriales > Mycobacteriaceae > Rhodococcus_F. Next base: position 5,147 of record NZ_JBAQEO010000198.1, on the reverse strand, counting down.
GCAAACCGACCGCGCGACCCGTGAAGGAAACGTGGTGTTCGAGGGTGCGACCCCGGTCCCGGTGTCGCCGACCGCAGGCCAGAATCTGAACGGTGAGGGCGCCGAGGCGGCGCTGACCGAGAAATGGGCCTTCGGGCTTCCCATCGAACTTCCCGTCGAGGTCGTGCCCGTCTCCGTCAGCGAGGAGAGTGTGCAGCGTGCGCTGACCGATGTGGCCGTGCCGGCAGCGTCGGCAGATCTGGTGGTCACCGGGCGCAACGGCGTGGTCGCCACCGCGCCGCGACAGCAGATCGGGGCCATTCTCGCCTTCGAGCCGGACGGCAACGGCGGGCTGAAGCCGGTGTACAACTTCGAGGCCGCCACCGCGATTCTCGCGCCGCAGCTGGTGTCGACCGAGATCATGCCGAAGGATGCCGACATCACACTCGAGGGCGGATCACCGGTGGTCGTGCCGGCAGTGGTCGGCGACCTGGTGCAGTGGCCGAAGACACTCGAGAATCTTCCGCAGCTCTTGGCTACCACCGGTTCTCATACCACCGCCGCGGTATACGGTCCCGTTCCGCCTGCCCTCACCACCGACGCCGCCGGAGCGCTCGGGGTGAAGGAAGTGATCGGCGAGTTCACGACGGGCGGGTTCTCTGCGGCGTCGGGCACCAATATTCGTCTCGCGGCCTCCGAGATCAACGGTGCTCTGATCAAGCCGGGCGAGACGTTCTCGCTCAACGGATACACGGGGCCGCGCGGTGCCGCGCAAGGTTATGTGGAATCGGGCATCATCAACAACGGCCGCCCGGATAAGGCCATCGGTGGCGGTGTGAGTCAGGTTGCCACCACGCTGTACAACGCCGCGTACTTCGCCGGTATGGAAGATGTGGCCCACACCGAGCACTCCTACTACATCTCGCGCTACCCCGAAGCGCGGGAGGCGACCGTCTTCGAAGGTGCCATCGATCTCCAGTTCCGCAACCCCACCGACACCGGTGTGCTGATCCAGGCCATCGGCGGTAGCTCGGAACTCACCATCCGGTTCTGGGGCACCAAGACCGTGCAGGTGCAATCCATCACGGGTAACCGCACCAATTTCACGCAGCCGGACACGATCACGCTGCCCGCGGGTGAGGGCTGCGTGCCGTCCAGCGGAGCCCAGGGCTTCACCACCAGCGACACGCGGGTGATCACCGATACCGCCACCGGTCGCGAGATCTCGCGGAACACCCGGACCGTCCGCTATGACCCCGTTCCGAACGTCACGTGCGTCGCTCCGGCCCAGTCCGAGCAGGCGGATCGCGCACCCGCGCCAGAAGCTCCGGCGCCTGCTCCGGCGCCCGCCCCGCCGCAGAGTCCCGAACCGCCCACACCGGCATCGGGTGACGGCCAGGACGAGTGACGCGAATCTTCTACGGTCGCAACCCTTCGCGGTAGAAGCACCCCTCCGGCGGACCCGGACGGTGCGCCTGGAGGAAAAAGAGCTCGGCGGCAGCGAATACCCCTGCCGCCGAGCTCTCGCGTGTGAAGACGCCGATCAGAATGCGGCTTCGTCGAGCTCCATGATGTCGGTGTCGATGTTGATGAGGATGCCGCGGGTGGCGGTCAGCTCGGGCAGAACGTTCTTCGCGAAGAAGGACGCGATGGCGACCTTTCCTTCGTAGAACGCCTTGTCCTTGTCGGCGGCACCGTCGTCGAGGGCGTTGATGGCGATCTCGGACTGACGCAGCAGCTGCCAGCCGATGAGCAGGTCGCCGACGGACATCAGGAACCGGACCGAGCCGAGTCCGACCTTGTACAGCTCGGACGGCTGCTCCTGCGCACCCATCAGGAAGCCGGTGAGGGTGGCGGCCATGGTCTGGACGTCCTCGAGGGCGGTCGCGAGCAGTGCACGCTCGGCCTTGAGGCGCCCGTTGCCGGCCTCACTGTCGATGAACTTCTTGACCTCGCCGGCGACGTGGGCCAGTGCCACACCGCGGTCGCGGGCGATCTTGCGGAAGAAGAAGTCCTGCGCCTGGATGGCGGTGGTGCCCTCGTACAGGGAGTCGATCTTGGAGTCGCGGATGTACTGCTCGATCGGGTAGTCCTGCAGGAAGCCGGAACCACCGAGGGTCTGGAGGCTCTCGGTCAGGTACTGGTAGGCCCGCTCGGAGCCGACGCCCTTGACGATGGGCAGCAGCAGGTCATTGACGCGGTGAGCAAGGTTCTCGTCGGCACCGGATACCAGCTTGGCGAACTCGACGTCCTGGTGTGCGGCCGTGTACAGGTATACGGCGCGCAGTCCCTCTGCGTACGCCTTCTGAAGAGCCAGGCTGCGGCGGACGTCCGGGTGGTGGGTGATGGTGACGCGCGGTGCGGTCTTGTCCGTCATCTGTGTGAGGTCGGCACCCTGGACGCGCTCCTTGGCGTAGCCGAGAGCGTTGAGGTAACCGGTGGAGAGGGTGGCGATTGCCTTGGTGCCCACCATCATGCGGGCGTGCTCGATGACGTCGAACATCTGGGCGATGCCGTTGTGGACCTCACCGACGAGCCAGCCCTTGGCCGGGACGCCGTGGCCACCGAAGGTGAGCTCACAGGTGGCCGAGACCTTCAGGCCCATCTTGTGTTCGACGTTGGTGACGAAGACGCCGTTGCGCTCACCGAACTGCTCTGTCTCGAAGTCGAAGTGGGTCTTGGGGACGAAGAACAGCGACAGACCCTTGGTGCCCGGACCCGCACCTTCGGGGCGGGCGAGGACGAGGTGGAAGATGTTCTCGAACAGGTCGTCGGAATCAGCGGAGGTGATGAACCGCTTGACGCCCTCGATGTGCCATGAGCCGTCGTCCTGCTTGACGGCCTTGGTGCGGGCTGCGCCCACGTCGGAACCGGCGTCCGGTTCGGTGAGGACCATGGTGGATCCCCATCCGCGTTCGACGATGGTCGCGGCCCACTTCTTCTGCTCTTCGGTGCCGTTGTTGAACAGGACATCCGCGAACGCGGGACCGGCCTGGTACATGTGCGCGGCGGGCTGCGCACCCAGGATGAGTTCACCGATGGCCCACACGACGGAACGGGGGACGGGAACGCCGCCGATCTCTTCGGACAGTCCCATGCGGAACCACTCGGCATCCCAGAGAGCGCGGAACGATTTCTTGAACGACTCCGGCAGTGTCACCGAATGCGTTTCGGGATCGAAGACCGGAGGGTTGCGGTCGGCATCGGCAAAGGATTCGGCAAGGGGTCCCTCGGCAAGACGAGCGACCTCGCTGAGCATGTTGCGCACGGTGTCGGCGTCCAGGTCGCCCCACACGCCTTCGCTCAGTGGCTTCTCGAGACCGAGCACCTCGAAGAGGTTGAACTCCAGGTCGCGGACGTTGCTCTTGTAATGGCCCATGTCTTCTGTCTCTCCCAGTGAGATGGTGCGGTCTATCCGTCGAGTACCGCCCAAGTTATTACTCGTCGGTAACTTAAACGATATTACGCGCGATTCACTTCACTGCCAAGACTCGGGCGACGGGCGACGACGAGCGCATCGATGGCTGTTCCGGCGTCCGTGTCGCGATAGCGGCGTTCGGCAATGTCGATGTCCAGCCGTCCGCCGATCTCGCTCACCAAAATGTCTGGCGTGTAAAGGATTTCGGTATCCTGGGGACCGCCCACGCCCTCTGGCACGTTGATGGCGTCGTGCCCCAGAATCATGAGGATTCCGTCAGGTTTCAGGGCGGATATGGCATGGTTCACAGCCCGCAGCCGATCGTCCGCGGCGAGGTGGAGATAGATCATGAGGACGAGGTCGTATGGTCCGCCGAGGTCCGAATCGGTCACATCGGCGACTCGATAGTCGAGTCGCTCACGTACCGACCGGGGCGCTTCGGCGGCCACCCGGCGGGCCTTGTCGAGAGCGACAGCCGAGTAGTCCAGTCCGGTCACCTCCCAGCCGCGCGTGGCGAGCCACAGCGCGTTGCGGCCCTCACCGCACGCGAGGTCGAGCGCCCGGCCGCGGGGTAACGACGTGGCCTGCTCGACCACCACGGCGTTCGGTGGTGCGCCCCAGACCAGATCGGTTTGTGAATACCGTTCGTCCCACGCAGATGCATCCATGGCATCGACGTTAGTGCGCGGCGTGAAGAAGGCGGAGTGAAGGAACCGTCAGTTGAGGCGGGTGTGCAGCAGCAGCACGTTGTAGTTGTTGTGGACCGTGGTGAGGAAGTACAGGTCCGGGCCCGACGACCACGGGTGGATGTAGGCCCCGTACGCGGAGGGAAGTTCCCGGGTATCGACCAGGACCTCGGGCGGGCTCCACGGTCCGGTCAGCGATGGGGATCGCCTCATGACCACCGAGTTGTTCTGGTCGGTGGTCAGCATGAGGTACTGACCGAGGTACTGGTTGTAGGCCACCGACAACTCGCCGACTCCGCCGGGCATGATCGGCTTGGCGACATCCGGGTTGCCCTTGATCCATTTCGCGCCGTCGAAGTACTCGTACGCGCCGAGATCCATGATCTGAGCCTCCGGGACGCGGGCGATGTGGACGAGTCCACCGCGGCCGGCGGGGGTGCCGTACTGATAGACGAAACCGCCATCCTTGACGAAGGCACTCATCTGGAAATTCGCGTTGCCGCCCGCGTTGGGCCGCTGCGTTTCGGGTGCGACGTTCCAGTTCTCCCCGTTGTCTTGGGAGTACACGAGCCCGGAGTAGTTGGTTTCCCACGTGCCCGCCGGACCCCAGGTCTTCACCGACATCATGCTCATGACCTGCGTGTTACCGACAGCAACGCCGGCGGTGGGGATGCGGCTGATTTCGACGAACGGAATCTTGGGGCTCGGGACGAGTTCCTTCGACTGGCCGAAGATGTCGCGCGGCGAGCTGTCGAAGTTCATTCCGTCGGACAGGACGCCGTCGGAGCTGCGGAACAACGTGCTGCTGCGCCACGCCCACAGGCTGCCCGACAGCAGGTTCGGCAGGCCGAGTCCGGCAGAGTCGCCGAAGGCCGTGAGAATCTGTCCCTGACCGTTGTCCCACATGATGCCGAGGTCGGTGCCCAGGACATTGGCGTCCTGGGTGCGGTTGGGACTGAGCATGCCCGTCTGCTGGGCGACGGCTCGCGTGCGGCCGTTGAGGTTGGGGAGCCCGTTGGTTCCGTTGAGTCCGGGGATCGGATTGATGGCGTTCGGATTCGCGG
>NZ_JBAQEO010000197.1:0-2889 GCF_049286785.1 Rhodococcus sp. (in: high G+C Gram-positive bacteria) | reverse complement strand
GCTCCGTAGCTGCGGAACAGATCGGTGAGGTGGGCGGCGGTCGAATACCGGCGACCCGAGCGGTATCCTTCCGGATCGTGCTCGCTGCGCCCGTGGCCGAGGTGCTTGGCAAGCACGGCACACCACGGCTCGCCGACGCATCCGTCGATGACCTCGAGCAGCGCCCACAGCACCCTCGACTGGTGCCATGGGTCGTCGTCGGCGGTCAGGCCGGTCGCCGCGGCGAGAGCGTGGTCTACCAGCCGCGCCGGTGACGGAAATTCGATGTTCGCCGCCACCCCGTCTGCCAACGCCGGCCGCGAGCCCAGGGTCGTCGAGAGTCGCTGAGTGAGCCACCGCTCCACGCCCTTCGCGGGGACGGCGACGACCTCCCGCGCAAACGGGTCGGTGAGCGGCTTCGCGAGCACCTCACCCAGTGCAGCAGCGAGCGTGGTGGAACGTTCCGCGCGATGCAGTACCAGCACGTAGCCTCCCTTCACTCCCGCACTCGGGTGAACCTGTCAGACTCAACCACATCCCACCGACGATCCGGTCGCACGCGCCGCCAAGGGGCGTTATCTCGGGTTTGCGCGGCCGGTCTGGGTCCAAGGCCGCGTGGTGGACCACCACACAGCACCGGTGCGGTCGCGGGTCCAGTTCCGCATGTGCCGTGGGGTGGGAACTGCCGGCGATATCACACCGCGGTATGCGACCTACATCGTCGCCGCCTGGCTCGCCGGCATCATCGTCAACCTGCTGAGCTACCCAGGCATCTACGATGCCGCATTGCGTGACGTCGGACTGCTGCTCGCCGCGCTCACACTCGGCCGGTTGGCCTCCGTGTACGGCCCGGCCTGGCCGACGGACCGCGCGCTGGAATCCCTGGTTCGCACCCGACTCAGCACCCTGCCCGACACAACCCACGCTCAAATCGCGACCTATATCGGTTACGCAGTCACCCGCCCGTAAGCGGTCACTCTCACCCACGTTCCTTGCCTTCCGATACGATTACGTGCGGGCTACGCGGCACTTCTCACACGTTCAGGGCAATAGGACCGGGTTTCGGAGTCGACGAAAACCAATCGCACCGCACCGCACCACACGTGCGCGTGCGTACGCACCATCAAGGTTATGCGGGGAATAAATGAACGAATCCACGAGTCGCATGACAGAACCCGGAAACCCACCAACCGATTCTGCAGTTGCCGACCGGGTCGGCAAGGATGCGTATGAATACTGGAAACTAATCCAGCAGACGATAGAGCGGGACTACACAAGCATTTTTACCCCCGAGTGGCTCTACGGCGGAAAGAAACACGGCTGGTCCCTGAGGTACAAGAAGAACAAATCATTCTGTACGTTGATCCCCGAGAAGAATCGTTGCGCTCTGTTGATAGTTTTCGGAAAAGCCGAGCGGGAAAAAGTTGAAGCAATCAGGAATAGCCTGACAAAGAAGACCCAAGAGGAATACGACCATGCCACTACCTATCATGACGGGAAATGGCTGCTTCTTACAATTGATTCCGACAGAGTCGTAAAAGATGTCATGCTGCTTCTGGCGGCAAAACGAAGGCCGAAAAAATGACAAGGAAGCATGACCCTCCAATCCACCGCCGAGGCGGGCGCTCACACGTGTGCATACAGACAGGCGGGGAGCCGCGTGCATGACACACGCGTGGTGGCCGCGGGGCGAACTGATCCGGCGGGTAAATCGCCGACCGCACCTGTCCTCCCGATGGCAGGCGGTTACCGAGAGTAGCGGCCCCGGCCTGCTTTACCGGTTCGACGGCAGTCCTCCTGAGCAGCTCCAAGAACTGCGACGAACGAGATCACGAACTCGAAAGCACGAGTGGCCTCGACAATTGTCTGAATCGTCTACTGCCGACGCCTCTCCGGCTGCTCGAAGTGGTGCGCTTGGGCAGCTCATCGGGATTTGAGCGTCACACTATAGAAACGAAGAGCTTTCCCTCTGGCGAGTACTGCGCCAGGCAGCGGCGCCGGTTGCACCTAACACGAAGGTCACAGTGGCGCGTCTCCGCCTCTGACCTGAGTTGCACCAGGTTGGCCGTTTTCCGGGGTTGCCGGGGGTATTTGCGCTGGTGACAGAGGTGCAGTCCGGGAAAGTGGCACACTAATCGGCCGGTAGAACCCCGCCCGTGGCCGCCTATATCCGCAAAGTTCGCACCGCCTCGGGCGCGACGGCAGTGCAGATCGCGGCCAAACAGGGCCGCCGAGACATAGGTACTCGAACATCTCGGCTCGGCCCGTACCGACGGTGAGCTCGCCGCTCTACTCGAGGCGGCCCGCGAGAAACTGAATGCCGGTCAGCAGCAACTCGACCTCGACCTCGGCACGTCCACGGATGGAGCGTCGGTGATCACCGGCAAACGCTCACGCTGGCTGATCGAAGTCATCGACACAGCCTGGCGGCAGCTCGGGTTCGACGTGATCGACAATGATGCGTTCTTCCAGCTGGTGACTACTTGAACCCGCCTGCCATACCGTGGTCAGTTTTCACGTGCCGTCGACAGCCAGAATGAAAATTGGTTGGTAGTTGACGCCGGATTCGCCACTGACAGCAGGGCTGCGGGAAGTATTGTAGCCCTGGACGGTGGGCCATTCTGGCTTCGACAGTCTTAGTTCGGGCGGCCTGTTGTTTTCTGCCCCAAACGAATAGGAGTGAGCGGCCATGTTGGATTCGTTCTGGGACTTGCTGTGGTACACGCTGGTCATTTTCGCGTTTGTCGCCTACCTGATGATCTTGTTCCAGATCCTTGGTGATCTGTTCCGTGACCGCGCGATGTCCGGCATCGTGAAGATCTTGTGGATCATCTTCTTGATCGTATTGCCCTACCTGGCTGCGTTTGTCTATCTGATAGTCCGTGGCCGCGGCATGGCGGAGCGCCAGGT
>NZ_JBAQEO010000196.1:0-8662 GCF_049286785.1 Rhodococcus sp. (in: high G+C Gram-positive bacteria) | reverse complement strand
GGTCACAATGACTACTTCAGCCGCATCAGTCACGCAGACACGCCCAGTCACTTTCCCAACACGTTCTCAGGATCGGCGGTCACTCCCGCCAGCAGCATCGCGGCGGCCCACTTCAGAGGCACCAGACCGTGCCCTTCACACCGATCCAGCACATCCCGGGCAAGTCGTACGGCCGGCGTGAGATCGCGATCACCGGTCATGGATGCGCATCGCAGCAACTCCGACTTGACGTGGTGGCGAACGGAGCCCGAAGCCTCGGCAAGCGCCGTTGCGGCTTCGGCATGGCGCCGGGCAGTGGTGAAGTCGGCCCCCGCCAGCGCGAGTTCGGCGCTCACCCAGTTCTTCCGCACATTCTGACGCCACAGCAACGGCGAAGCGTCCAAATCCCCGAGATAGCGGTCGCAGCGCTCCAGCAGCTGCCATCCGAGCGCGAGCCGTCCGCACCCGAGGGCATCGGCGGCGAGGCCCGTCAGCGCGTCACAGCGAGCCTCGTGGAGGAGCACATCCCTCTCTCCGCCGACGTGCCCCGCTCCGGCCCCCACCACAGCCAGTGCACGTCCGTCGAATCCGGAGGCGACGTCGTGCCGGCCCAGCTGCCTCAGCAACGAAGCCTGCGTGCTCCAGGCCAGCGATACCACGGCAGCATCGGCTGCGGCGGAGGTCGTGAGCACCGTCAACTCCGTCCGTGCCTGGCTGTAACGCCCCTGACCGCCGAGCGCCACCGCACGCATCCATCGCTCCCGCGGAAACCCGGATACCGGGAGGGGGTGCATGCCGGGGCGCGCCCCGAAGGCTGCCGCGGTCAGCTCGCACTCGACTTCGGGACGGACCTCCACGACCCGGGGACTGCTCGTACTCACCCCGCGATCATGTCACCGCTCGGACCAGTGCCGCGACGGCGCCCACCGTGTCGTCGAGTGCACCGAGCACGGTGACGGATCGCGGCAGACCCTCGACCTGACGCCCGGGCCCACCCACCAGGATCGTCAGGCCGGTGCGCCGCCGGCGGATCGCGCGCACGAGCGAGGAAAGGTCGCCGCCGCCCGAGGTCAGCCACAGCACCACCACGTCCGGCTCTGCATTCGCCACCGCAGCGAGTAGTGCGGACCGGTAACCGGGCGTCGCCATCCGCGTGTCGACGGAGGCTGTCGCCAGCGCTGCGCCCAGCGCCCGGAACTCGAGGTCACCACCTCGAGGATCGGACCCTTCGCAGACGCCGGGAGGATGCGTTGGATCGCTCCCCTCCGAAGGGACGCGGGCGAGGAGCACCCGGCGCCCACCACCGATCGGCGCATCGAGCGTCATGGTCGACAGCACCCCGGTCACGCATTCCGTGAAGATGCGCACGCTCGCTTCGGCCGCTTCCGAATTCCGGCCGTCGTCCACCCAGTCCAGCACCGGGACGACCAGCGTTGTCCACATGGGCAGGAACCCACGTTCCGCCGTTGTCCGTATGAGGATTCGTCGAATCGTCACCACGTCGCGTGCAATCACCGCACCGGAGAGATTCCGTAACGGCGCATCGGATTCCGCCCCGGGATCGCAGGCCGGCGGAATGGGCGAACTGGGCGTTTTCTTCCCATTCACAAAGTCGTCATCCAGACTTTCCCTACCGCGAATGGGGTCCGATTCTGACGAATATGTAGCCAGTGCGTTAATCGCAAATCTCGCGGCTTCCGCCGGGTTTGCACCACAGCCCAGCGCCTGTTGCATACATTCGAGCCGGGCGACGTCGCGCGGCGTGTACCGACGGTGGCTTCCATGGGCGTGAACTGACGGCCCGATACCATAGCGGCGATCCCAGGTACGGAGGGTGGATGGTGCCACCCCAAGCCGTCTGGCCAGCGCAGATACCGTGACGGTGGGTCCCTGATCCAGTGGTTCGGATGACTCCTGAGAGGAGGGCTCCGCGCGCTGGGTCACCTCGACATCGTCACCCCTGCCGTGAGGTCTTTCAACCCGAAACCGAATCACGGAAGAGTGCGAAAGTAAATGTTTTCCAGGTTAACTTTGCGCTCGAGGCATATGTAAATCCCCACTGTGAACAACTATTGACGCGATTTCGGAACCGGCCCTACGGTTAGCCACGTGAAAGATTCAGAGGCTTGAACGACCTTCAAGCCCACGGTCCGCTCGCCGCCCGACGCGAGCTGCGCAGCTAAGGAGTCCACATGCCTGCACCCAACCACCTTCCCGGACCGAATGCCGATATCTGGGACTGGCAGATGCACGGACTCTGCCGCGGGGTCGACTCCTCGATGTTCTTCCATCCCGACGGTGAACGAGGACGTGCGCGTGCCCAGCGCGAGACCCGTGCCAAGGAAATGTGCCGGCGTTGCCCCGTTCTGGCCCAGTGCCGCAACCACGCTCTGAGCGTCGCCGAACCGTACGGAATCTGGGGCGGCATGTCCGAGACCGAACGTGAGATGCACGCTCGCCACCGCCGTGGCCGCATAGCGGTCTGATCACACCGAGGAGCGGCACACACCGAGAACCCTCGCCGAACCTGCGGCCGTTCTCAGGTCACAGTCGCTCTCGCCCATCCTTCCGGTCTCGTTCTCCGAATGCCTACCAGCTGAAGGAGATGACGGGCCGTGCGCGCTACCGTAGAACTTCACGAACCGAAACCGGTGTCCGTGGCCAACCGCGGAGGGGTGAACCGCTCCGTGACAAACCGCTTCGGGGCGAACCGTGAAGGCAGCTCCCGAGCCGACGACGCCGGCTCGGCGGATGCCGCCACGGCCGGGTCGCTCCGCGCCGTCGAATCCGCCGAACTCGTGGCGCTGATGTCACGCGTGGCCCACGGTGACGCGGAGGCGTTCCTTCAGGCGTGGCGTACCGCAGCGAGTTTCGATCCTGCCCGCGGATCCGTCGTATCCTGGCTGATGACGTCGGCCCACCGCCGAGCGGTCGACCGGGTGCGCTCGGAACAAGCGGGCACCGACCGCGAGGCCCTCTACGAGTCCACCAACCTGTTCGGGCCGTTCGACGAGGTCTTCGAGGAGGTCGATCGCCGCCTCGAGCATCAGTCGGTGCTCGCCTGCCTCGACAGCCTCTCCGACATTCAACGGGAATCCGTCGCGATGGCGTACTACGAGGGCCGCACGTACAGCGAGGTCGCCGCGCAGTCGGGTATCGCCCTGTCGACCGTGAAGACACGGATCCGCGACGGCATCACCCGCCTGCGCGGAGGCCTGGGGATGGTGTGACATGAACGACGACCTCCTGGGCATGGCCTATCCCTACGCACTCGACGTACTCGACGTCGACGAACGCCGCGCCCTGAAGACAGCACTCGAGGCCGCGAACGAGGCCACCCGCGAGGGTTTCGCCGACGAGGTGCGCCGTATCCGCGAGACATTCGCAGTCGTGAGCGAGGTGGGAGCCGTCGCACCCCCGGCGCAACTCCGTGCGCGTCTCCTCGAGCAGATCGACCGGAGTCCCGCCGCACCGGCGTCACTCGCCGAACATCGCACCCGAAGGCGACGCTGGCAGATGTTCGCCGCCGCGGCAGCGGTTGCCGGAGTGCTCGCGGGTGGCGGGGTGATCGTGCGCCAGGTGACCGACACGTCGTCGTCCCCCAGCACAGCCGAAGAGGTCATCGCCGCCTCGGACATGCACAAGGTCACGAGCGACGTCCCCGGCGGCGGATCGGCGACCGCCATGTACTCCAAAGCGAAGAATGCCGTGGTGCTGGTGATGAAAGATGTCACGCCCCCCAGCAGCGACACCGTGTACCAGATGTGGCTCGTGTCCGATGCGGGTTCGATGGTGCCGGCGGGCACCATGACCCCCGCGGACGTGCGCCCGGAAACCACGGTGGTGCTCGACGCCATCGGGACGATGACGAAACTCGCGTTCACGGTCGAGCCTCCGGGAGGCTCGCCGCAGCCGACATCGGCGCCGTTTGCCGTTCTGCAGCTGAGCTGAGCCGGCCGAGCTGGGCTGTCCGGGTCGGGACACCTGCGCCACACGCGACAGGAGCCCCGCGCAGCCGATCTGCGCGGGGCTCCTGTCAGACGACAGTCCTAGTGGCTGTGCCCGTGACCGTTGTGCGTTTCTTCTTCCGCGGCCGGCTTCTCGACCACAGCACTCTCGGTGGTGAGAATCATCCGGGCGACCGACGCCGCGTTCACGACGGCGGAGCGGGTGACCTTGACGGGGTCCACCACACCGTCGGCGAGCAGGTCTCCGTAGGTGAGGGTCGCGGCGTTGAAACCGTGCCCCTTGGGCTGGTCGACGACCTTGCTGGTGACGACGGAACCGTCGAGGCCGGCGTTGCTGGCGATCCAGAACAACGGCGCCTTCAGTGCTTCGCGGACAACCGCGACACCCGTCGCCTCGTCACCGGTCAGGCCGAGGTTGTCGGCCAGAACTGTGCTCGCCTGGACGAGCGCCGATCCGCCACCGGGAACAATGCCCTCGGCGACGGCGGCCTTGGCTGCGTTGACGGCGTCCTCGACGCGGAACTTCCGTTCCTTGAGGTCCGTCTCCGTTGCCGCACCCACCTTGATGACCGCGACACCGCCGGCCAGCTTTGCCAGGCGCTCTTCGAGCTTCTCCCGATCCCAGTCGGAATCGGTGTTCTCGATTTCGCGCCGCAACTGCCCGACCCGGGCCTCGATGTCGGCGTCTGTGCCGGCACCGTCGACGATGGTGGTCTCGTCCTTGCTGACGACGACGCGACGGACACTTCCGAGAAGGTCCAGGCCGGCCTCCTTCAGCGTCAGTCCGACGTCCGAGGTGATCACCGTGCCACCCGTGACGACCGCGAGGTCGTCGAGGAACGCCTTGCGACGGTCACCGAAGAACGGCGCCTTGACGGCGACGGCCTTGACGGTCTTCCGGATGGAGTTGACGACCAGCGTCGAGAGCACCTCGCCCTCGACGTCCTCCGCGATGATCAGGAGGGGCTTGCCGCTCTCTGCAACCTTCTCCAGCAACGGCAGGAAGTCGGGCAGGGAGGTGATCTTCTCGCGGTACAGCAGGACGAGCGCGTCCTCGTACACGGCCTTCTGCGCATCGAGGTCCGTGACGAAGTACGGCGAGAGGTAGCCCTTGTCGAACTGGACGCCCTCGGTGATCACGAGCTCGGTTGCGAGGGAGGAGGATTCCTCCACCGTCACGACGCCGTCGGTTCCGACGCGAGTGAGCGCTTCGCCGACGAGCTTGCCGATCTCCTCGTCACGCGAGGAAACGGTCGCGACCTGAGCGATGGACTTCTCACCCTCGACCGGGGTGGCGGCTGCGAGCAGCGCCTCCACGACCTTGTCGGTCGCCTGCGCGATACCGGCACCGAGCGCGATGGGGTTGGCGCCCGCCGCGATGTTCTTCAGGCCACCGCGGACCAGCGCCTGGGCCAGCACCGTCGCGGTGGTGGTGCCGTCACCGGCGACGTCGTTGGTCTTGGTGGCGACGCTCTTGACGAGCTGTGCTCCGAGGTTCTCGAACGGATCCTCGAGATCGATCTCCCGCGCAATGCTGACGCCGTCGTTGGTGACCGTGGGACCACCGAATGCCTTCGCCAGGACTACGTGGCGGCCACGCGGACCCAGGGTCACCTTGACCGCGTCGGCAAGCTTGTCGACGCCGCGCTCGAGAGACCGGCGTGCGGTCTCGTTGAACTCAATCTGCTTGGACATGTGTTCTGTCTTCTCTCCTGGATCTCAGGGTTCTGCGCGTGAACGCACTCCGCCCCGGGATCCTGTGGGGACTCCGGGGCGGATCACGTATGGCTTTACTTGGAGACGACAGCCAGCACGTCGCGTGCCGACAGAATCAGGTACTCCTCGCCGGCGTACTTGATTTCGGTTCCGCCGTACTTGGAGTAGATGACGGTGTCACCCTCCTGAACGTCGAGGGGGATGCGCTTCTCGCCCTCGTCGTCCCAGCGGCCCGGTCCGACCGCGACGACGGTGCCCTCCTGGGGCTTCTCCTTGGCCGTGTCGGGGATGACCAGGCCGGAGGCAGTCGTCGTCTCAGCCTCGTTGGCCTGGACGAGGATCTTGTCCTCGAGCGGCTTGATGTTGACGCTCGCCACGATGAGCCCTCCACTTTGGGGTATCTGGGTCCGAGACTTTTCTCGGACTTCTGTTTTGGTTGTTCCGTTTACGGCACTTCACACAGCCCCGTCGTCGCGGGTGCCGGAGCTCGATCAGCGCCACTTGGCACTCTATACGTGAGAGTGCCAACCCTCAAGGACAAGGGGCCAATAATCGCGCTGAGCCGAATTGCCGAGCTGAATGTCGGGAGGAATCGGCACGTTGCCCCTAAGGTCATCTCGTGACTGACATCAACCGCCGTCGATTCCTCACGTTCGCCGGACTCGGCGCGGTCGGTGCCGTGGGACTGGGTGCACGGCCGTGGGGACTGCAGTATGCAGGGGCGGCGCCGGTGCCCACGTCGGGCGCAGGCACGACCCTCACATCGGTCGCCGTCCCGCTGGGCACGTCGGGCTACCGCAGGCTCGGGGCCGGACCCGGCTGGCCGGCTCTGGTCCGAACCGAACTCGCGGAAGCCCACGCGGGCCGGGAAGATCGCCGCACGGCACTCGCCTCACTGGTACAGCTCACGGACGTGCATCTCGTCGATGCCCAGTCACCGATGCGGTTCGAATACGTCCACCCCTTCACCGGATCCGCATTCCGCCCTCACGAAACCTTGACGGCGCACGGCCTGGTGGCGCTGGTCCGCCGCGTGAATTCTCTCGCTTCCGGCCCGCACACCCAGCGCGCGTTCGACGCGGTGGTCACCACCGGCGACAACACCGACAACAAGGAACTCGCCGAGCTGGGCTGGTTCCTCACCGCGCTCAACGGTGGCACGATCGTCCCGAACACGGGCGCACCGGACCGCTACGAAGGCGTCCAGAACTCCGGCGCCGATCTGTATTGGAATCCGGAATCCCCCATTCGGGACATGTACAAGAAGGCCGGTTTCCCGGAAATGCCGGGACTACTCGGCGCAGCTATCAGTCCTGTCCACAGTCCCGGCTTGCGCACACCCTGGTACTGCGCCTTCGGCAACCACGACGATTCCGTGGAAGGCACCGTGCCGAGCGGAATCCCACAGCTCAAGGCCATGTACACCGGCTCCCTGAAGTTCGAAGTTCCCGGGTCACCCGAGCAGGCCCGCGCCGTCGACATCGCCACCAAGTTCGATCCCGCAGCCGTTCCCGGTGTGCTCTCCGCGTTCACGACTCCCCCGCGGGTGGTCACGCCCGATCCCATTCGAGCCCCCTTCACACCCCGCCAGTTCATCGCAGCACACCTGGACCCGGCCAATACCGGCCCCGGACCTGCCGGGCACGGTTTCGCACCCGACGCCGGGGTAACGGGAGTCGGCTTCTACTCGTTCGAGATCGCTCCCGGTGTGGTCGGAATCAGCATGGATTCCACCAACCGCGCGGGTTTCGTCGACGGCTCGCTCGGTGCGGCGCAGGTTCGGTGGATCGAGGATACCCTCCTCGCCGGCAGCAGCCGGTACTACGACACGGCCGGTTCGTTGGTCTCCCAGTCCCGCAACGACACGTGGTTCGTCCTCTTCAGCCACCACACGAGCAGCACGATGGAGAACGTGGTCCCGGATCCGGCCGCCCCCGCCGAAGCACGCATACCGGGTTCGGGGTTGGTCGATCTCTTGCACCGCTTCCCGAATGTTCTGGCCTGGGTCAACGGCCATACCCACGAGAACCGGATCACGCCGTGGCCGGGATCCACCCCGGAGCAATCGTTCTGGGAGATCAATACCGCATCGCACATCGACTTCCCTCAACACGGACGCGTCATCGAGGTGGCCGACAACGCAGACGGGACCGTCTCCATCTTCAGTACCCTGTTCGAAGCCGACAGCCCCTACGAGGTGCCGCACACCGACTTCTCCGCACTCGGGCTCGCCTCGCTGTACCGAGAGTTGTCGTTCAACGACATTCACACCGATCCGGCGCTTCTCGGCGGATCACCTGACCACAACGTGGAGTTGATGCTGGCATCCGGCCGCTAGTCGGCGGAGCGACCGGTGGTGTTCTACTGCTTGCGCTTACGCGCCCAGCCGACGGCGGCTGTGACGACCCGGATTCCGACTCCGATGAGAACGAGGTTTCCGAAGATCTGAGCACTCACGACGGCGCGTGACGCGTCGGTCGTCGCTGCGATGTCACCGAAGCCGACGGTCGAGAAGACCGCGAGCGTGAAGTACAGCGCTCCCACCCGACTGAGTTGTTCGGTGAAAACGTGCGGATCACTTTCGGACATCAGGAAGTACGAGGCCGAGAACCCCAGGAGATACACGGGCAGGATCACCGCGAGCGCCTCCACCGCCTGCAGCGCCGGGGCGTCCGACCGCATGATGCGAAGGACCTGCCAGCAACCGACGGCGAGGACGACGACCAGTCCTCCGACCAAAAGCATGAGCGTGGACGTGCCGCCGAACGACGTCCACGGCAAGACGAAATACGCCGCCACGAACAGCGCAACGGTGAACACCGGCCGCAGCAGGGCCCGCCGCAACTGCCGTCGACGCTCACGGCTCCCGTCGTCGCGAAAATCGCTGGCGCGTTGCATGAAATTCCTTTGGACAACTATGCAGGTAAGACCCGGTATCGTGCACAATCCTCGTCTGCCCACACGGAAACACCACAGCGAACTTCCCCCATTTTCTGTAA
>NZ_JBAQEO010000195.1:0-26955 GCF_049286785.1 Rhodococcus sp. (in: high G+C Gram-positive bacteria) | reverse complement strand
GGCGTGTGGGGCGAATGGAAGTCTTCGCTGATCGGTGAACTCGTGCGCCGGTGCCGGCTGGTGATGGCGGGGGAGATGCTGCCCACGCCCGATCCGCTCGATCCCGAGCACGTCATGCTCGCGGCGACCGGTGGCGTCCATGTCGCTCTCGATCCCGGAGAAAGCCCCCACACCTTCGTGGTCACTGTCATCGCGCCCGATGAACGCGGTCTGTTGTCCCAGGCGGCGGGGGTGCTGGCGCTGCATTCGCTGCGGGTGTACTCGGCGTCGCTGGGTAGTTCGGAGGGGTCGGCCGTCAACTCGTTCGTGGTGTCCCCGCGTTTCGGCGCACCTCCGCAGGCCGGTCTGATCCGTCAGGAGCTGATCCGGGCCATCGCCGGAGAGCTGAATCTGCTGGAGATGCTCACGGCGAAGGAGGAAGAGGCGAAGGAGAACCAGCGTGTGGCTGCGGAGGAGGAACGCGGCGAGGCGGCGGTTCCGGTGCTGTATGCCCAGGCCCCGCCGCGGATCATCTGGTTCGACACCTCGCCCTCCGGTGAGGTGATCCTCGAGCTCAGGGCAGAGGACCGGCTGGGTCTGCTCTGCAGGCTGGCCGCGGCATTCGACTCGTGCAGGGCCGACGTCCGCTGGGCCCGCGTGACCACGCTGGGCTCGTCCGTGGTCGACGCGTTCTGCCTCGATCTCGGCGGCGATACTCGCGCGAGCCGCGGGGAGATCGAGAAGGCGATCCTCGCGGTGGTTCCCCTGCCCAGGCCGAAGCCTGTGGAGGGCAGCCCGGGAGAGTGAACGGGGCAGCGTGATAGGCACGGGGGGAGCGGCTACGCTGGTCCCCGAGAATATCTCCCGCACACTCGCACGACTTCAGGAGCGCACTCGGTGTTCGAATCCCTTTCCGACAGGTTGACCGGAGCCCTCAAGGATCTGCGTGGCAAGGGTCGCCTATCCGGAGCCGACATCGATGCCACGTGTCGTGAGATCCGACTGGCCCTCCTCGAGGCGGACGTCGCCCTCCCGGTGGTGCGCGCGTTCATCGCGAGGATCAAGGAACGGGCGAAGGGCGTGGAGGTCTCCGCAGCGCTCAATCCCGCCCAGCAGGTCGTCAAGATCGTCAACGAGGAACTCGTCGGCATCCTCGGTGGGGAGACTCGGCGGCTGGCGTTCGCGAAGACTCCGCCGACGGTCATCATGCTGGCGGGTCTGCAGGGCTCGGGTAAGACGACACTCGCCGGCAAGCTCGCCAAGTGGCTGCGCGACCAGGGCCACACCCCGCTGCTCGTGGCCTGTGACCTGCAGCGCCCGGGCGCGGTCAGCCAGCTCCAGATCGTCGGTGAACGGGCCGGGGCGGCGGTGTACGCACCGCATCCCGGTACATCCATCGGTGGTGGCGACAACGCGCTGGGAATCACCGCGGCCGACCCGGTCGAGGTGGCGCGCGCCGGTGTAGAGGAGGCGCGCAACAAGCAGTACGACGTGGTGATCGTCGACACCGCGGGTCGTCTCGGTATCGACGCCGATCTGATGGCGCAGGCCGCCGGAATCCGCGATGCCGTGAATCCCGACGAGACCATCTTCGTGCTCGACGCGATGATCGGTCAGGACGCGGTCAGCACAGCCGAGGCCTTCCGCGAAGGGGTCGGTTTCACCGGTGTCGTGCTCACCAAGCTCGACGGCGACGCCCGCGGTGGTGCCGCGCTCAGCGTCCGCGAGGTCACCGGGCAGCCGATCCTGTTCGCGTCGACCGGTGAGAAGCTCGACGACTTCGACGTCTTCCACCCCGATCGTATGGCCAGCCGGATTCTCGGCATGGGTGACGTACTCAGCCTCATCGAGGCTGCGGAACAGCACTTCGACGCCGAGCAGGCGGAGGCTACCGCACAGAAGATCGGGTCGGGACAGCTGACACTGGAGGACTTCCTCGAGCAGATGATGGCTGTCCGCAAGATGGGTCCGATCGGCAATCTCCTCGGGATGCTGCCCGGTGCCGGCCAGATGAAGGACGCACTCGCCAATGTCGACGAGAAGCAGCTCGACCGGGTGCAGGCCATCATCCGCGGCATGACTCCCGCGGAGCGCGAAGATCCCAAGATCATCAACGGGTCACGCCGGCTGCGCATCGCAAACGGTTCGGGTGTGAAGGTGTCCGACGTCAATCAGCTGGTGGACCGGTTCTTCGAGGCCCGAAAGATGATGGCGGCGATGGCCGGACGCATGGGCATGCCGGGCTCGCGTGGCAGCAATGCGCAGCGCGGCAAGAAGGGCAAGAAAGGCAAGAAGGGCGGCAAGGGGCCCACGCCACCCAAGGTGCGTGGCGGCTTCCCCGGTGGTCTGCCGGGTGGCTTCCCTGGAATGCCCGCCGGAATGCCGGATCTGTCGAAGATGCCGAAGGGGCTGGACGAGTTGCCGCCCGGTCTCGAGGGTATCGACCTGTCCCAGCTGAAGCTCCCGAAGAAGTAATCGATGGGCGCGTTGCACTTCCGGGGCACGAGCCTGCCCGGCGAACGGCCTGTCGAGATCTGGGTGGCGGACGGTGTCCTGTCCACCGAACCGATTCCCGGTGCCGAGACGGTGTGCGAGTCGGGATGGATCGTCCCCGGACTGGTCGACGCGCACTGCCATGTCGGCATCACGTTCGGCGGCGGTGGGGGCGAGAGCATCGAGGGCTTGCTGGCACAGGCGGAGACGGAACGGGACGCCGGCGTTCTGCTGATCCGCGATGCCGGTTCCCCCGTGGACACCCGGTTCATCGACGACCGCCCTGATCTGCCCCGCATCATCCGCGCCGGGCGGCACATCGCCGCACCCAAGCGGTACATCCGCGGGCTGCCCGTGGACATCGAGCACGAGGAGCAACTCCCTGCCGAGGTGGTCCGGCAGGCCCGGGCCGGCGACGGGTGGGTGAAGCTCGTCGGTGACTGGATCGACCGGTCCACCGGCGATCTCGCGCCGCTGTGGAGTGACGACATTCTCGTGGCGGCCATCGAGGCGGCGCATCGCGAAGGTGCCCGCGTCACCGCGCACGTGTTCGCCGAGGACGCTCTTCCCGGCCTGATCAATGCGGGAATCGACTGCATCGAACACGGCACGGGGCTCACCGACGAGACGATCGACCTGATGGTCTCGAACGGAACCGCGCTGGTTCCCACGTTGATCAATATCGCGACGTTCCCCGAGATCGCGGATTCGGCATCCCGATTTCCGTTGTACGCCGCCCACATGCGGGATCTGCACTCTCGCGTGAAGGACACCATCGGTGCCGCCCACGAGGCAGGCATCCCGATCTATGCCGGTACGGATGCCGGCGGCTCGATCGTGCACGGGCGGGTCTCCGACGAGGTCGAGGAACTGAAGGGAGTCGGGCTCACCCCGACGGAAGCGCTCGGCGCTGCGTGCTGGGAGGCACGTTCCTGGCTCGGGCAGCCGGGACTCGAGGCCGGAGCCTCTGCGGATCTGCTGGTGTTCCGCACCGATCCCCGGACCGGTACCGCGACGCTCGCCGCTCCCGACGTCGTGGTGTTGCGAGGGAAAGTGGTCAAGACCAGGTGACCCGATTTTCCACCTTCGGCGTTGGTCTGGCAGAATGGACCGCTGTTCGTCGCATCCGGTTACGTACCGCGCGGCGGTCACAGATTAGAGGCAAAACCGGGCGCGCTATTCCTGCGCGTCGCTGAATTGCACGTGACACGTGTGCACTTGTCGTGCGCACTGAAGGAGAAGTACAGCAGTGGCTGTCAAGATCAAGCTCACCCGGCTCGGCAAGATCCGGAACCCCCAGTACCGCATCGTCGTTGCCGATGCCCGTACCCGCCGCAACGGTCGCGCGATCGAGACGATCGGCAAGTACCACCCCAAGGAAGAGCCCTCGCTGATCGACATCGATTCCGAGCGCGCGCAGTACTGGCTCAGCGTGGGCGCACAGCCCACCGAGCCCGTCGAGGCTCTTCTGAAGATCACCGGTGACTGGCAGAAGTACAAGGGCCTCCCGGGCACCGAGGGCACACTCCGCGTCAAGGAGCCGAAGCCGACCAAGCTGGAGTTGTTCCAGGCTGCCCTCGCGCAGGCCGAGAAGGAGCCCGTTTCCGAGGCCATCACCCCCAAGAAGAAGAAGGCCAAGGCCGATGACGCCGAGGCTGCTGTCGAGGCGCCCGCCGAGGCTGCAGCAGAGTCCGAGGCTGCTGAGAAGTGAGCGCCGTCGTCGCCGATGCGGTCGAGCATCTCGTTCGTGGCATCGTCGCCAATCCCGACGACGTTCGTGTCGAGCTGATCACCGGTCGTCGGGGACGCACTGTCGAGGTGCACGTCAACCCTGACGACCTCGGTAAGGTTATCGGTCGCGGTGGTCGTACCGCGACCGCCCTGCGCACCCTGGTCTCCGGTATCGGTGGCCGCGGGATTCGTGTCGACGTCGTCGACACCGATCAGTAGAGGCTGCTGCAGTGGAGCTCGTAGTCGGTCGTGTCGCGAAGTCGCACGGCATCAAGGGTGAGATCGTGGTCGAGGTTCGTACCGACGAACCCGACGAGCGTTTCACCGTCGGCGCAGTGTTGAAGGGACACAAGCGGCGCGAGCAGAATCTGAGCACGTACACGGTAGAAGCCGTCCGGGAGCATTCCGGGCGGCTTCTGCTGCGCCTCGAGGGCGTCGCGGACCGCGGCGCGGCGGATGCCCTCCGTGGCACGTTGTTCGTCATCGACAGCTCCGAATTGGTGCCCTCGAACGACCCGGACGAGTTCTACGATCACGAACTCGAGGGACTCGCGGTGCGTCTCCGGGACGGCACCGAGGTGGGTACCGTCACCGAGGTTCTGCACTCGGCCGCAGGAGAGTTGTTGTCCGTCCGCCGTGCGGGTGAACTCGGCGGCGAACTGCTCGTCCCGTTCGTCGCGGCGATCGTCACGTCGGTGTCCGTGGCCGACGGCATCGTGGAGATAGACCCGCCGGAGGGACTTCTCGATCCTGATTTCGGTGAAACGGCCGACGGGAAGTGAACCGGTAGCCATGCGTCTCGACGTGGTCACCATCTTCCCCGAGTACCTCGAACCCTTGCGGGCGGCGTTGCTCGGCAAGGCCATCGACAAGGGTCTCCTCTGCGTCGAGGTCCACGACCTTCGGAACTGGACGCATGACGTCCACAAGGCCGTCGACGATTCGCCGTACGGCGGCGGACCGGGAATGGTCATGAAACCCAGTGTGTGGGGTCCCGCCCTCGACGAGGTCCTCGCGGTCGGAGACCACGACCCACTGTTGGTGGTTCCCACACCCGCGGGCGTCCCGTTCACCCAGACCACCGCGCAGCGATGGGCAGGGGAGAAGCACATCGTCTTCGCCTGCGGGCGCTACGAAGGGATCGATCAACGAGTCTTCGACGACGCCGCGCGCCGCGTGCGGGTCGAAGAGGTGAGCATCGGCGACTACGTCCTCATCGGGGGCGAGGCGGCGGTGCTGGTGATGGTCGAAGCCTTTGTTCGGCTCATCCCCGGCGTTCTCGGCAATCAGCAGTCGCACCAAGAAGATTCGTTCTCGGACGGACTGCTCGAGGGGCCCAGCTATACCCGTCCCGCAACGTGGCGCGGACTCGACGTTCCCCCGGTCCTGCTGTCCGGAGACCACGCGAAGATAGCGGCGTGGCGCCGCGAACAGTCGCTCGAACGCACCGCCGAGCGTCGCCCCGACCTTCTGCCGTAACCGGTTCCGGCATCACGTCGAAACCTGTTTCAGCTCAACCCTGCGCCCAGTTGTCGATCACGCCGGCGGGAAACAGATCTCGCACCACACCTGTCACGGTGTCTCGCGCATGCCGCGCGCTGGAATCCTCCGTCACATCGGTGATCGCTGTGTCCGGGTAATACGAATCCTCGTCGTCCTCGTATCGGATGTCCTCCCTCGATGCGACGGCGAGCAGGTAACGGTCATCGTCGCCGATCACACCGCTCGACAGATGGATCCATCTGCCCTGGATGCAGCACATCCAACCCTGTTTCACGCCGAGAGAATTCTCACCCGGCAGACCGTCGGGAATCCCGAAGCGCTGGTCGTAGCCGTCGATCGCACGTGAAGTCGATGCGCGGAGGTACCCGACGAATTCTGCCATCCGTTCCGGGCCGAGACGGTCGCGGTCATCGAGGAGACCGTCGTAGAACGCCACGAGGTCGGATGCAGTGGTCTCGGTGTTCCACCACCGCCCGTCCCATGGCGGTGTGGTGGCGCTCAACCGGTAGCGGGCCGCGACATCGGGGACGAGGTCCGGACCGCCGAGTTCGTCCCACAACGCGTTCGCGGCGTAGTCGTCGGAGGATTCCAGCATCCGTGCCAGCAGTTGCCCGTCGCCATCGGTGACGGGCCGCTCACCGGTCGCATCGAGGTGGAAGACCTGGGCGGCGATGAAGAGTTTGGCCACGGATGCGCTCTCGATCGGCTGGGATCCGGCGCTGTCGAGGTTGCTGCCGGAGCGTCGGTCGAGAATGGCGATCGACACCTGTGCGCCACGTTCGGCAGCAGCCGCATCCGTGGCGGAGGTCATCCGCTCGACGAGAGGGGTAGAGACCGTTTCCGCGGAGGTATCGGGTGTGACGGTGTCGAAGAGGGAGAGGTTGGCCGGGGAATCGATCGGCTGCGGGACGCTGCAGGCGAGAGCGGCTGCCAAGACGAGC
Organism: Rhodococcus sp. (in: high G+C Gram-positive bacteria); assembly: GCF_049286785.1. Classification (GTDB taxonomy): domain Bacteria; phylum Actinomycetota; class Actinomycetes; order Mycobacteriales; family Mycobacteriaceae; genus Rhodococcus_F. The sequence goes on along the minus strand of NZ_JBAQEO010000195.1, from coordinate 20,308 downwards.
AGGCCAGGAATCTGCGCCCGGATCAGCCTCCGCATGTCTTTCTCCAGACAATCGTGCCACGGCCTCGCCGCCGACGTGGTGCTTCGAGCCTAGCGGTAGGGTCCAATTCCGTGACTCTCAAGACTGTGAATCAGCGCATTGCCGAGGAACTCGACGTTCGGGAGGGGCAGGTCGCGGCTGCCGTGGACCTTCTCGACGGCGGTGCCACCGTGCCCTTCATCGCCCGCTATCGCAAGGAAGTCACCGGAACTCTCGACGACGCCCAGCTGCGTCAGCTCGAAGAACGGCTGCGGTATCTGCGCGAGCTCGACGAGCGGCGGAACGCGGTGCTCGAATCCGTCGAGTCGCAGGGCAAGCTCGATGATCAGCTGCGCGGACAGATCATGACGGCCGAGACGAAGGCGCGGCTCGAGGACATCTACCTCCCGTTCAAGCCGAAGCGGCGTACGAAGGCGCAGATCGCCCGCGAGGCCGGACACGAGCCTGTCGCGGATGCGCTGCTCGGCGACCCCACGACCGACCCGTCGTCGTATTCGGACGAGCAGCTCGACGGGGCCCGCGCAATTCTGGTGGAGCGCTTCGCCGAGGACGCGGATCTGGTCGGCGAACTCCGCGAATTGATGTGGACACGAGGCCGGTTGGTGTCCGCAGTGCGGAAGGGCAAAGAGGCCGACGGTGCGAAGTTCGCCGATTATTTCGAGTTCTCCGAGCCGTTCGCCAAGTTGCCCTCCCACCGCATCCTGGCGGTGCTGCGCGGTGAGAAGGAAGAGGTTCTCTCGCTGACCCTGGCGCCCGACACCGAGGAGCCGGAACCGGGCAGGCCGACCGTGTACGAGGGCCGGATCGCCGGACGTTTCGGCATCGCGGACCGAGGCCGCCTCGCCGACAGGTGGCTGCTCGACACCGTGCGTTGGGCGTGGCGCACCAAGATGCTCGTCACCCTGGGCATCGACGTGCGGATGCGACTGCGTCAGTCGGCGGAGAAGGACGCCGTCGAGGTATTCGCGAACAACCTGCGCGACTTGCTGCTCGCGGCGCCCGCCGGAACCCGCGCGACCATGGGTCTGGACCCGGGCTTCCGGACCGGAACCAAGGTCGCCGTCGTCGATGCCACCGGCAAGGTGGTGGCGCACGAGACCATTTACCCGCACCAGCCGCACAACAAGTGGGACGCCTCGCTGGCGACGCTCGCCGGGCTCGTCGTGAAGTACGGTGTGGAATTGATCGCCATCGGCAACGGCACCGCGTCCCGAGAGACGGACGCTCTCGCCACCGAACTGATCGCCAAGTCGGGCGCCACGAACCTCACCAAGATCGTGGTGTCCGAGGCCGGCGCGTCGGTGTACTCGGCGTCCGCGTATGCGTCCCAGGAATTGCCCGACCTGGATGTCTCGATCCGCGGCGCGGTCTCGATCGCCCGCCGCCTGCAGGACCCGCTGGCAGAACTGGTGAAGATCGATCCCAAGTCGATCGGTGTGGGCCAGTACCAGCACGACGTGTCGGAGACCCTGCTCGCTCGGTCTCTCGGCGCGGTGGTCGAGGACGCGGTGAACGCTGTCGGGGTCGATGTGAACACCGCGTCGGTGCCGTTGCTGTCCCGGGTGTCGGGTATTGCGGGTTCGCTGGCCGAGAGCATCGTCGCGCACCGCGACCAGAACGGACCGTTCCGCAGTCGTAAGGGTCTGAAGGACGTCGCCCGGCTCGGCCCCAAGGCGTTCGAGCAGTGCGCGGGCTTTCTGCGAATCCCCAACGGCGACGACCCGCTCGATGCGTCGAGCGTGCACCCGGAGGCCTATCCGGTGGTGCGCAAGATCGTCGACGCCACCGGCAGCGGGGTTCGCGAGATCATCGGTAACACCACCGCCTTGCGCAGGCTGAATCCCACCGACTTCGTCGACGATCGCTTCGGTCTGCCGACCGTCACCGACATCATCGGTGAACTCGAGAAGCCGGGCCGTGACCCGCGTCCCGAGTTCAAGACGGCCACCTTCGCCGTCGGCATCGAGAAGCTGTCCCACCTGAAGCCCGGAATGACGCTCGAGGGCGTCGTGACAAACGTCGCCGCGTTCGGCGCCTTCGTCGACATCGGTGTCCATCAGGACGGTCTCGTCCATGTTTCGGCGATGTCCCACGCCTTCGTCAAGGATCCGCGCGATGTCGTCAAATCGGGGGACGTCGTCAAGGTGAAGGTCCTCGAAGTGGACGAGGCGCGTCAGCGGATCGGTTTGACGCTGCGGTTGGACGACGAGATCGGTGCCTCCCCGCGCAAGCAGGCAGGGCCACGCGGCGGCCAGGGAGCCCCGCGCCGAAGTGGTGGAAAACCGGAACAGTCCGGCCGCGAACGTCAACGCGATACGCGTCCGCCGGCCGCTGCCGGATCGATGGCCGATGCGCTGCGGAAAGCGGGATTCGGCAAGTAGGTCGGAGGCGCCTGCCCGATTTGCCGGAACCCTCGATTCGATACTGAGATAGTGGTGTCCATGCTGCAGTGGCTCGAGCGGGAAGTCGTAGGGCACGGGCGTCTGCCCCTGCTCTTCTTTCTGCTCGGGTTTCTCGCGGCGTTCCTGTTCATCAGGTTGAGCGTGCGACTCATCCGCGCCGAAGTGCCCTGGTGGCCGGGAAACGTCACTCCGGGCGGCCATCACGTCCATCACGTCGTGTTCGGCGTGGTCACGATGCTGGTGTCGGGTATCTCTCTCATCGCGGTCTATGTGGACGGAACCGAGACGATCGGTGTCGTGCTCGCCACGTTCTTCGGCATCGGTGCCGCCCTGGTGCTCGACGAGTTCGCGCTGATCTTCTACCTGCAGGACGTGTACTGGCAGGACGAAGGCCGCGCGTCTGTCGACGCCGTTTTCGTGGCGGTCGCGGTGACGGGTCTGTTGCTCCTCGGACTCCGTCCGCTGGAACTGATGGACGTCACCGGATTTCGGGACTCACCGGAACTGTGGATCCGCTTCGTGATCGGTCTCCTGGCCGTCGTGAACCTGCTCATCGCCGCGGTGGTGCTGGCGAAGGGAAAGATCTGGACCGGTCTTCTCGGACTGTTCATCTTCCCGATCCTGCTGATCGGGGCCATCCGGTTGGGCCGGCCGAGCGCGCCGTGGGCGCGGTGGCGGTACACGGACAAGCCGAAGAAGATGCTGCGGGCACTCGAGCGTGAGCGGCGCTGGCGACGGCCGGTGATCAGGGCCAAGATATTCGTCCAGGACTTCATCGCTGGTACACCGAGCGCCGAACATGTGAAAGAAGCCGCCGAGCATGCCAAGGTGGCGGCGGAGGTAGAACTCGATCAGGTAGTGCATCCGGCGCCGCCGCCGATTTCGCCCCAGGCAGTCCTGTCTGGCACAATGGACGGGTTGCCTGGACCAGGCAGCAATACTTGATCTGGGCACGAACCAGACGAGCGCAGGTGGTCATCGAACCTCCGAGTGCCGCTCGGTTCCTCTGCTCCTGCGAAAACGCAAGGATGGCACACCGATGAACACTCTCGATTTCCTGGACAAGAAGTCCCTCCGCGAGGACATTCCCGAGTTCCGTCCCGGCGACACCCTGAACGTGCACGTCAAGGTCATCGAAGGCTCGAAGGAGCGCGTGCAGGTCTTCAAGGGCGTCGTGATCCGCCGCCAGGGTGGTGGCGTCCGCGAGACCTTCACCGTCCGCAAGGTTTCCTTCGGCGTCGGCGTCGAGCGCACCTTCCCGGTGCACAGCCCCAACATCGCGCAGATCGAGGTCCTCACCCGCGGTGACGTTCGTCGCGCCAAGCTGTACTACCTCCGCGATCTGCGTGGCAAGGCCGCCAAGATCAAGGAAAAGCGCTGATCTTTCAGCTGAGCCCGGCACCGTGTCCACACGGTGCCGGGCTAATCTGATTTCGTGACAGATTCTTCGAAGGAGCGGGCATTGTCGTCGGAATCCGAGAGCACCGGCGATTCGGCCGACACCCCCACCGGCAACAGTGGCAAACCCGAGAAGAAGCCCCGCTCTTTCCTTCGTGAACTGCCGATCCTGATACTCGTCGCGCTGGTCCTGAGTTTTCTGTTGCAGACGTTCATCGCCCGCGTATATCTCATTCCCTCGGAGTCGATGGAGCCGACGCTTCACGGTTGCGCGGGATGCACAGGCGACCGCATCGTGGTCGAGAAGATCGGCTACCACTTCGGCGATCCCCGGCCGGGTGACGTGATCGTTTTCCGTGGTCCCGACTCGTGGTCCCAGGATTTCGTCTCGACCCGCTCCTCGAACGTCGTGATCCGCGGCACCCAGGAACTCGGATCGCTCGTCGGCCTGGTCCCCCCGGACGAGAACGACCTCGTCAAGCGAGTCATCGCGACCGGCGGTCAGACCGTGGAGTGTTGTGATGATCAGGGCCGCATCCTGGTCGACGGCCGGCCGATCGAGGAACCCTACGTCGTCGCCGATTTCCCCTTCGTTCCCGGCACCCAGGCCTGTGACACCGCGCTGAAGTCGGCTCGCTGCTTCGGTCCCGTCACCGTTCCCGACGGGCATGTGTGGGTGATGGGGGATAATCGTAGTAACTCCGCGGACTCCAGATATCACGTCGGGGACGACATGCAGGGCACCATTCCGATCGATAACGTCATCGGTAAGGCGATATTCATCGCGTTGCCGCCGACGCGCATGGGCACCATCAGTTCTCCCGATATCCAGGGCAAGTGACTTCCTGGCCGCCACGCATCGTCATCCGCAGGTCGTCCGGTCTGCGGACGATGGAATCGGCCCTGGTCCGAAGCGGTCTCGGCCCGGTAGCCGGTGTGGACGAGGCGGGCAGGGGTGCCTGCGCAGGACCGCTGGTGGTCGCCGCCTGCGTGCTGGCCCCGAAGCCCTGTCCCGCGCTTGCCCGTCTCGACGATTCCAAGAAACTCACCGAACGCACCCGGGAGGAACTCTTCCCGGCCATACAACGGCTGGCGTTGGCGTGGAGTGTCGTGTCGATTCCCGCTGAGGAAGTGGATCGGATCGGTGTTCACGTAGCCAACATCGAGGGAATGAGGCGGGCGGTCGCCGGGCTGACGACGCCGCCGGGCTATGTGCTCACCGACGGTTTCCGCGTTCCAGGTCTCCCCGCGCCCTCGCTGCCCGTGATCGGGGGCGACGGCGCGGCCGCATGCATCGCGGCCGCAAGCATCCTGGCAAAGGTGTCCCGGGATCGAGTGATGGTCGAGATGGACGACCTGCATCCCGGGTACGGGTTTGCGATCCACAAGGGTTACTGCACTCCCGGGCACATGGCTGCACTGGACGAGCTGGGTCCTTGCCCGGAACACCGCAGGTCATGGGCCAACGTAGCGGCGCTGCCGGACCGACTGGATAACAGTTCGGGCAGTGCGAGATGATGACAGTTCACACAAGAGCAGGAGGACTCCGAGACCGATGAGTGCCGAGGATCTCGAGAAGTACGAAACCGAGATGGAGCTGTCGCTCTACCGTGAGTATCGGGACATCGTCGGTCAGTTCTCCTACGTCGTGGAGACGGAGCGTCGGTTCTACCTGGCTAACTCGGTGGAACTGCTTCCACACAATGCAGATGGCGAAATCTACTTCGAACTGCGTATGTCGGATGCCTGGGTGTGGGACATGTACCGTCCCGCCCGGTTCGTGAAGTACGTCCGGGTCATTACGTTCAAGGACGTGAACATCGAAGAACTCGACAAGCCCGATCTGCGGCTTCCGGACAACGGTTTGTCGTAGACGGCCCCACCCGCAAGCGCGGACGTGGAGATGAACCACCCCTGGAATGCGGGCAGGCCGATCGGACCGGGCGGCCCCGTTCCGGGGAGCTAGGGCTTGACATGCCCGACCTGCGAATTTCTGCCCGTGGACGGTCGGAGAAGCAGAGTTGTCCCCAACTCCTCCTTGATCCACAGGGCAATTCGTACGCCCTGTTGGCAGTAGTGCGATCGCCTCATGGTGGGGCACCGTTGTCTCGGGTGCGGTTCACATCGGTGGATCGCCGGGGGAGTCGACGGAGGCTGCGATGGCGCACAATCTTGCGCTCGGAGCGCACGGGGAGGATCTGGCCGCCCGGTACTTGACCGAGGCGGGCATGGAGATCATCGAGCGGAACTGGCGTTCGCGGCACGGGGAAGTGGATCTCATTGCCGCAGAGGGTGAGTGGCTGGTCTTCGTAGAGGTGAAGACGCGGCGGGGACTCGGTTTCGGGTCTCCCTCCGAGGCGGTGACCTACACGAAGCAGCGACGGATCCGTCTGCTGGCGGTGGAGTGGTTGCATAATTCGGGCAGGCACTGGTCACGGGTGCGGTTCGATGTCGTCGCGATCATGCTTGCGCATGGTGGACAACCGCAGATCGAGCATGTGCGGGACGCGTTCTGATGGCATTGGGGCGAGCGCATTCGGTGGCCGTGACCGGGGTGGATGGTCAGCTGGTCGAGATCGAGGCAGACATCGGCCGTGGTCTGCCGGCGGTGCATCTGGTGGGGCTGCCGGACACAGCGCTGCAGGAGGCCCGGGACCGCATCAGGGCTGCAGTGACGAATTCCGGTGAGCAGTGGCCGGATTCGAAAGTGATCCTGGCCTTGTCTCCGGCCACGTTGCCGAAGGTGGGATCCGTGTACGACCTGGCGCTCGTAGCGGCGGTGCTCGACGCGGCCAATCAGGTCAGGCGCGATCGTCTCCGGGCAACGGTGTTACTCGGTGAGTTGGCCCTCGATGGCCGGCTTCGGGCCGTGCGCGGAGTTCTTCCCGCAGTTCTGGCGGCGAAGAACGCCGGGTGGGCCACGGTGGTGGTTCCGGTGCAGACGCTGCCCGAAGCGGGACTCGTCAGCGGCATCGAAATTCTCGGCGCCAGGGATCTGCGGTCGGTGGTCGCCTGGTTGCGGGGGGAGCGCGACCTCGAGTACCCGGAGCCGGCAGATCGGATGATGGCGACGCCGGTGCGAGGTGATCTCAGCGAGGTGGTGGGTCAGGCGGAGGCGAGGTGGGCAATCGAAGTCGCCGCCGCCGGTGCACATCATCTGATGCTCACGGGACCACCGGGGGTGGGAAAGACGATGTTGGCGCAACGCCTTCCCGGGGTCCTGCCACCATTGACCGAAAGTGAGTCGCTGGAAGTGACGGCGATCCACTCCGTGGCCGGGCTCCTTCCTCCGGAGCGCCCGCTGATCGACATGCCGCCGTTCATCGCACCGCACCACACGGCATCGGTCAGCGCGCTGGTGGGAGGCGGCAGCGGAATCGCGAAGCCCGGTGCTGTCAGTCGAGCTCACCGGGGTGTTCTCTTTCTCGACGAGTGCGCCGAGATCGGCACCAAGGTTCTGGAAGCGTTGCGGACACCGCTCGAGGACGGGGAGGTGCGTATCGCGCGAAGGGATGGTGTGGCCCGCTACCCGGCACGGTTCCAGCTGATTCTCGCGGCGAACCCGTGCCCGTGCGCACCAGCGCGGGAAGCGGATTGCGTGTGTGCGCCCACCGCGCGGCGCCGGTACCTGGGAAAGCTGTCGGGCCCATTGCTCGACCGGGTCGATCTGCGTGTGCGGATGCAGGCGGTCGCAACGGGCGCGTTCATCGACGAGGTGGGCGAGAGCACCGAGAACGTGCGCAAGCGGGTGGCGGACGCGCGTGGTGCCGCCGCAGAGCGGTGGTCCGGCCACGGCTGGCGAACAAATGCCGAGGTGCCGGGGCCGGCGCTACGGCAGAAGTTCCGGCTGTCGCGTCCAGCTTTGGCACCGGTTGAACGAGCGCTGCGCAAGGGGATCATCACCGCCCGCGGGGCGGACCGGGCGTTGAGAGTGGCATGGACCGTCAGCGACCTGGCCGGGCTGGATACGCCGGGTCCGGAGCAGATAGTGATTGCGTTGGGATTTCGGGATCGGAGTTTCCAGTGACAGCCGAAATGGGGGTCGGTGCCGTCGATTCCGGTGGGGCGCACGATCCGCGCAGGCGCGCGTGGGCGTACCTGTCGAAGGTGGTGCAGGGGCCGTGCCGGCCGTTGGCCCAGCTCGTGGACGAGGTGGGGCCCGAAGAGGCTGCACGTGCTGTCCGAGAACGGGATCTGTCAGCGCTCCTGGGTGAGAAGACGGTCGCCCGGGCGCATCTCGATACCGCAGAGCAGGACCTCGACCTCGTGGCCGGGTTGGGTGGACGACTGGTGACGCCCGACGACGCGGAGTGGCCGCAATGGCGGATGCTCGCGTTCGACAATCTGGCCGGAAGCCGCGACGAGGGTGCGCCGCTGGCGTTGTGGGTCCTGGGGTCTCGATCGATATCCGAACTCACCGAGCGTGCCATCTCGGTCGTGGGCACGCGGGCATCGAGTGGTTACGGCGAGCACGTGACCGCCGAGATCGCGGGGGATCTCGCCGTGGACGGGTGGACCATCGTGTCGGGTGCCGCGTTCGGGATCGACGGTGCTGCGCATCGGGCGGCGCTGGGGGTGGGTGGTTTGTCGGTGGCGGTGCTCGCGTGCGGTGTGGATCGCGCGTATCCGGCCGGGCATGCACGATTGCTGCGGCAGATCGCTCTCAATGGTGCGGTGATCAGTGAGTACGCGCCCGGTACGGCGCCGGCCCGGTATCGGTTTCTCGCCCGAAACCGGTTGGTGGCGAGCCTGTCCGACGGTGTCGTGGTGGTTGAAGCGGGCTGGCGCAGTGGTGCCCGCAACACGACGGGATGGGCGCGCAAACTCAGGCGCCCGGTGATGGCGGTACCGGGCCCGATCACCTCGGCGTCGTCGACCGGGTGCAATCGCATGATTCGGGAGGGGGAGGCGCGGCTGGTCGCGAACGCCGGAGATGTGGTGGAAGAGGCTGGACCGGTCGGGTTACGTGATACCGAACGGGACTCTGTTGCACTAGATCTCGATGTGTTGTCGGGAGAAGCCTTGCTGGTGTACGAGGCGTTACCGGCCAGCGGGGCACAAGGGGTTCGGGAGCTCTCGGAAGCGTCGGGGGTGACGATCGATCAGGTTCGCGCGGTGTTGCCGCTACTGGAGATGGAAGGGTTCGTCGAATCCGATGACACGGGGTGGTCGCGGGTATGAGGTGACCGACCGCGCATTCCAACCAGACGCAGGTGGTTCAGGCCGGCCGGCCGCGACGCCGGGACAGCGCCGGAAGGAGACGGGCGGCACGGGCGCGCGGGGTGGGATGCACCGCCCGCACCGCGCGGACCTCTGGGTAGCGAGCGCGCACGGTCTCGGATATGAGCTTTTCGAGTGTCCGGCCGGCGGCGGAGCACCCGACACACGCCCCAGCCATTTCGATGGTGACGACACCGTCGGTGACGTCCAGCAGACGGATGTTGCCGCCGTGCGAGGCCGCAACCGCGGAGGCGCCCCGCTCGAGGAGGTCCGCGATCCCGCGCTGGAGATCGACGGCGGGTCGGGACTCGTCGCCGCTCGGCTGCGCGCACTCGTCGCCGCTCGGCTGGGTGGACTCCTCTCCGGTCAGCGCGGCGAACAGCGCCGACCGGACGACCGCACCATCAGACTGCCAATCCCGTCCTGGCGCAAGTCGCGTCCGGACCTGGCCTGCCGAGATATCGATGCCGTCGAGGACACCGTCCCTCACCAGATGTGCCAAGGCGGTACGCGTGTGCTCCGGTGGCAGGCTCTGGCCGGTGATCCAGCGCAGCACTCGCGGGTCGTCGTTGGCTTCGGGATGGAGCAGGATCCGGTTCACGATCCCACCCCCGTGATCCAGATCGTGAGGTGCCGGGCGGCGAACGCGCAGGCCCAGGCCAGCGCGAACATGTAGCCGAAGGCGACCGCGGGCCATTTCCACGAAGCTGTCTCGCGGCGGATGGTGGCGAGAGTCGACATGCACAGCAGCGCGAAGACGAAGAACACCAGCAGCGCGACGATCGTGGGAGTGGTGAAGACCGGCAATCCTTCATGGGGGCCGGACGTGTAGACCGCGTTCTGGAGGGCAATGGTCGGATCTTCCGGGTTCTGGGCGGCGAAGATCTGGCCGAGGGTCGAAACGAAGACCTCGCGGGCGGCCAGCGCCCCGATCAGTCCGACAGCGATCCGCCAATCGAAGCCGAGTGGCGCGAAGAGCGGCTCGATCCAGGTACCGATTGAGGCAGCGAAAGAATGGTCGAGCACATAGGCGGCCGCAGCGGACTCGCTCATGCTCGCAGTTTCAGCGGTACGCATCGGCAGATTCAGCATGAACCACAAAGCGATGGAGGCGGTCAGGATGATGGTTCCCGCCTTGCGGAGAAACACCTTCGCCGAGTCCCACATCGTCATGAACACCGATTTGGGGGAGGGGAACCGATACGGCGGCATTTCCATGAAGAACGGCAGCATGTCGCTGCGAAGCACGGACCTCTTGAACACCCAGGCGGCCGTCATCGCCGCGAAACCGCCGAACAGGTACAGGGCGAACATCGTCGTGCCCTGCAGCGACAGCGGCCCCCAGTGGGAGTCCGAGTCGACGAGCAGGCCGATGAGCAGGATGTAGACCGGTAGCCGAGCCGAACAGGTCATCAACGGTGCAGCCATGATGGTGGCGATCCGGTCCCGCGAAGACGGCATCGTCCGGGTGGCCATGATTCCCGGAACAGCGCAGGCGAGCGAGGACAGCATGGCGACGAATGCTCGGCCCTCGAGGCCGGTGGTGGCCATGAGCCTGTCCACGAGGAACGCCGCCCGGGACATGTAGCCGACGTTCTCGAGCAGTGAGATCAGCAGGAACATCAGCACGATCTGCGGGATGAATACCAGAACCGAGCCGACGCCACCGATGACACCCGAGCCGATCAGACCGCTGAGTACCGGGTTGCCGATATTGTCGTCGACAATCCCGCCCAGCCACCCGAAGAACATCTCGAGGCCGTCCTGGAACGGTGCCGCGACGGTGAATACCACCTGGAAGAAGCAGAACATCACCGCGAGGAAGGCGAGCGTGCCCCACAACGGGTGCAGCAGCACTCGATCGATCCGAGCGGTTCTCGTGTCCGCGGCAGGGGAGAGGTAGCGGCAGGTCGCCAGGATCGATCCGACCCACGCATTGAATTCGTCGTCGTCGAGGGGAGGGGGCATCGGGACGGTGCTCCAGCTGCCGGGGTCGGCGAAGAGTGCGCGGAGCGCCCCGAAGCCTTTGCCTTTGCTGCCGATGACACCGACGACCGGGACGCCGAGCGCTTCGGACAATCTGGCGATGTCCAGACGTCCGCCGCGGGCAGCGAGCTCGTCGGTCATGGTGAGTACCACCATCGTCGGCTTTCCGAGTGCGAGGACCTGGGCGATCAGCGACAGTGATCGCTCGAGGGCGGTGACGTCGACGACCACGGCTACCGCGTCGGGCACCTCCACCCCCAGCAGGTCGCCGCGCAGCAGGTCGGCGACGACCTGCTCGTCGGGGCTGATGGGGTGCAGGCTGTAGGCGCCGGGCAGATCCTCGACGGTGAACTGCGTCGTCCCGGACGTGCCCTTGTACCGGCCGGTGCCGACTCGGCGGGTGACGGTGACGCCCGGATAGTTGCCGGTGCGCGCACGCATGCCGGTGAGGTGGTTGAACACGCTGGTCTTGCCGGCATTCGGACTACCGATCAGAGCGATGCGGGTACTTCCGCTGGGCGCGCGCACAGTAGAGCTGCTGTCGTGGCAGGAGTCCGTCATGACGACGCTGTCTCCTGCGCGATTCGGATGTGACGGGCCTCGCGGCGTCGGAGGCACATTTCGTAGCCGAGGAGCCGGTATACGGATGGATCACCGAGCGGCGCGGTGCGCAGATGCACAATCACCGTGCCCGCCCGGAATCCCAGATGCCGCAGTCGGGTGGCCACTGCTTCTGGCGTACGGGAGTCGAAATCGGTGATGCGCGCACTCTGGCCGGGCGGCAGATCGGCAAGAGTGAGTCTGCCCGACTCATGCTCGGTAACAGCATGTTTCGCCGGTTTCGGCGCGTACATGACGGCCCCTTTCGGCGACGCAACACTGGGTAAGGTAACTCTAACCTAGTAAGGAAGTATGTCGAGAGATCGGCGGAGAATGGGGACTTTGGTCCCGCGCAGTCCGGGCGGTAGGACTCCGGCTCGTCAGAGGAAAGAGCGTCGTCGGCGCGTGCGCTTGCCAAATCCTGCGCCCGGCGCAACGGTGAGCACATGAGCACCGATCCGAGTCCGCCGTGGCAGGCGGTGCTCGACGAATACGCGCGGCACCTGCGCCTCGAGCGTGGACGCTCCGAGCACACGGTGAAGGCCTACGTCACGGACGCCGGGTCGATGCTGCGGCACTGGCAGTCGAAGTCGCCCGACGCCACGTTCAGCGAACTCGACATACATGCTCTGCGTTCCTGGCTGGCAGAGCAATCCGCGGCAGGTGTCGCTCGCACAACCCTGGCCCGGCGCACGTCGTCGGTGCGCAACTTCACTGCGTGGTTGATGCGGACCCGCCGAATTCCGACGGATCCGGGGGCCCGGCTCGGCGCGGCCAAGGCACACCGCACGCTACCGTCGGTCCTGCGGCAGTCGCAGGCGGCCGATGCCATGAACGCCGCCGAATCGGGTGCGCAGCAGAATGATCCGATTGCTCTCCGTGACCGCCTCATCGTGGAACTGCTGTACGCCACGGGGATCCGCGTAGGGGAGTTGTGTGGTCTCGACCTCGGCTCGGTCGACCGCGAACGCCGGTTGCTGCGGGTGATCGGTAAAGGCAACAAGGAACGTTCCGTGCCCTACGGCAAGCCTGCCGCAGAGGCCATGGATCTGTGGCTACACGTCGGTCGCCCCGCACTGGCCACGGACGGCTCGGGGCAGGCGCTCGTCCTCGGTAAGCGGGGAAAGCGTCTGGATCAACGCCAGGCGCGGACAGTCGTGCACGAGGTTCTGTCCGCGGTGCCCGGTGCTCCCGACCTCAGCCCCCACGGTCTGCGTCATACCGCGGCCACCCATCTTCTCGAAGGGGGTGCCGATCTACGCGTGGTGCAGGAACTGCTGGGGCACGCGAGCCTCGCGACGACGCAGCTCTACACCCACGTCTCCGTGGCGCGCCTGCGTGCCGTCCACGATCAGGCCCATCCGCGCGCCTGACGGTCGCCGTCCGGATGACCGGTTCCGGTAGCGTCGCCCCGGAAACGGGAAACCGAGGCGACAACTGCTGCGCACCATCCGGGGGGAATCGTGGACCGCGAAGACGTGACCGGGCAGCACCCTGTCTGGCGGAACGAGGGCGCCGCTTCCGGGGGAGGGCCCGGGCGGGATCCGTGGGGGGTGCAGCACTGGGACGAAGCGACGCAGATCCCGGCTCAGCACCGGGTGACGAATCAGGACCTGGTGGCGGACGCCCTGCTCGCGCGCTCACGGAAGGCGCCGAGTCGCGGATGGCGGCGCGGGGTGCACCGGCTCACCGGAGGAACGATCAATCCGGGGGAGTCGGCGCAGGCCGTACGTGACGCCGCACTACTCGCACGTATCCGGCAGCCGATTCAGGGCGACTACCGGATCGCCTTCCTGTCACTCAAGGGTGGTGTCGGCAAGACCACGACAACCATTGCGCTGGGTTCCACATTCGCCTCCCTGCGCGGAGACTGTGTGATCGCCGTCGACGCCAACCCCGATTTCGGGACCCTTGCGCAGCGTGTGCCACTGCAAACGCATTCGACGGTGCGTGATCTCATCGCCGCGGAGCCGACGATCCGGCGATATTCGGATGTGCGGGCCCACACGTCGCAGGCGCCGAGCAGGCTGGAGGTGCTCGCGAGCGAGCAGGATCCGGCCATCTCCGAGGCGTTCAGTGAGGACGACTACCGCCGCGTCATCGACATCCTGCGGGTGTACTACAACATCATCCTCACCGACTGCGGCACAGGCATCATGCACTCCGCAATGAACGGTGTCCTGCAACTGGCAAACTCCCTCGTCCTGGTCAGTTCGCCCGCAATCGACGGGGCGCGCAGCGCGGCGGCCACCCTGGACTGGCTGCAGCACCACGGTTACGGACATCTCGTCGCGCGCACTGTGGTGGTGATCAGTGCAGCCCGCCCGGGCTCGGGCACGATCGACATGAAGGAACTCACCAACCACTTTCTGCTCCGGTGCCGGGCCGTGACGGTGGTGCCGTTCGACGAACATCTTGCGGAGGGTTCCGTGGTCGACCTGGAACTGCTGCGGCCCGAGACGCGGAAGGCATTCGTGGAACTCGCGGCGATGGTGGCAGACGATTTCCCGGAATCGGCGGGTCGCCATGCCGTTGCGGAATGGCGTTAGCTGGTGCATGACCTCGGAAGTCCTACTCCGGAACGACGGGCTCGAGCCGCACGGGCACGACCGGCAGGAGTCCGAGCGGGTCGAGGTACTCGCGGTCTCGCCGCAGACCCCAGTGCAGGCACGCTGACACCGGAGCAATGCAACCCGGGTGTCCGGGTTCGAGGGTGCCGAGCACGGTTCCACGGCCTACCCGGACCCCGGTGGTGACCCGCGCCGTCACCGGTTCGTAGGTGGTGCGAAGTCCACCCGGATGGTCGACGGACACCACGGGTTTTCCGGCCACCAGGCCCGCGAACACCACCACACCGGCGCCCGCGGAAAGCACGGCCTGGTCGGCCACCCCACCGAGGTCCACGCCGCGGTGGCCGGGAAGCCAGTCGTGCTCGGGATTGTCGAACGCCCGGACCACACGCGGTCGCGGATGCAGAGGCCAGTCGAACATCGCGTCCGGCGCGGCAGAGACCGGATCGGGATTCACCACCAGCGCGGCGCCCGAGTACACGAACGCGGCGACGAGAACGCGCACGATCGTTGCAGTGGGTGCCATGGTTCGATCATGCCGCGCGCCGGCCCAGCCGGACGGTCGGAAGGCACATCTGTGGAGCGAACCGGATCCGTCCACAGATACCCGGCCGACCTTGCGTCGACGGCGACGCTGTGGCACGGCAGGAAAGTTCGACGCCGGCCGGTTAGGGCGTGCGACGCCGAGGCCGTACACTGATCGAGCGGTCTGTGCTCGTCACAGTCCGACTTCGCGCGCCCGCGCAGGTTATCGGCCATCGGCTGGTCTCGCATCTCGGTGTGAGTCCGATGGTCCGCGGGTGCCAGGGCGGAGCGTCAACGATGCTCTGCATCAACCGGCAATGAAAGAGAGATAACAGCCATGGCTGTTGTAACAATGAAGCAGCTGCTCGACAGCGGCACGCACTTCGGTCACCAGACCCGTCGCTGGAACCCGAAGATGAAGCGATTCATCTTCACCGACCGCAACGGCATCTACATCATCGACCTGCAGCAGACGCTCACGTACATCGACAAGGCGTACGAGTTCGTCAAGGAGACCGTGGCCCACGGCGGCACCGTCCTGTTCGTCGGCACCAAGAAGCAGGCCCAGGAGTCCATCGCGGCCGAGGCCACTCGCGTCGGAATGCCCTATGTCAACCAGCGTTGGCTCGGCGGCATGCTCACCAACTTCCAGACCGTGCACAAGCGTCTGATCCGCCTCAAGGAACTTGAGTCGATGGAGCAGACCGGTGGTTTCGAGGGGCGTACCAAGAAGGAAATCCTCATGCTCACGCGTGAGATGACCAAGCTGGACCGCACCCTCGGCGGCATCCGTGACATGGCGAAGGTTCCCTCCGCCGTGTGGATCGTCGACACCAACAAGGAACACCTGGCGGTTGCCGAGGCGCGCAAGCTGAAGATCCCGGTCATCGCGATACTGGACACCAACTGCGATCCCGACCTCGTCGATTACCCGATCCCGGGCAACGACGATGCCATCCGCAGCGCCGCCCTGCTCACCAAGGTCGTCGCTTCAGCAGTGGCCGAGGGTGTGCAGGCCCGTGCCGGACTGAGTGCCGACAAGGACGCGAAGCCCGAGGCCGGCGCCGGCGAGCCCCTCGCCGAGTGGGAGCAGGAACTCCTGTCGCAGGCGGCCCCGGCCGCAGACGCAGCCCCGGCCGCAGAGGCAGCCCCGGCTGCAGAGGGTGAGGCTGCTCCGGTCGCCGAAGCCCCCGCCGCAGTGGCTCCCTCCACCGAGGCTTGATCCGATGCAGACGGCCCTGACCAGAGCTCCTTTGGTCGGGGCCGTTTCACCGTCTGCCCGAGTACTACCCTGACTTACGTCCCAACAGACATATGAGGAGGCTCGCTCACCATGGCGAACTACACCGCCGCTGACGTCAAGCGGCTCCGCGAGCTGACCGGCTCCGGAATGATGGCCTGCAAGAACGCTCTCGCCGAGGCTGAGGGCGACTTCGACAAGGCTGTGGAGCAGCTGCGCATCAAGGGCGCCAAGGACGTGGGCAAGCGTGCTGAGCGCACCACGGCCGAGGGTCTGGTCGTGGCCAAGGGCGGCGTTCTGCTCGAGATCAACTGCGAGACCGACTTCGTCGCCAAGAACGAAGACTTCCTGAAGCTGGCACAGTCGATCGTCGATGTCGCTGCTGCAGCGAAGCCCGCCGGCATCGCTGCACTCAAGGCGCTCGAGCTCGACGGTAAGACCGTCGACCAGGTCGTGCAGGAGCAATCCGCGAAGATCGGTGAGAAGCTCGAACTGAGCAAGCTGGCTTCGTTCGACGGACCGGTTGCCGTCTACCTGCACAAGCGCAGCGCTGATCTGCCGCCGGCTGTCGGCGTCCTCGTCGAGTACACCGGAGAGGGCGAGGCTGCTGCCGAGGCCGCTCGCGGTGCCGCCATGCAGGTTGCCGCACTCAAGGCCAAGTACGTCACGCGCGACGAGGTGCCCGAGGACGTCGTCGCCAGTGAGCGTCACATCGCCGAGGAGACGGCCCGCGCCGAGGGCAAGCCCGAGCAGGCTCTGCCGAAGATCATCGAAGGCCGCGTCAACGGCTACTTCAAAGACGTCGTGCTGACCGAGCAGAACTCGGTCCAGGACTCCAAGAAGTCCGTGAAGGCGATTCTGGACGAGGCGGGGGTGACCCTCAAGCGCTTCGTTCGGTTCGAGGTCGGCGCTTCGAGTTAGTCGTGTGAACCGTATGGCCCCGTCGGGCGAGCATTTTCCCGACGGGGTCTACGTATACCCTCACCGGCTCGATGAGGCAGGATGAGTGTGGCCGTCCGAATGGCGTCGAGCAGGCCGGTGCTCGACCCGACGAGTGCTGTCGAATCGACCAGTGCTGTGGAACTGAGGAGAGCAATGTCCGAACCAGCCAGCGAACGTCCGGGATTCCGTCGAGTCCTTCTCAAGCTTGGCGGGGAAATGTTCGGTGGTGGAAAGGTCGGACTCGATCCTGATGTCGTGACGAAGGTTGCGGAGCAGATCGCAGAAGTCGTCCGATCCGGAGTCCAGGTGGCGGTGGTCATCGGTGGTGGCAACTTCTTCCGCGGTGCGGAGCTGCAGCAGCGGGGACTCGACCGCGCGCGTTCCGACTACATGGGCATGCTGGGGACCGTGATGAACTGCCTTGCACTGCAAGACTTTCTGGAAAAAGAGGGCATCGACAGCCGCGTTCAGACGGCGATCACGATGGGCCAGGTCGCGGAGCCGTACATCCCGCTGCGTGCCCAGCGGCATCTCGAGAAGGGTCGCGTCGTCATCTTCGGTGCAGGCATGGGAATGCCGTACTTTTCGACCGACACGACGGCAGCGCAGCGCGCCCTCGAGATCGGTGCCGAGGTGGTGTTGATGGCCAAGGCTGTCGACGGCGTCTACTCGGCAGACCCGCGCATCGACCCCGACGCGAAGATGTACACGCAGATCACTCATCGTGAAGTGATCGAACAGGGTCTCAAGGTGGCCGATGCGACGGCGTTCAGCCTGTGCATGGACAACGACATGCCGATCATGGTTTTCAATCTGCTGACCGAGGGGAATATTGCTCGGGCGGTGTCCGGTGAGAAGATCGGAACGCTCGTCAAGTCGTGACGCGGGTGAGACTCTGTGACGGAGGGTGTTCGCGAAACAGCGACTCCACGAGCAGGGCAGTGACGAGCCTGGGCAGTGACGAGGCTGGGCAGTGACGAGGCAGTGCAGTGACGAATCGATGCAGAACGACATGGAGGAACAGCCGTGATTGATGAAGCTCTCTTCGAAGCCGAGGAGAAGATGGAGAAGGCTGTCACGGTCGCCAAGGACGATCTGGGATCGATTCGGACCGGCCGAGCCAATCCTGGGATGTTCTCACGCATCGCGATCGACTACTACGGTTCCCTCACCCCGATCACCCAGCTGGCCAGCATCAACGTGCCGGAGGCGCGACTCGTCGTGGTCAAGCCCTACGATGCGGGTCAGCTCGGGGCCATCGAAAAGGCGATCCGTAATTCGGATCTCGGTGTCAATCCCACCAACGACGGAAACATCATCCGCATCGCGGTTCCGCAGCTCACCGAGGAACGCCGCCGCGAATTGGTCAAACAGGCCAAGGCGAAAGGCGAGGACGCGAAGGTATCGGTGCGCAACGTGCGTCGCAAAGCCATGGACGAGTTGTCGCGCATCCAGAAGGATGGCGACGCCGGCGAGGACGAGGTGGGTCGGGCCGAGAAGGAGCTCGACAAGACGACACACCGTTACGTGGCGCAGATCGACGAGCTGGTGAAGCACAAGGAAGCCGAATTACTGGAAGTGTAGGGGGCGAGACGAGGAGTGGATCGGGGACAGTGACCGTGCCAGCAGAACCCGGGACCCCAAAGGGGCCCCTTTCCGAGGGTGAGCCTCCCGAGCCGGTCTCGGAGTCCGGGGTGAGACCGGCCGCGCCGTCGAAGGCCGGGAGAAACCTGCCCGCGGCGATCGCCGTGGGCGGCGGGCTCGGCGTCGGAGTGATCCTGATCCTCCTCTATCTTCCGCTCGCCTGGTTCGGGGTGGTGTCGGTCGCAATGGCAGTCGCCACCTGGGAAGTGACCAAGCGCCTGCGTGAGTCCGATATCAGCGTCCCGCGTATACCGCTGATCCTCGGCGGACAGGCAGTGCTCTGGCTGGGTTGGCCGTTCGGCCCGGTGGGTGTGCTCAGCGCCTTCGCGGGTACGGCCCTGGTCTGTATGGTGTGGCGCCTCTTCGACCACGGTCTGAAGACCGCGCCACAGAACTTTCTGCGCGATAGCGCGATCACCGTGTTCGTGGCGGCCTGGGTGCCGCTCTTCGCATCGTTCGCATTGTTGATGGTGCGGCAGGACGACGGCGCGGGGCGGGTACTCTGCCTGATGATCGGCGTGGTCTGCTCCGATGTGGGCGGATACGCGGCGGGTGTTCTCTTCGGCAAACACCCCATGGTGCCGGCGATCAGCCCCAAGAAGTCGTGGGAAGGGTTCTTCGGTTCCCTGTTGTTCTGTGTCATCGGCAGCATTCTGACCGTCACGCTGATCCTCGACGAGAATTCGATGATCGGCGTACTCCTAGGCATTGTTCTCGTGGTGACCGCGACTCTGGGCGACCTCATCGAGTCGCAGGTCAAACGCGAACTAGGAATCAAGGACATGGGCACACTGCTCCCCGGGCACGGCGGAATCATGGACCGCCTCGATTCCCTGCTACCTTCGGCGTTCGTGACCTGGCTGGTGCTGACGGCTCTGGTCTGACGGTGTGGCCGTGACGATTCCGAGTCCGAACATCTGGCACTGGCCCGAACTGTACGAGGTCGAGAATCGTGCGCAGGACGTGGACGGAGCCATCTTCCGGCACCTCACGGCGACGCTGGACTGGACCGGACGAACAGTGGTAGACGTCGGCTGCGGTTCGGGCTTCCACCTTCCGGTGTTCGCCGATTCGGCCGGCGCAGTCATCGGAATCGAACCTCATCCGCCACTGCTCGAACTGGCCCGCCGGCGAATCGCGGGTCTCAGCAACATTCAGGTCACCGCAGGCTCGGCGGAGTGCCTCCCTCTCGACGACGCGACGGTGGACGTGGTGCATGCGCGCACCGCGTATTTCTTCGGCCCCGGTTGCGGGCCCGGGATCCGGGAAGCCATGCGCGTGCTGCGACCCGGCGGAACACTCGTGGTGGTCGATCTCGATGCCACCGCCCATCCGTACGGAGAATGGATGCGCGCCGATCTGCCGCAGTACCGCCCGTCCACGGTGGAGGCCTTCTTTGCTGCTCAGGGTTTCGACCTGCAGCGAGTGGAGACGCGCTGGCAGTTCCCGGACCGGGGCGCACTCCGCGAAGTGCTGGGCATCGAGTTCACGAAGCGAACCGCGGCGAAGGCCTTCGCCCAGACGCCGGGCCCGACCCTCGACGTTCGCTACCGAATACATACGAGACGACGGCCCGGAGGCTTGGAACTCCGGTGACCGGCGGCGCAGAGTCGGATGCGACGGGACGCGACGCGCGCCCGGACCCCCGGGGGCTGCCGACATCCGGCTGCCCGTTGATCGCTTCGCTCAGTGCCCCCTTGATCGCTCCGCTCAGTGCCCGTTGATCGCTCCGCTCAGTGCCC
>NZ_JBAQEO010000194.1:0-9858 GCF_049286785.1 Rhodococcus sp. (in: high G+C Gram-positive bacteria) | reverse complement strand
TCGTTCGTCGGCGCCGACGAACGAGCACTGCCGCTGGTACGGGCGATGATCGCGTCGCTGGCATTCAACCACTCCCCCGACGAGCTCGAGTTGACGTTGATCACCGCAGACCCCGACGGCGACCAGTGGGGGGCGTTCAAATGGCTGCCCCACGCCAACGACCCCACTCGGATGACCGCCGACGGCCCAGCCCGCCGGATCTACCGGACCCTCGCGGACTTCGCCGACGACCTGCCCGACTCCGTCAAGCAACGACCGGAGTTCCACGGCAACGACAGCGTCCCGAACGACGGTGCCGAACGCCCCTACCCGCATATGGTCGTGTTCATCGACCTGCCCGCCGCACAGGTCCGGCTCCCGGAGGCGTTCGGTGTCCGAGGCATCGACGGCATCACCCTGCTCGTTGTCCGAGCCGGATCCAACGAACTGCCCGCCGCCGACGACGCTGCCCTGATCATCGACGAGGACGGGAAGATCTCCACGGCCGTCGAACCTGCACTGATCACCGCCGATGCCATGAGTGTCGCCGAGTTCGACACCTTCGCGCGCACGATGGGCGGCTACCGCAGCGGCCGGGACATCTCTCTCCCTGGCCTGGACGAGAGCCCGAAATCGAAGGGACGCACCCCATACCTCAAGGCACTCGGCATCGACAACCTCGAGACGTTCGACGCTTACCAGTTCTGGTCACGCACAGAGGGCGACCTCGAACGTGTGATCCCCGTAGGTGATCTGATCGACGAAACGACGCTGCTGCCGACCGGTCAGCTGGCTGAGCTGAGTCTGTCCGAGACGTCCCTGGGCGGGTCCGGCCCGCACGGGTCGATGCAGGGCACCACCGGTACCGGCAAGTCCTACCTGCTGCAGCCGATGGTGCTCTCCCTCGCGACTCGTTACTCCCCTGAGCAGGTTGTGTTCATCCTCATGGACTTCAAGGGCGGCTCGACGTTCATGGGGTACGAGAACCTTCCGCACGTGCTCGCCAACATCACCAACTTGGCGAAGGACCAGGACGTGCTCCTCCGCGCCGAAACCGTGATCCGCGGGGAGCTCAACAAGCGACAGGAGATCTTCGACCAGCACAAGGTCCCCGACATCCTCGCCTACAACAAGCAGCGTGAGAAGGAACCGGGCCTGCCGGCGCTGCCGGAACTGTTCGTCATCATCGACGAATTCGGTGAGTTCATCACCGAGAACCGCGACTTCCTCAAACTGTTCTCCTCGATCACGAAGGTCGGCCGGTCCCTCGGTGTCCACCTGAAACTGGGCTCTCAGTACATCGACTCCACGGTCGTCGGCGACATCCAGAACAACCTCAACTTCGGTATCAGTCTCGCCGTCAAGAGCCCCGTAGCCTCACGATTCGTAATCGGCACCGACGCAGCCGTCAACCTCAAAGAGGGACAAGGACACGCGTACCTACGACGCCGCGGACGCGACGAAGGAATCGTCCTGATCCAGGGCTTCGAGGTCGGCGCACCGTACATTCCAGCCGAAGCGCCGGTCGCCGACATCGGTGTCTCCGGCGCCGGCCTCGACGAAACCACCTCTACCGAGACCGCATTGGTGCCGTTCACCTCGATCAGCAACTCTTCACCAGTCACCGACTCCGACGGTGTCCTCGTCGCCGAACCGGTCATCACGAACACCGACCAGTTCGCCGAGACTCGTCAAGCATTGTTCGACACGCTGGCTCGCTTTCAGAACATCCAGCCGCGGATGCTGTGGCAACCCACACTTTCCTCGCCGATCAGCTTCCACGGCGCCGAGTTGCCCACTGCCGATACCCGTGGACTGCGTATCAGGATCGGGGACCTCGACGATCCACACAACCACCGCCGTATCCCGTACACGATCCGACCTGAAAGGGACGGCGCGCATATCCGTGTCATCGGAGCCCGCGGCACCGGCAAATCGACCACTCTGCAGACCATCATCGCCTCGGCCGCGCAGACGTATGCCCCGACGCAGGTGCAGTTCTATCTGATCGATTTCGGCTCCAAACTCCGCGAGGTCGAGCACTACCCCAACGTCGGCGCCCGCGCGTCCAGCACCGACGACGAGAAGATCGACCGAATCATCGCCGAGTTCAAGCGGATCGTCGCCGTCCGCGTCGACGAGTTCGAGCGACGCCGAGTCTCGAACTACGCCGCCTACGCCGAATCAAAGGCCACAGACCCGGTACCCGGCGACCAGTACGGGGAGATGTTCCTGGTCATCGACGGCGTCAACGAGTTCCTCAATACCCGTCAGGAAGGCGCACAGCAGCAAATCACCGAGCGGCGCATGAACACATTGACCGAGATCGCCAAGGCTGGTGGCTCCCGCGGCATCCACCTGATGATCTCCGGTGAGATGGAATCGGGAAAGATCCACTTCTACAACGAATTCGGGCTATGGATTCTGCATTCGACATCGGATCCGGCGCAGTTCACCACAATCCTGGATCGGGAGATCCGCGACAAGTACAAGACGGTTCCCGCCACACAGCCCGGTCGCGCCCTCGAACCGACCACCGGAATGCACGCACGGGTGTACGTGCCGCAGCTCGACGAGATCGAGCCGATCCCCGGTGCGGCGCCGGCCGAGTACGACCCGACCGCCGATTACGCCGACGGGATCCGCGCGCTCGGCGAGCAGTTGGCAGCTCAGTATGTGGTGCAGGGACCCGAGGGCCAACGCCTCGAGATCCGTGCACCACAGATCGTCACTGTGCCCGAAGTGCTTCCGTGGGGCGAAGTGATCTGGCCGATCTACCAGTCCACCCGCACCGACACCACACCTCGAGCGCTGCCACTCGGTGCCGCCGCGGACGATCTGAGCCTGGTGATGCTGCCTGCCGATGATCCTCGCTCCGTGCCGCACCTGCTCGTTGTCGGCGACCCCCAGTCCGGCAAGACAACGGTGGTCCGGTCTTTGCTGCGCAGCATCATTCAGCAGTACCGGCCCGACGAGGCACAGATCTACCTGTTCGATTCCGGATACACGATGATCAACGAATCCAAGGTCCTCGACCATCTCGGCATGCTCGGCAGCTACCAGAACCAGCCGGGTCGGATCGAGACAGCGGCGAAGGCCGTCGCGTCGATCATCGCCTCACGCCAGCCGGACCCTGACACCGTCACTCCGGAACAGATCAGCGCCGGTAGCTGGTACACCGGCCCGAAGATCTTCGTGATCATCGACCCGGCCACCACGTTGACTGCGACTGGGTCGTACGAAGCTGCCGCGACCGATCCACTCAACGAGGCGATCGAACAGCAGCGCGATCTCGGTATGAGCCTGGGCCTGCACGTGTTCGCGACCGAGCACGCGAACCAGTACATGTCCCGCCGGAACGGGTCGAAGCTCTACAAGACCCTCACCGCAGCGAACTCGGACATTCTGCTGCTGTCAGGGACCTCGACCGAGCCCATCGCCGGGTCCTACAACTCGCAGGGCGGAAAGATCATGTTCGCTCGCCGACGCCCGGGCCTTGCCCAGCTGTACTCGCCGAGTACCGGCCACCATCCGGTCCTGCAGACCGCGTGGCACCCGCCGTTCGAGGCACCCACACAGGGATCCTGACCAACAAGGCACAGTGGCGGCGCCCCAACTCATTCTTGGAGTTGGGGCACCGCCCTCGTTCACGGTCTACGGATCGGTGAACACAAACCGCCGCCCGCACATCAGGTGCAACGTCGAGCGCCGCTTCCACCGGGTCACTCAGTCGTACACGTAACCGATCATGTGGCAACAGCAACCGAACCAGCCGGAACGCCGCTGTAAGCACGCAAGCCAGCTCCACCCACACAGAACCTCGCCGCAACCTTCCTTGCCCACCTGAGAGGCTGGCAACCACCAAAACGGCTTCTTCGCAGATGCGCTTGGGTGACGAATTTCGACATCAGACCGGATGCCGCAGTGGACTTCTCACACCCAACGGATGTGGAGGTCGTGCACCTGGTCGATGTGGAATCCATGGGCATCGCTGAAGACATCGAACGCGGCGTAGTTCAGTGAGGCGTGTTCCTCGATCAGAGCGACGGCGGTGGCGTTGTCGCCGATGGCTATCGCCCGAGCGAGTGTGTAGGTGTCCTCGTGGCTCAGCGGCGCGGTGCTCTCGTCGAATCGGAACACTTTCTTGTCCCGGTAGTCGTAGCCGCGTTCGCTGTCGTACCGAATCTCGACCGACGCGGTCAGCGTGACGACCGCTGTCTTGAGTTGGCCCTTGCTGTCGAGCGCGCCGGCACGCTTGAGTGCGTCCTGGGTGCGGGCATCGAGTAACTTCCACTTTGCGCTGCCGGTGAGGTTCTGGGTTTCGCCGCGCTGCCACTTGTATATCGACGACACCGTGCGGCCGGTCGCCTCCGCCACGGCCTTCACGCCGCCCATGCGCTCCACTGCGGCCCGTCGTTGGGCAAGTTCGGCGACGTCTGCGTGCGGAATGCGCCCCTGTTGTCCCCACCGGCGCAGTGTGCGATCGGACGGCGGCCGACGGCCGGCGTCGATCGCGGCCTGCCGCAGGCCTTCGTTGCCGAGTTCGGCCCGGACCTCGCGGATGTCGATCGTCTGGGTCAGCTGGTTTACGGCGCGGGTGCGTGCTTTGCTGGCCGCGTTGCCCAGCGCGGACGCGGCAGCCGCGCTGACGGATACGTTCGACGTCGGGATACGGACCTTGTCGCCCGACTCGTCGGCGGGCTTGCGACGGGGTCGGTGCTGACGGCTCATTCCTGACCGACTTTGTTGTAGATGCTGGTCAGCACTGCCCGGATGTCGCCCCGGTTCTCAGCTGCTGCAAGGGCGTCGATCGTCTCTGGGGTGAGTGGGGCGATCTTCTCCAGTGCCATCTTCCCGAGGTTCGGTGATTCGTCGGCGATCTCCTCCCCGTCGGCGAGGACGTACACCCACGAGTCGACGAGACTGCGGATGGGCCACCGACCGGTCTCGGCCGCAATACGCATGGCGGCGCGGCGGCCGCGCCAGCGGCTCATCGCCTGGATCGATGCCCGCCACACCGGCTGGTGGTGGTGGCGAACCCATTCGGACTGCCACATCTCGGGCTTCTTCATGCGTCCGACGTAATCCTTGTAGATGCTTCCGATGAAGGTCTTCATCGCTGCGTCGTCGGCGTCTACGGCCACTGCCCTGGCTTCACGGAGCCGCTTGGCCCACGCTTCGAGCATGCGGGCCTGTTCCGGCCACAGCCAGGCCTCGTCGATGCCGAGGTCATCGACGTCGAGCCCGGCGCCGCCATCCTCGATCGGCGCGGTCAGGCAATTAAGACCGATGGTGGTCACCCAGGTTTGAACGTCCCGATCCGGGTCCATATGAGGATGAGGCAGCGGAAGTCCCGTAGGCAGCGCAAGACGGTTACCGGCGGGCAGTATGACTCGCCACAGCCCAAACGGGCGGCGATCCGAGCGCGCCGGCGTATCCGCGTCGGGGGCGCGCCTCGGCTCGCCCAGACCGAAGTTCAGCATGCCTGCGCTGGCCAGGTAGGAAGCCCTCTGGTCGATCGTGACAAGCTTTGAGACTCCGTCGAGTTCCTCGCGTTCCGGGCGGCGCACCCAGTCGATTTCGGGTTCGATGTCACCGAAGAGTTGGCCTTCGAGTGGAGGGACCGGTCCTGCGGTGGTGGCGACTGCGCCGCGCTTTGCCTTCTTGCGGTCCTTGGCGATCTGATCGACGATCGCGGCGCCGGTGCGGGCAGCGGTGTTCGCCGGCAGCACCCCGAGGTGTTCGACGCAGAATGCGATGCGGCGGCCAAGTTCCTGCGCGGCGGCCATGTCTTCGTCGGGCAGCACTGTGCCGACGCTTTCGTCGCCGAGGATGCCGAGCTTCTGGTCCTTCGACGATGTCGTCCAGGCGTAGGGCTCAAGGACGATGTCGACCATTCGCCGGGTGGTTCCGTCGGTGCGCAACAGGTGGATTCGGTGACCGGCCTTCCCTCGAATCTCCCAGCCCTCTTGGATCATCGAGTGGAGGGTGTCATTGATGACGGTGTCGAGGAGTTCAATCGCGGCTTGGCGCTCGTCCTCGTTCGATTCCCCTTCGAGGCTGTCGATGTCGATGACCCAGCCGAGCTGTTCACAGGCGTCGAGTCCGAGAATCCAGATCTGTGCGGATCCTCCACGGGGCGTGAGCATCGACTTCGCCGAGGCCCAATCGATCAATCGGCCGAGCTTGGTAATCGAGTCGACGGGACCGGTCAGCGAGCTGCCGGAGGGGGCGAAGCTGCCTTCGGCAGTGACGATGATCGCGTGGTTGTCGGCACCTGTACTCGCACGCGGGAGTGCCACTGCCGACGTTTGAGGCTCCACAGCATTCGACACGAGATCGCTGGGGTCGCTGTCGTGTCCGTGGAGCTTCTGATCAGGCAAGACCGCAGCTATGGGGGTCTCAGGTGTTGTCGTGGAAACATCGTCAGGACCAGCACAAGCTAACTCGGCGTCGTCTTCGAACAACGACATCTGACCTTCGGTGTCAGTCACTCGTCTTCCTTCCTGTACGACAGTGGCTGCCAAGCGAACGAATTCACTCAGCAGCCACCGGACGACACCTACTTGCTGCTACCGAGCATCGCCCCGACACGGATCAGGTCTGCCGGATCGAAGAACTCCTCGAGCGCCGCGACCGCAGTCTCTGGATCCGCCTTCGTACCCTTGAGCGCCCGCACGATCTTGTCTACCGGATCAGGCGCGTTCTGTTCGGACTCTTCGTCCTTCACCGAGGGCTCAGGCTCCGGTGCGGGCTCCGGATCAGGCTTTGGATTCTCCTGCCGGTCCAACTCCGCGATCCAGGCCTCGACCTGCTCCTCACGCGGAACCCGGGCCAGGGAGCGGGCTTCTCGAACACCCAACTCCCCCGCCCGCAGGGCTTCCTGCAGTTCAGGACTCAGGTTCAGCAGAGCGCGTCGCTGAGACACCCATGCACCGGTGCGTCCGAGCATCCGTGCCGCCGCGGCAGCCGACGGAAGCGACTGCACCAGCAGTTCAACCGCTTTCGCCTCCTCGAGTACGTCAAGGTCCTCGCGCGCGAGGTTCTCGAGAACCGCGGCCGTGACGACCGTCGCCCGGCTCTCCGCCAGACTGTCGCGAATCACGACGTCCAGACCGGGCCTTCCGTAGTGACGTGCGGCAGCGAGACGACGGCACCCGTTGACCACCACATACTCCGCCTCGCCGATCTCGATCACATCGTCGGGATAGACCCTCAACCACGCCCCTCGGGTGACCGCGGTACCCGGCTGGAGCTGCTGATCGACAATGGTCGACAGGTCCTCCAGGTTCCCTATTCGATCTCGCGGGTTGTGAGGATTCGGTGCGAGCTTCTCGACTGCCACGTTCGGCAGAAACACACCCTCAGCCCCCAGCTCGACCACGGCCACAGCAGCCGCAGCCGAAGCCGAAGCCGCAGCCGGAACACCATCGGCAGCAACAGATTCGACATAGCGGTCCGAAACAGCAGCGACTTTCGCGCCGTCCACAGGGGAATTCAAGCCTATAGCGCCAGTCAGTTCAGCAAGGTTGACCGCACCGGTCCTGCGCTTGGTCATCGTCACCACGCCCCAGTGGCGAGCTCGAGAGCGAGGTTCTGAAAGTCGCTCTTCGCTTCGAGCGCAATGCGATTGCCGCCGTAGCTCGTCACCACTCGCCCTTCGGCTGCTGCGCGAGTATGGAGCTTGTAGCGGCGAATCACGGTCTTGGCCAACGGCCATCCGGCGCTATCAGCCAGTTCCTGTGTCTGCTCGAGATCGCGGAGGCCGTCGCGGGGATCCCACGCGTTGATAACGACAACGTAGGGCTTTCCGCTGGGCTTGGCGATCTGCTCGATCGTGCGGGCAGTCGGATCGAACGTCAAAGCCTCGGTTGTCATCGGGATGACCACCAGGTCAGCCGAATCCATCAGCGTTCCAAGAAGTTCCTGGGTCTGGGGGTCGTTCTTCCCGGATCCGATCCAGCCCGGGGTGTCGACGTAGATGTGTGATACCCCGGGGATCTGCGCCAGACCGCGGAGCGCCGCGGGGTCGTCTTCCTGGGCGATCATGAATGGGAGGTCCTCAACCTGGGCGGACCACCATGACGCCGAACCCTGCGGGTCCACGGAGACCGCGAGGACGGATTGGTTTTCGTCGCCGATTCGCTGTGTAGCTTGCGCGGTCACGGCCGCGAGATTGACTGTGAGAGTGGACTTACCAACGCCACCTTTTTGATTGAGCAGCACATGAACAGTCATAGATGCATTTCCTCCGTTTGATTCGCCCCGTTGCTGGGGTTACTTCCGGGCCTGCGAGTCGTCGCGATCCGCAGCTGATCACACGGTACACAATTTCGGGCTACTGCGCCCTGCTTTCTGTCCCGCGTGTACACACACCGTAGACCCGATCGGGTCTACTTCGCAAGCCCCTCCGCACTTCTATGATCGAGAGGTGATCCACTACCTCTCTCTTCGCGACGTCGCCGCCAAGTCGAACCTCACCATCAACACGATCAAGGGGTACGCCCGCAAAGGCCTTCTCCCCCACCCAGACGCCACCGTTGGAACCCACAGAGGATGGCTCGAAGAGACAATCGAGCAATGGATCAACGATCGCCGAACGGCCAAAACCCGTCCAGAATCAACGAATTCGGCCGACCCATAACCACCATCTAGAAACGTCACAGTGACGCGTCACTCCGAGCGTTCGCCACGATCCCCACCAACAACAGACCCACACAACACCGAGCCCTCAGCCCTGACAGGAAGAAACTTTACCGCCCAACCCCAGCGCTCCTCTCCCCCAAAACGCGGCCACTCACCGAAAAGATGCTTCAGCCCGACTCGAACCCGGCAGACGCACTCCTCCCCACGAGCCCTAAACGACCCGAAGACACGGGAAGGCGCCGGAGCGAGCGTCGTTGAATCGAAACACTCAGCCCACCGGACTGCCGCCGACACCAAACCGGCAACCGTGACCGGTCGCCCCGGGACTGCGCAGGCGCGGAACGGAGAACGCCACCGTCGTCGGCGTCTTTCGCTGAAGGTCTTTCGCTCAAGCCGCACTCCCCCTCTATTGCCGGGCCCTGCGCCCCTCCCGCACCGGATGTCTGAACTCACCTAAACGTTCAGTCCGCCCTACCGTTAACCGGGTTTAACGCTTCGACCGGAGAGGCCGGGGCCCCAGGGGCGGCCCGACGTGACCGTTAACCGGGTTAACGCTCCGCGCGTCACGACTCGCCCCGCAATCCCCAAACGGATGACCTCGCTCTCGCGCTACACAGACAACCCGCGCTTCCAATGCTTTAGCGCCGAGCCCGGCTATGGACACTTCCGATTTCAGGGATTTGGTCCAGCCACCCTCGAGTGCCGCCACGGCCGGCTCTTTGGCGAGAATCGTTAACCGGGTTAACGCGCCGGGTTCGGACTAGCGAAACGGAGCCGCCAACCACCGCCCGGTCCGCAGCCGTCTGGGAGCCTGTCGCGCCGGGCACCACCCCTCTCCGTGTGAGACGTCTGCGACCGCCCACGCTTGATCCCCGCTTCATCGTTAACCGGGTTAATGCCGACCCGGTCACCGAATCCACCGACGATCCAACTCCAATCACTGAGGGCCCGGCCCGGGACGGCCAAAAGCTGTCCGTACTCCAGGCGGCGACAATCGTTAACCGCAGTAGCGTCCGCGTACCAGGCCGCAACCAACCGGTACCCATAGGCCATGGTCTCGGCAGGGACGCACGCGTCGCCCAGATCGGAATTCGCGACCGTTAACCGCAATGCCGCGCAGTTAGGCGTGTGACTGTTGGGTCAAATGGGACACACGTGAGTAAAGGGCGTGTCGGTGCGTGTGGGACAGCGGAACTCCCGGTATCGAGGGCTTGTCCTCGCAAGACAACCCTT
>NZ_JBAQEO010000193.1:0-14494 GCF_049286785.1 Rhodococcus sp. (in: high G+C Gram-positive bacteria) | reverse complement strand
TCCAACCCGCGCGTCGTCAAACGTAAGGTCCTCAAATGGGCAGCGAAACGCTCACACCACCAACATCATCCGCAACCCACACGCCCTCCGGAATGCACGATTCTCACCGGCTAACTGAACGGTATTGACCTTAAGCATGCCCCCTGCTTGTGATGCAGATCACGAAGCCTTCGAGAGCCCGGTCAAGCACCGCTTGGCCGTCCCGAGAGAAGGAATTTCCATGACGTACGTCCGTACAACTTCACCAACCTCCAAGAGCACACTGGGCCGACTCGGCCTGATCGCGTTGGTGCCCGCCATCGCGCTCGCGACCGCCTGCAGTAGCAGCGACTCCGACGACAGCGCGAACTCCGCGATCGAAGCACCGGCCAGCGCCTTCCCCGACATGCCCGCGACCGGCACCCCGATCAAGATCGGCCTGATCAACCCCGAAGGCGGGCCGGCCATTTCGATGCCCGCCAACCGTGAAGCGGCCGAGGCCGTCGCCCAGTACGCGAACGCCAATCTCGGTGGAATCGCCGGCCACCCGATCGAACTCGTCCCATGTGCGAGCAAGGAAGATCCGGCGTCGAACCGCGACTGTGCCAATCAGATGGTGGAAGCCGGCGTCAGCGCGGTAGTCGTCACCACCACCGGCCACGGCGATGCGATGGCTCCGGTCATCACCAAGGCAGGCATTCCTTACATGTCGCCTTCGGCCGCGAGCAGCGCAGAATTGATGTCACCCAACTCCTACGCGCTGACCGGTGGATTCCCGGGAACGCTGAAGGCTATGGCGAAGTATGCCGCGAAGAACGGGTACAAGAAGGTCACCACCTTCATCACCGACACCGGTTCCGCGGTTCCCACCGCGAAGGCCCTGGGCGGACCCGCCTTCCAGGCGGCCGGTGTCGAACTGCAGGTAATCCCCATTCCGCCGGGCACCCCCGACGCCACCCCACAGGTCAGTTCGGGTATCTCGGGTGACGTCCAGGGCGTGGCCGTGGTCGGTGATTCGACAATGTGCACATCGGTGCTCAAATCGCTCGGCACTCTCGGTGCCACTCAGGACAAGATGCTCATCCAGCCGTGCCTCGACCCCGCGACCATCGAGGCTGTCGGTGACGCACTGGAGGGCGCACACGTTTTCACCACTGCAGATCTCAACTCCGACAACGAAGAAGCCGTCCTGTACCGCAGTGTGATGCAGAAGTACTCACCCGACACCGACACAGCCGGGTTCACCTACACCGGTTATCAGGGTCTGCTGGGACTCGTCCGCGCAACTCAGGGCCTCACGGGCGACGCGACACCGGCATCCGTCAATGCCGCTATCAAGTCCGCCAAGAACGTGCCGCTTCCCGCCGGCAACAGCATCACGTTCACCTGCGATGGCTCCGCGGTGCCGAACCTGCCCGCCATCTGTGGATCCGAGCTCGTGACGGTCACCATCAAGGACGGCAAGCCCGTCGACCCTCAGGTCACCAAGTAAACGGCGACCGTCGAACCGACAGGTAACCCGAGGAGTCTTTGATGAGTGATCATGTGGTCTTCCTAGCGCTCGGCCTGGGCAACGGCGCGGTGTACGCGGCGCTGGGCCTGGCGCTCGTGATGACGTTCCGCAGTTCGGGCGTCGTGAATTTCAGCACCGGCGCAGTGGCACTGTACGTGGCGTACACGTACGGACTGCTCCGGAAAGGTGAACTGCTGAACCCTGTTCCGGGAATGCCGAAGTCACTCGGCCTCGGGGAACCGATGGGGGTGCTGCCGGCGATGCTGATCTCGCTGGCCATCGCCGCCCTGCTCGGAGTGCTGATCTACGCCATCGTCTTCCGGCCGCTGCGCGCTGCGCCGCCGGTCGCGAAGGCGGTTGCGTCGATAGGTGTCATGCTCTTCGTCCAGGCCCTGCTCGCAGTGCGCGTCGGCACCACCCCCGTGTCGGTGAAAGCGATTCTGCCCTCCGGAGTCCTGACCATCGGCGACATGCGCATCCCCGCCGACCGGCTCTGGTTCGCCGCCGTCATCCTGGCGTTGGCGGTAGCGCTCACCCTGGCGTTCCGTTGGACTCGCTTCGGGCTGGCCACGCGCGCCGCCGCCGAGTCCGAGAAGGGTGCACTGGTCGCGGGGCTCTCCCCGGAGCGCATCGCGTTCGGCAACTGGGCGCTCAGCACCATGGTGGCGGGATTGAGCGGAATCCTGATCGCTCCGATCGTTCCGCTGGTCCCCGTCTCCTACACCCTGTTCATCGTTCCCGCGCTCGCGGCTGCCCTGGTGGGCAACTTCAGCGCCATGGGTTGGACCGTGGTGGCCGGTCTCGGAATCGGCATGCTGCAGTCGGAGATGACCCATCTGCAGAGCACGGTCAGCTGGTTTCCGCAGTCGGGCATGGGCGAGCTCGTCCCGCTCGTGATGATCCTTATCTTCCTGGTGGTCCGAGGTAAGCCACTTCCCTCTCGCGGAGCCATCATTCAGCAGACACTGGGCCGTGCCCCCCGACCGAAGGGGCTGCTCGTTCCCACCCTTGTCTCGGTGGTCGTGGCCCTGCTCGGGCTGCTCTTGACCTCCGGAAGCTACCGCGCTGCCGTCATCATGACGCTGATCCTCGGCGTCGTCGCCCTGTCACAAGTCGTCGTCACGGGCTTCGCGGGGCAGATCTCGCTGGCACAGCTGACGCTGGCCGGAGTCTCCGCCTTCACGCTGAGCCGCCTCGGCAACGACCTCGGGATCCCATTCCCGATCGCCCCGATCCTGGCGGCACTCGTCGCGACGGCCATCGGCGTCGTCGTCGGCCTCCCGGCTCTGCGTATCCGAGGTTTGCCGGTCACCGTGGTCACTCTGGCGCTGGCGGTCTTCCTCGAGACGTTCTGGTTCCGCAACAGCAACCTCAACGGAGGACTGAGCGGATCGGGCATCGACACCCCGAGCCTGTTCGGCCTCGACCTCGGTATCGGATCGGGTGAGGCGTACCCACGCATTCCGTTCGGCATCCTGTGCCTCGTGGTCCTCACCGCCGTCGCGCTCGGCGTGGCGAAACTGCGGACCAGCCGTCTCGGTGCGTCGATGCTCGCCGTGCGGGCCAACGAACGTTCCGCGGCAGCAGCCGGGATCGACGTCGCCCGGACGAAGATCAAGGCCTTTGCCATCGGTGCCTTCATCGCCGGTCTCGGCGGCGCACTGATGGGATACCAGCAGACCCTCGCGACGGCGCAGTCGTACTCCGTCCTCGCCGGTATCGGCCTTTTCGCCATCGTCTACATCGCCGGGATCACCTGCGTCTCGGGTGGAATCCTCGCCGGAGTCATCGGCGGCGGCGGACTCGTCTTCATCGTCATGGACCGTCTCCTGCACCTGGGCAACTACTACGCGATCCTCAGCGGTGTCTTCCTGGTGCTGACGGTGATCAAATACCCGGAGGGTCTCATCGGCCACCTGCACGAGCATTCGGCCCGGATCCGGCGTCTGCTCGATCGGGTCCGTCCGGCGGCAAAGCCGGTACGGGTCCAGGGACCGTCGGCCCATGCGGAGTCCCCGCGACTCCTCCGAGAAATCAAGGACGAGGTCCTCCTCTCCGCGAACGGAATCGGCGTGCGCTACGGCGGAGTCGTGGCCCTCGACGACGTCACCTTCGACGTCCGGGCCGGTGAGATCATCGGCTTGATCGGCCCCAACGGCGCCGGCAAGACCACCTGCATCGACGCCCTCAGCGGATTCTCACCGTCTTCGGGCACGGTCACCCTCGGCGACCAGCGCGTCGACGGACTCAAGCCGCATGAGCGGAGCCGACTCGGGCTCGGCCGCACCTTCCAGGCCATCGAACTCTACGACGACCTCTCCGTGCGCGAGAACGTCGCGGTGGGCACCGTAGCCGCCGCGAATCGTAAGAACGACACCACCAAGCCCTCCGACGACGACATCGACGCCCTGTTCGGGGTCCTCCAGCTGACCGAGGTCGCCGACCGTTCCGTCAGCGAACTCTCGCAGGGTCAGCGGCAGCTGGTATCTGTCGCCCGTGCCCTTGCGGGCAGGCCGCGGATCGTCCTCCTCGACGAACCGGCCGCCGGACTCGACAGCACCGAAAGTCAATGGCTCGGTCAGCGATTGACCTCCGTCCGGGATGCCGGAGTGACAGTGTTGATGGTCGATCACGACATGGAACTCGTCCTCGAGATCTGCGACCGGATCATCGTTCTCGACCTCGGCCGGGTGATCGCCCAGGGAACGCCCCAGGAAGTTCAAACCAATCCCGACGTAGTGCGTGCCTACCTCGGCACCACCCACGCACCCACGGAGGTGCCCGCATGACCACAGTTTTCGAATGCACCGACGTAGCCGCCGGTTACTCCAAAGGCCGCCCGTGCGTGCGCGACTTCGACCTCTCCCTGCAGGCCGGGGAGGTGTTGTCTCTCCTCGGACCGAACGGTGCCGGCAAGACGACGCTCCTGATGACCTTCGCCGGGCTCCTACCCAGCCTCGGTGGCGAGATCGCAATTGACGGTACCGCGGTGAAATCCGGTCAAGCACGTGCCTCGTCGCGGGCAGGTCTGGTACTCGTTCCGGACGACCGGGCGTTGTTCACCGGCCTGACAGTGGAGGAGAACCTGAAACTCGCCGGACGCCGCGGCGGTCCGACCGTGCAGGACGTGATCGGCTACTTCCCGGCGCTCGGTGAGCGAATCAAGGTCGGCGCCGGGATGCTCTCCGGCGGAGAGCAGCAGATGCTCGCCATCGGACGCGCGCTGATGCAGAACCCCAAGGTGCTGCTGATCGACGAACTCAGCATGGGACTCGCGCCCGTGATCGTCGAATCACTGCTCCCAGTGATCCGTCAGGTCGCCGACGACAAGGGTGCCGCAGTCATCCTCGTCGAACAGCACGTGCGACTCGCTCTCGAGATCGCCGACACCGCCATCGTCCTCGCCCACGGACAGGACGTACTCCGCGGAAGCGCAGCGGGACTCGCCGCGGAGCCCGACAAGATCGAACGCGCCTACCTCGGTGCATCGCAGGTCGCGACCAGCGCGTAGACACGATGACAAGAGGGCCTGCGGATCTCGATCCGCAGGCCCTCTTTTTCGGTCCCACACATCACGGCTGCCCCTCCCGGCTGAACGAGACCCTGCCACCGACGCTGTTGTCGTCTGCTCGATGGACGTGAAACACCGGTAACAGTTTCGCGAAGGACACCTCATGGAAGACAGCGTTCTCTACGACCCGCTGACCGAGTTCTTCGCCGACATGGCCGCATCCCACGGCTACCGCGACACACAGTCCATCCTGCCCTTCGACGGTAAGTACCTGTGCCACTGCACCTGCGGGATCCTGGGACATCGAAGCGCCCACCCGCGACGAAGGCCTCACCCTGGCGCGTCGACACACCGCAGAAACTGCGGAGCACCCACACCGCATCCGGCATCGGTAGGCGGTGTCAGAGCGCCGCGATTCCTCGGCGCAACCCACCTGAAGCGCGAGGGTGGTTGGCCTACACCTCGGGAGTCGGTCGCCGGGTGGAGAGAACGACAACCCGTCATCCGCGCTACCGGGAGGAGCGGCGACCACGGCCAATGCCCGCCGAGGCCGTGCCGCGCACGCAGGAAGCCGAGGCCGAGCACGAGCCCGAAGATCAGGTGCCCGATCAGTGAGAGTGCGAGGGTCGTCGGCGTGAGCGGAAACATGGCTTGCTCTCCACTCGGTGACAGGGCGACCGTGGCGATGAGCCCGGCCCATACAGGGAACACCGCGAAGGCGACGGAGGTCAGGACGACGGTGCGGCGTGAGAGGTGTTGGAGCCCCAGCGCGAGGGCGATGAGGAAGAATGCGATCCCGATTCCGCCGCCATCACCGATGTAGCGCCACAGGTAACCGACTATCGCGCCGGTCCGGGTGTCGGATCCCGAGTGGAGCCAGGTACCCATTTTCGGAATGAAGTCGCCCCACAGGTCGAGCAGGTACACGGTGTCGAGGCGGAAGACGTCGTAGGCCAGGCACGCGAACATCCCCCAGCCGAGGCCATGGCCGACGATGCGGTCGATCGGGTGCGGAGCGAACACGCATAACACCGCGAGGACGGCCGCGAGTGGAATGATCACCAGCGCGCCGCTGGTGTTCATCGGCACGACGCCGAACACCTGCGCCGAGATCGCCAGCAGCGGTAAGGCGGCGAGCAGAAGGTACATGCCTGTTCGAGCGAGGGTCCAGTGGTGGCGGATGCCGGGGACGGTGGTGCCGGGGTTGTGCGACACAGCGGCGGGTTCCTTTCGGTCGAGAGGGCTTCTTTCTCTTCGGGTTCTGACGTTCCCAGCGTCCGGCACCTGCCCGGTGACGAATACTCACCCGAGGGGTAGTGATCGTCACCCTGAACCTGAGCGCACCACCTCGAGCACGGCACACGACAAAAGGGGAGGTCCACCTCGTGGCACCTCCCCTTTCCGCTGCCGGACTCAGCGCGGCATTTGCAGCCCTCGTTCGGCAATGATGTTGCGCATGATCTCGGAGCTTCCGCCCGCGATCGTGAACGCGCGGGCGTACAGGAACTCGGCCTGCCACCGGCCGTGATCGATTGCGCCCGAGTCGCCTTCGACGAGAAGGCCGACTTCGCCACTGGGCTCGAGTGCGAAGCGTGCGAGCTCCACTCCCAGTTCGCTGAACATCAGCTTGGCCGTCGGCGCATCCCGTGGCGGCTCGGTGCCCGCGACCGTCGGCTGATGTTGGCGTCGACGCCCTGCCGCAGCTGGACCACACTGGTGGCCGCTCCGCTGCGCTCGTGGCGGAGCCTTCGCTGACATCCGCTGGGCGAGTCCGACCAAGACCGTGCGGAGTACCTCGCCGATCGGGATGCGGTGAGCGAGCCCGATGGGTTCGAGGGCAGCGACCATGCCGTGGACTGCTGCATCGAACGCTCCGCCGAGCCCCTTCTGTCACACCGAGGCGATGCCTTCGTTGTATACACAGTATGCTAAGTAATCTTTAACAGACAGGCTTGGCGACCTCCGGCCGCGCCGATCCCCCCGATTCGAGAGAAGAGGCGAAGCATGGCGCAAAGCCTGCTGTTCTCACCACTCACCCTGCGAGAGCTCACCTTCAAGAATCGACTGTGGGTGGCGCCCATGGCGCAGTACTCGGCCACCAAGGGCGGCGTGCCCACGGACTGGCATCTCGCACATCTCGGAGGGATGGCCCGGGGCGGAGCCGGCCTCGTCATGTGCGAGGCGACAGCGGTCCTTCCGGAGGGACGCATCTGCCTCAACGACACGGGCATCTGGAGCGACGACCAGGCAAACGGTTTCGCGCGGATCAACCGCTTCATCGTCGAGCAGGGGTCGATTCCCGGAATCCAACTCGCCCATGCCGGCCGCAAGGGCAGCACACAGATCCCTACCGTGGGCAGGAACGCGCTCACGGCAGAGGAGGGCGGCTGGTCGACGGTGGCACCCTCGGCGATCGCCTACGAGGGACTACCAGCCCCCACCGCGATGAGTATCCGTCAGATCGAGGACACCGTTGAAGCGTATGCGGATGCTGCCGCGCGAGCCGTCCGCGCAGGCTTCCAGGTGGTCGAAATCCATGCGGCACACGGCTACCTGATGAACGAGTTCCTCTCCCCACTCGGCAACACCCGGACCGACGCATACGGTGGCATCTTCGAGAACCGCACCCGTCTGCTCCGCGAAGTTGTGTCGGCGATCCGCGGGGCGATACCTCAGGGGGTACCCCTGTTCGTTCGACTCTCTGCCACCGACTGGGCCGAGGGCGGCTGGGACGTCGCCGACACCGTGCGACTGTGCCGAGAACTCGAAGGCACCGGGGTCGACCTGATCGACGTGTCCAGCGGCGGCATGGTGGCTCACCAGAAGATCACCGTGGGTCCCGGTTACCAGGTGCCGTTCGCTCGTGCCGCACGTGAAGCGAGCTCGATCCCGGTTGCCGCGGTCGGGCTGATCACCGAAGCCGTACAGGCAGAGCAGGTTCTGGTCGACGGCGCCGCCGACGCGGTAATGTTCGGTCGTCAGCTTCTTCGCGAGCCTCACTGGCCCTTCCGCGCCGCGGTCGAGCTGAAGTCGGAAATGCGCTGGCCAGGACCGTACCGCTCGGCGCGTTACCGCGGCAGCATTCCCTGATCACCGTCGAGGGCACGATCCATCGCAGGCCAGGGCGATCTCGAAGCCACCGCCGACCTCGGGGAACTCCCGGTCGGGCGTCACCATCGGTTCCAGTGCCGCCACCTTCATGGTGATCGTCTTGAACGTCGGAGTCACTTTTCCCAGAGCAGAGTAATACCGGAGTTCGGGCCGAGCTGCCCACCCGACTCGGTGGGCGCGGACTCCGGGCTCGAGTGGTAGTCGGGAATGCGCGCGTGCCATTCCTCCAGGGCGATCTTCAGCTCACGCCGGGCCAGGTGGGAGCCGAGGCAGCGATGCGGGCCGGCACCGAAACCGATGTGGTTGTTCGGGCTGCGAGTGATGTCGACGCTCTTCGGGTCGTCGAATGTCGTGCCGTCGCGTGTCGCGGCATTGAGGCGTACCGCGATCATGGAGCCGGCCTTGATCGGGCACCCGCCGATCTCGGTGTCCTTCGTCGCTTTCCGCGCGGGGATGACGATCGCGTAGGCGCGGATGAACTCTTCGATCGCCGTCGGAATCAGGGAGGGTTCCGCGACGATACGGCGGCGGTCCTCGGGGTGCGACGCGAGATGCAGATAGCTCAGTCCCAGTGTCGCCGAGACGGTGTCGAGCCCCGCCATGAAAAGGAGGAGACAGAACGAACCCATGTCTACGTCGGTCACGGGAGCGCCGTCGATCTGGAACGACAGGGCTTTGCTGACGAGGTCGTCCCCGCCGGGGTTCGCGCGGCGGTCGGCGATGACGCCGTCGAAGTACGAGTTCACCGCGGTCATGGCCACACCTCGGCGGCGTGATGCCTCCTCGCCGGAGGCGGCGACGTGGAGAATCTCATGTTCCCATTCCATGAACTGCGGGAGGTCCTCGATGGGGAGGCCCATCAAATCCAAGAAGATCGAGGTCGGGTACTGGAACGCGAACTCGGCCATGAAGTCACAGGAACCCGTGCCCTTCGCGATAATTCCCTCGATGAGGTCGATTGCGCGCTGGCGGACCTTGGCCTCGAGCTTCTCGACGGCCTTGGGCGAGAACAACGGCCCGAGTTGCTGACGCCACTGAAGGTGTTCGTCGCCGTCGAGCATCTCCGGGATCCACTTGTACGACGGATCCGGGTCGAACACGGTCACGGCACGGCTCGAGACTGTCTCAGGATCCTGGTAGACGGACAGAACGTCCTCGTGTCGGGTCACGACGTAGTAGCCGGAAGCGAAATCGTTCCAGATGACGGGTGCTTCGTCGCGAAGGCGGTCGTAGACGGCGATCTTCTCGCCGACAGGCAGTTCCTCGAGCGGGTTGAAGTTATGGACGGGACAGCCGCGGGTCGTTTCGGTCGTGCTCATGGTCGGTTCCTCGTGTCTCGTGCTGTCAGGGACGGATCAGTACTGGGTGACCCCGGCGTCGACCGCGAGTTCGTGCGCAGTGACGAACTTGCTCTCGTTGGAGGCGAGGAACAGGACGGCGTCGGCGACGTCCTCGGGCTCGGTCGACTCGATCGGCAGCATGTTGGTGAACATCGCGGCGGGACGGGGGTTGTCCGCCATCGCGCGGCCGAGGACTTCCTGGATATTTCCTGTTCCCATGGGGGTGTTCACGCCGGTGGGGTGAACGCTGTTGACCCGGATGTGGTCCTTCGCCAACTCGGCGGCGAACGCCTTCGCCATGCCGCGGACAGCGAACTTGCTGGTGGTGTAGTGCACCATGAACGGCTGCACCTTCAGGCCCGCCGCGGAACTGATGAGGATGATCGAGCCGCCACCGGCCCGGGCCACGTGAAGCGCCGAGACCATGACGGTGTTCCACACACCAGTGACGTTGATGTCGAGCGTGTTTGCGAACATCGCGGGAGTGACCTCGTCCCACGGAAGGGGCGAGCAGATGCCGGCGTTGGCGACCACGACGTCGAGTCGGCCGAGTTCGGCGACACCGGCCTCGATGAATTCGCGCATCGTGTCGAGGTCCCGGACGTCGCATTCGGCGGTGAGGATGCGCCGGCCCTGCGCCTCGACGAGGCGGGCGGTTTCCTTCAGGTCTTCCGGGGTGGCGGACTCGTACGAGACGTCCGGGAGCGGGCCGCACAGATCCAGGGCCAGGATGTCGGCACCCTCCTGCGCGAGGCGTACCGCGTGGGCCCGGCCCTGCCCGCGTGCGGCACCGGTGACGAATGCGACCTTGCTGTCGAGTTTGCCCATGGATCCAGTTCTCCTGTCGAGGTGTCGTTCGGGTGGTAACCGGGAGACGGCCCGGACCCACAGCGAGCGCAGCGAGGGAAGCGAGTTCGGCGGGGTGCAGGGGAGTGCGCGACTGGCGCTTCCCATAACGAATGCAACTAGATATACCTTGTTGTACAAGTGAGGGTAGGTGGAACTGCTCGATTCGTAAAGAGCGGATCGTGTTCCACCGCCCCGACTTTCCACGCGCTGCATTCGCCGGCGCACTTCCCGGAGGGCCAACCCATGACCGACTCGACTACGACAACCTCACCGACGACTCCGGTGCCGCGCCCACCCGACGGCGACTTCACCGGCAGCCCCTATCTACGCCTGACCCGCGAAGACTCCTTCGCGCACCTCGTCGTCGACCGGCCGGAGGCACG
Source organism: Rhodococcus sp. (in: high G+C Gram-positive bacteria) (assembly GCF_049286785.1). Classification (GTDB taxonomy): domain Bacteria; phylum Actinomycetota; class Actinomycetes; order Mycobacteriales; family Mycobacteriaceae; genus Rhodococcus_F. The sequence continues at coordinate 3,808 of NZ_JBAQEO010000193.1, read as the reverse complement.
CAACGCCTTGACCAACGCGATGTACTTCGGGATCCGCTACGCCTCGAAGCGGGTCGACGCCGACCCCGATCTGCACGGCCTGCTCATCACGGGCACTGGGGACGTCTTCATTCCCGGCGGTGACCTGGGGCGACGCACCCCGGACAGCTGGATGGATTTCTCGGTCCTCGGTGGCGACACTCTGCCGTTCGACACGCTTCGCCAAAGCGTCAAGCCCGTGGTCTGCGCGATCAACGGCATCTGTCAGGGTGGCGGTTTCATGATCGCGCTGTGCTCGGATGTCGCTGTCGCGGCCGAGAGCGCAACATTCCGGGTGCCGGAACTGTTCCGTGGCATCGCCGACCTGTACTACGCGCAGATGCTGCCGCGCATCGTCGGCCCGGTCCGCACCCGGGATCTGATGTTCACCGGACGCACGCTGACAGCGAGGGAAGCGGTCGACTGGGGACTGATCGCGCGGGTCGTGCCGGACGAGCAGCTCATGGACACCGCGACCGATGTGCTGAGGCAATGCGCGACGACGGCCCCGGACGCACGACTGCAGACCAAGCGGGTGTTGGACGCGCACATGGGTTTATATGACCGCATCGGGATGGCCGCCGGCCTGCGCGGGGACGAGTTCATCGAGGGCTGGCAGGCATTCTCGGAACGCCGTGCCCCGGAATGGGTTCCGGAAGACCTCCGCCGACCCGGGCGCCTCTGACAGGGTCAGAGGCGCAGCCGGGCCGCCGCGGCGCTGGCTGCGGCGATCGCATCGGACGCCGCGGAGAGGGCGCTCTCCAGCTCCCCGTCGGGCGGTGTTGCCGGATCGGGCTGTGGACGTAGGGCGGGGGCGATGAAGGTTCGGAACCGGTGCCGCGCCGCCGCCTCGGACCGGTCCGGGTACTCCGCGGCCAGGTAGGTCTGCTCGATGATGAAGTCGGTCATCTCCGCAATGGGGATGTCGGTCCGGATGAGCCCGTCCGCCTGCCCTGCGCGGAGCACCGGGCCATTGATAGCGGACGTGACCGAGTGGATGTCCTGGTCGCGTACGGCGGCGGAGCGTTGCGCCATGAGCGCCACGATGACCGGGTCACCTGGAAGTTCGCGGGTGGTGTACACCATGGCGTCCTCCATCTTCGAGAAGACGTCCGCCCGCGAGTCCATGATTTCCTGAACCCGGGCAATGTGCTTCCGGGAGCGGTACAGGCCCACCTGAATGATCATCTCGGACGTGCCACCGAGCTGGCGGAAGGCGGTCGCGCGGGACACCCCGGCACGCTCGGCCACCGCGGCCATCGTCACCGAGGCGGTGCCCTGCTCCGTCATCTCTTCGTCCGCTGCGCGCACCAGTCGTGCGCGGACGCTGTCGTCGTCCGCGTCGAACGGCTCGTAGGTGTGCGGCGTCATGGGAAAGACACTAGTTGCCGGTGCTGTCATGGCGGCCTCTCGCCTGCAGGTTCGGTGCCTGCTACCACAACATATGCATCGATGTGACACAGGTCTCGACATTGCGAGCATCTATCGCTACTATCGACCGCAGAGGATCTCACTATATGCGACTTCAACGCTACATGAGTCTCATATCTGACGTCCGTCGACCGCCCGGCGGGCGGCGACCCTCGCCTTACACGAGTCCGTCACTCCCGAAACGGTAGGACCCCATGAAGCTCACGATCGATACCGCCAAATGCTCCGGCCACGCCCGCTGCCACGCCGTCGCCCCCGACGTGTTCGACATCGACGACCTCGGCTACGCGGTCCCGGTCAACCGAGATGTCACCGAACCTCTCGACGAGGACATCGCGGCCGGCGTCGCAGCCTGCCCCGAACGAGCGATCTCCGTCCGCTGATCGTCACCCCGACGACACGGACCCACGCCATGCATTCCGAGACGCGACCGTTGCGCATCGCGGTGGTCGGCGCCGGCCCCGCCGGTTTGTACACCGCCGACCAGTTCACCCACGACGACGAAAAGGGCCACGTGGTACACCTTTTCGATCGCCTCCCTGTTCCGTTCGGACTGCTGCGTTACGGAGTCGCACCCGACCATCCGACGATCAAGTCCGCGTCCGAGACATTCCAGGAGATCCTCGACCGACCGAATGTCGGGTTGTTCTGCAACGTCGAGATCGGACGTGACATCACCACCGACGAGTTGCGGTCCTGGTACGACGCCGTCGTCTACGCGACCGGGGCCGACAGCGACCGCCGGCTCGGGATCGAAGGCGAAGACCTGCCCGGGAGCATTTCCGCGACGGAGTTCGTCAAGTGGTACAACGGCCATCCCGAGGCGCCGCCGCGCACTCTGCGGGATGTCCGTACGGCCGTCGTGATCGGTGCGGGCAACGTTGCTCTCGACGTCGCGCGGATCCTCGTGAAGGACCCGGATTCGTTGAGGGCTACCGATATCCCCGCCGATGCGCTGTCCTTACTTTCGAGCAGCGCGGTGACCGACGTGCACCTGATCGCGCGGCGCGGTCCCGAACACGCGAGGTTCACCACCAAGGAGCTGCGCGAACTCGGTGATCTCGGCGGTGTCGACGTTCTCGTCGACCCGTCGTCGATCCCCGACGCGGATCCGGAAGGACTTGGCCCGGTCGGGCGGCGCAACCTGAAGGTCCTGCGGGAGTGGGCCACGCGTGCGGCGTCCGGAGCGCCGCGGCGCGTGCACCTGCACTTCGGCGTACGACCGAATCGGCTGCTCGGCGAAGGCGCGGTGCAGGGTATTCGGCTGGACTCCGACGGCTCGACGATCGACCTGGCTGCGGATCTCGTGGTCCGGGCCATCGGCTACCGGTCCCGACCTCTGCCCGGCGTGCCGTTCGACGAGAACACCGGGACGATCCCGCACGTCGGCCATCGGGTGCTGCGCGACGGCACCGCGAACATCGGGGAATATGCCGTCGGCTGGGTCAAGCGCGGTCCGACCGGCATCCTGGGTACCAACCGGGGCGACGCGGCGGACACGGCAGAGGTGCTACTCGCAGACTTCGCCACCCGGCACGCCCAGTACACGTTCCGGCAAGCGGAAGACGAGCTCTCCGCACGGGGAATCCGCTTCTTGGACAAGATGTCCTGGACCGCGATCCGGCGTGCCGAAATAGCGCTCGGCGCCGCACACGGACGAAATCGCGTCAAGATCGCTGCCTGGGACGCACTGGTCGCCGCGGGCGACACCTCACGCGTCGTGGACGTGGAATCTCGCGGATCACTCACACCGTCTTCCTGATCGAAAGGTGGGGCCATGCCTTACGTCATCACCGACGCCTGCGTCGACGTCATGGATCGCTCGTGCATGCGCGAGTGCCCGGTCGACTGCATCTACGAGGGTGAGCGCCAGCTCTACGTCAATCCTCACGAGTGCATCGACTGCGGCGCGTGCGAGCCGGCCTGCCCGCAGGAGGCGATCCTCCACGAAGCCGACCTCACGCCCGAGCAGCAGTCGGCGAACGACCGCCAGAACGAGATCTTCGCCCCGCTCGGCAAGCTCGGCGGGGCACGAAGACACGGGAAACTCGGCTTCGATCACCCGGATATCGCCGCTCGACCCCTCCAGTTCTGATCGTCTCCCACGACTCAACGACCCATGACCCACGAATGCGGAGAATTCATGAACGACAAGCACATCGGATTCATCGGTGCCGGACAGATCGGTGAACCGATGGTCGAACGGCTGCTGCAGGCAGGGCGGCGCGTTTCGGTGTTCGCCCGTCGACCGGAGGTGCGCGAGCGCCTGGCGTCGGCCGGGGCGACACCGGTCGACACCCCGGCCGATCTGTCCGACGTCGACGTGCTGATCGCGTGCCTGTTCGACGACGACCAGATC
>NZ_JBAQEO010000192.1:0-3696 GCF_049286785.1 Rhodococcus sp. (in: high G+C Gram-positive bacteria) | reverse complement strand
GTTCGGGCTGTGTGACTACGGGATCCATAAAGTTCCTCACCACCATTGTCGAATGAGCGTTTCCCTTCATGTTGCACCACGAGGTGAACCATGATTCACCCGCACTCCTCGTGACATGACGTATCAGCATAGGTTTGGGCTGTGTCGGCCGACTGTCGTCGGCGTCTCCGAGGTTGCCGGCCCCGGTCGATGGGACCGACTTGCCGGATCACCGCCCTCCTGACCTACCTGCAGTCGTTGGCCTGCTGATTGTCCAGGCCCTCCCTCTCACGACGCGAGCGGCAACGGACTCTCGCATACGCAAGGCACCGTAGCCCGCACAAGGAGTCCGCTACACGGGGACAGCGATCGCCGCGCCGCACTCGCCCGCGAGGCGCTGAACGTAGGCCGTGCCGGCCCGCGACCCGGCGCAGGGATGAGTACCGTTATCAGGCGGCTTGCCGCCCAGTCGGCTCACAGCTGGCTCACAGCTGGCCCTATCCTTGTTGGCGATTCCTCGGTGCGCGCCCGCTCATCGCAGCGAAGCTGGTCGCCGACACCGCTCATGTTGACGAGATTTCACTCGGGGGTCGCTTGCACAGCCGCGCCAGCTCCCGATACGCGGCCTCACCGAGCAACTCGGTGAGCTCCGGCGCATACGACTGCCACACCGCCTTGGCGCCGACATGCGCGTCCGGCGAGCCGGAGCAGTACCAGTCCAGGTCCGCGCCGCCCTCACCCCAGCCGCGGCGGTCGTACTCGGTGATCGTCGTCTTCAAGATCTGCTCACCGTCGGGTCGCTCCACCCATTCCTGGGTGCGCCGGATCGGCAGCTGCCAGCACACGTCCGGCTTCACCTCGAGCGGCTCGATGCCGCGCTCGAGCGCCATCGAATGCAACGCGCACCCGATGCCACCCTCGAATCCGGGACGGTTGAGAAAGATGCACGCGCCCTGGTAGCGGCGGGTACGCAGCGCCGACTCATCCTCGAGCTCGTCCTCCTCGATGTACCCCCTCTTCCCCAGACCCTGCTTCCTGAACTGCCAGCCCTCGGGCCTGACCAGCTTCACCGACTCGTGCAACCTCTCCACATCCTCCCTCGTCGGAGAAGAAGGCGCCGTGCGAACAGCAGCCGTCGTCGGGTCGGCCCGCGATGATGCCCTGGCAAGCCGGGGTACCGAACACACAGGTCCAGTGCGAGAGAAGCCACGTCATATCCGCGGCGATGAGATGCTCGGCGTCGTCGGGATCGAGGAACTCCACCCATTCCCGAGCGAAGTCGAGCGCCACCTCGAGGCTCGGCGCCATCTTGTCCGACGGCCCCGGAATACCTGCTGCCACAAACCCCCACGGTAGCCAACCCACATAACAGACAAGGACTGATCAGATCCCCGTCCGAGAGCGAACGATGCCCGACCCGACTCTCGCCGACGTGGGTGTAACGCCGCGGCCTCCACCGCGAATAACCAGCGAACGTCTCGCGGCTGCTTCGGGGAACGGGAGGAGGCAGCGACCTCCTGATGTCGACACCCTCGGGTGGGGCGTGTCGTCACGTGTGTCGACGGGGTGAAGCGAAGAATCGACGTAGAACGCGACAGTCGAGGAGGGTGCGATGAACCCCAGTCGCATGCGCAGACTCAGGCAGGTGCCCGACGCCGAGCCACAGATGATGTTCCGCACCATCCACGGGTACCGACGCGCCTTCCGCATGACCGGTGACGGCCCCGCGCTGCTGCTGTTGCACGGCATCGGCGACAACTCGTCGACATGGACCGAGATCATCCCGCACCTCGCCGAGAATTACACCGTGATCGCACCCGATCTACTCGGCCACGGACGGTCCGACAAACCCCGTGCCGACTATTCCGTCGCCGCCTACGCCAACGGCATGCGCGATCTACTCTCGACCCTGGGAATCGACCACGCCACCGTGATCGGACATTCGCTCGGCGGCGGCATCGCGATGCAGTTCGCCTACCAGTTCCCACAGATGGTGGATCGGCTCATCCTGGTTTCCGCCGGCGGTATCACCAAGGACGTTCATCCACTCCTGCGCCTCGCGGCGACGCCGATCGTCAATGAGGCACTGAAATTGCTGCGCCTGCCGGGAGCGGTGCCCGCGGTGCGGTGGGTGGGAACCGTGTTGACTCGGCTGCACGGCACTCCCCTGCGCCCCGGTGCGGCGCTGCACGACACACCGGATCTGGTGCGTATCTTGACCGAACTTCCCGACACCGCCGCGTACGAGGCCTACCTACGCACCCTGCGGGCGGTGGTCGACTGGCGCGGACAGACGGTGACGATGCTCGACCGTTGCTATCTGACAGCTGGTCTTCCTGTTCAACTCATCTGGGGAGATCGGGATACGGTCATCCCCGTCAGCCACGCCCACTCCGCGCACGCGGCAATGCCGGGTTCGCGGCTGGAGATCTTCCGGGGCGCCGGTCACTTCCCCTTCCGGGACGACCCCATGCGCTTTGTCCACACCGTCGAGGAGTTCCTGTCCGATACGCGCCCATCGCCATTCGACGAGGCCAGGTGGCGGCAACTGCTCAACGTCGGAACCGTCGAGAAGGCTCTCACCTCCGACGTCTCGACGCGTGCCGCCGTGCTCGACGCGGTGGGATCCGCCGAACGCAGCGCCACCTGATTCTCGGGCTCAGATGACCGACGCCGGGCACAACAACCACCCGGTACCTGGGTAGGGTTCCCACGCCGCACGGTCACCGGTCGGGGCAGGCGCCACTACGCCACCAATAGCGGCTTCAGCATGGCGGCGGTCGGCACGGAACTTACAGCGTGACATGGGAATCCGAATTCCGTCCAGGCTATCCGGGAGAGATCCCCTCGCTGCTGCGATCGGCGTTCGCTGTGGCAGGGGAGAAAGGCCTGCCCCTCGAGGAGTTGGCATCAAAGCTTCGGATACCTCGTCCGAGGCGTCGCCGGCTTCTCCTGGGCAAGGGAGTCACCCGCCCGAACCTGCAGTTGGTGTACACAACGGGGAAATGGGGTACCGCATGCAGCGGCCGATCCGATGGCAGCACCGGTGTTCGAGACATTTACCACCTAACCTACCGGCCGGGGATCCGCCACGGCCATGTCACCGCCTCGCACACTCTCGATCCGGGCGGCCTGACCCCGTCCCTCCACCGGCCTGTTGAGGCCGACGATGAACGCGGTGGGGCGGGCGGGGCTCGAACCCGCGACCAATGGATTATGAGTCCACGGCTCTAACCGACTGAGCTACCGCCCCATCACCGCACTACCCCCACCATCGCGGGGCGAGGTGATGCTACCGGCCACCCTGCTGGCTGTCCCCGCCCGCGTCGGGAAGTCTCATACGCGGCCGAAGAGTTGCCGCACGCCACCGTCCTCATCGACCGCATACAGCGCCATCCCCAACAGATCCAGAATCCGCTGAGGCGCTCGCACCGCCGCTTCCACCGATCGCGGCTCGTCACGAACCACCAACGCAAACGACACCGACCGATCCGGTTCGCTCGGCATCCGCCTCACCAGCTGCCCGATAGCGGTATCGACATCCAACCCCGGCACGGTCGTCGCACCCTTGACCTCGGCGTAGAGCCGGCGGCCGTCCTTCTCGGCAACGATGTCGATGAAATCCACCTCGGTACGAACCACCCACCCGTGAGACGACAACCACCCCGCGAAGTCCCGGGCCACGCGAGCCTCATCACCCCTCATACAGGACACGGT
>NZ_JBAQEO010000191.1:0-4888 GCF_049286785.1 Rhodococcus sp. (in: high G+C Gram-positive bacteria) | reverse complement strand
TCGAGGTTCGCCGGTGCCTTCGACTCATCCGCGTCGTAGACCGCCAGTTGGGCGTCGAGGCGTTCCATCAACTCGGCGATGGTTGCATTGTGGGCGGCGACCCGCAGCGCCGCGTGCCACTCGTTGTGCAGCAGTAGCGCGCTCTCCGGGTCCGGTGCTTCGAGTGCGCGTTCGAACAGGCTGGTGAGGCGGGCCAGGTCGATTTCGGAGCGCCGAGCGGCCGCGGCGAACGCGGAGGCGGATTCCAGCGCGATCCGGGCGTCGCAGATCGCCAGCACCTCCTCCTCGGTGCGTACGCGCACCACGTAGCCACGGGTGACCTTGGTCACCAGGCCGTCGAACTCGAGTCGCTGCAAGGCCTCGCGCACGGGGGTTCGGGAGAGCCCCAGTTCGGTGCCGACCGAGGCCGGCACCAACAGCGATCCCGGTGCACAGTGACCCCCCGTGATCCTTTCGCGCAGTTGCGTGTACGGCGATCTGTCGTTCCCCACCGGATGTTCCCCTCGTCCTCGTATGCCGTAAATCGGTTGAGCAACGCTTACCAGAGGGTCGGGTTCCTGGGAAGAGTTTCAATCCCTGTGTATACAACTGTCGTCATCGGTGTTCATCTGCATCTACATTGCTCTTCGCACCGCAGCCCGCGAGGAGAACGATGAACACCACACCACCCGCACCGACGGCGGCCGGACATGCCTGACCTCACGCTCACCGCGACCCCGGCCACCGCGCCCGTCGCCCAGCCTCCCCGGCAGCGACGCCCTGCCCGACTGCCGCGCGGGACCTCCCTGCTGCCGTGGGTCGTGCCGGTCCTGGTGCTGCTCAGCTGGCAGTGGGCGTCGTCCACCGACATCGTCTCGGCGGCGATCCTGCCGCCCCCGAGCAAGGTCCTCGACACCACCGGCAACCTCTGGGGTACAGGCGAACTGCAGACCCACCTACTGGTGAGTGTGCGGCGCATCGTCCTCGGCTTCGCCATCGGCACCGCGATCGGGCTTGTTCTCGGCTTCGCCGTCGGTCTTTCGCGCATCGCGGAGGGCCTCATCGACCGGACCCTGCAGATGCTGCGCGCCTTGCCGCATCTCGCGCTGGTCCCGCTGCTCATTGCGGCGTTCGGAATCGGCGAGCTGCCGAAGGTCATGCTCGTCACCCTCGGCGTCATCTTCCCCGTGTACCTGAACACCGTTGCGGGCATCCGCACCGTCGATCCCAAGCTCGTGCAGCTCGGCCAGTCCTACGGTCTCGGTCGAGGCGCACTGATCCGGCAGATCATCGTGCCCGGCGCGATGCCGATGATCCTCACCGGCATCCGCTACGGACTCGGCGTCGCGTGGCTGACCCTCGTCATCGCCGAAACCATCGCCACCAGCGAGGGCATCGGATTCCTCGCCCAGAACGGCCGCGACCTTCTCCGCAACGATCGGATCGTCCTCGCCATCATGCTCTACGCCCTCGCGGGCCTCCTGGCCGACCAGCTCATTCGGTTGGTCGAGGCACGAGCCCTCCGCTGGAACCCGAACTACCAGAAAGGAAACCGCTGATGCCCCGCGATGCTCTCGTCGGCCTCGACCTGCTCGGTGTCGGGCACCGCTACCGCGACAAGCGGGTCCTCGACAGCATCGACCTGTCCATCGCACCCGGCGAGTTCGTGACCTTCCTCGGCCCCAGTGGCGTCGGCAAGTCCACCCTGCTCCGCATCCTCGCCGGGCTCGAGGAACCCACCGAAGGCCGTGTAGAGCCGACCGCCGACCGACCGGTCGTCTCCCGCATGATGTTCCAGGAGGACCGCCTGCTTCCGTGGCGCACCGTCCTCGACAACGCCGCACTCGGCACCCGTGGACGCCGCGACGAGGCTGCCGCTCTGCTTGGCGAGGTCGGACTCGCCGGCCGCGAGAACGACTGGCCCTCCGAGCTCTCCGGCGGGCAACGTCAGCGCGTCGCCCTCGCCAGGGCCCTGCTCCACCGGCCCGACGTGCTGCTCCTCGACGAACCGTTCGGCGCTCTCGATGCGATCACGCGCGTCACGATGCAGCAACTGCTCGAACGCATGCTCGCCGAACGCCCGCGCACCGTTCTGCTCGTCACCCACGACGTCGAGGAGGCGCTGATCCTCTCCGACCGGGTGCTGCTGCTCACCGAATCCGGGATCACCCGCGAGCTCCGGATCGACCAGGCCCGCCCCCGGCACCGCGGCGATGCCCGGCTCGCGACCTGGAAAGAAGAGTTCCTCGACGGACTCCTCGAGGCCGATCGCGCACTGCACTCCTGACCCATTGACCCCATCTGACCCATCTGACCCATTGACCCATCCAAGGAAGGTTCAACTCCCGCCATGTCACCCCTGACCACCCCGACGCTGAGCCGGCGCGGCTTCCTCGAGTCCACCGGCGCCGGCCTGCTCGGTCTGACCGCCCTGTCCCTCGCTGGTTGCGGCTCCGACGCCGCCGCAGCCGACGACGGCAGTCCCCTCTCCCAGGTCCGGTACGCCCTGATCGGTGACGGCAACGCCGAACCGGGCACCGTGCTTCGCAACAACCTCGGAGGGTTCGATGTGAGCACCGCCCTCGGGGTGCCTGCGGAATGGACCACAGGATTCCCGGCGTCACTGCCGGTGATGGAGGCGATCAAGTCCGGCAGCGTCGACTTCTCCTTCGCCACCGCGACCGCCGTCATCTACGCGATCGGCGGCGGCGTGCCGATCGTGCCGCTGGTGGCGTACCCGCTGCCGAGTGACGAGGTGGACGTCCTCGTGCCGCAGGGTTCGGACATCCGATCCGCCGCAGATTTGAAGGGCCGCAAGGTCGCCGACCACCGCGGCACCACCGGCACCTACAGCCTGGTCAAGTACCTCGAGTCCGCGGACCTGACGATCGACGACATCGAGTACGTCAACCTCACCGCCGCCGACGCCGAGGCCGCGTTCGCCCAGGGCAAGGTGGATGCCTGGATCACCTGGCAGCCGACGGCCGAACTGGCCAAGCGTAAGCACGGCGCCGCCACCCTGCCCGACGTGAAGACCTACGACTACGCGTTCTTCGTCGCGAGCGAGTCGTTCGCGAACAACCACCCGGAGGCGGCAGCGACCCTGGTTCGCAACGTCCGTGATGCGCAGCGCTGGATCGAGGCGAACCCGGAGGCCGCCGTCGCCGAGTTCACCCGGCTCGGCGGTTTCGGGGGCAGTGAACTCGAGGCCCAGGTGTACCTGGATCTCGTCAAGACCGGCCGGCTCTCGTATTCCGGTGCAGGGCAGTTCACCTCGGTCGGCGCGGACGCGGTCGCAGGCACGCAGGACCTCGCGGACAACTTCCACCGGCTCGGTATATACCCCGATCAGGTCGACGTCACGTCGTGGCTGCAGAACCCGCGGTTCGACTCGATCAGATCTGTCATCAACCAGGAACTCTCGAAGTAGGTATCAGCAACACCATGTCCGACTCCCAGATGCATCTTGCCGCGTTCATCACCGCCGGCCCCGGCCGCCCCGGAGGCTGGCGCTACCCGGCCTCAGTCCCCGGGTGGTTGTCCGCGGACTACTACCAGAACATCGCCCGTACCCTCGAGGACGGCCGATTCGATCTCGCATTCTTCGCCGATATCCTCTCCGTCCCCGACCGATTCGGATCGAGCACCGACACGCAGCTGCGTAATGGGGCCCTCGGGTCGATGCGTCTCGACCCACTGCACGTGCTGTCGTCGATGGGTGCAGTCACCAGGCACCTCGGACTTGCCGCGACCGTGTCCACCACGTACGCGCAGCCGTTCACCGTCGCCCGCTCCTTCGCGAGCTTCGACCACCTCACCGCGGGACGCGCCGCCTGGAACGTGGTGACCTCGTTCCAGGAGTCCGAGGCCCGCAACTTCAACCGCGACGAGCAGTTTCCGCGGGAGAAGCGCTACGAACGCGCCGACGAGTTCCTCGAGGTGGCCGCCAAGCTGTGGGACAGCTGGGAGGATGGGGCGCTGGTCCTCGACACCGAGGAGCCGTTGTTCGCCGACCCCGCCAAGGTGCACGCCATCGACCACAAGGGCGAGTGGTTCACCGTCCAGGGCCCGCTCAACGTGCCCCGGCCACCGCAGGGCTACCCGGTGCTGATCCAGGCCGGCGCCTCCGCCAAGGGCAAGGACTTCGCAGCCCGCTGGTCCGACGTGATCTTCTGCAGCCACGCCTCACTCGAGTCGGCGCAAGACTTCTACCGTGAGATCAAGGAGCGGGCCGCCGCACACGGTCGCGATCCCCGCCAGGTGAAGGTCCTGCCGTCGATCGCGCCGGTCATCGGCCCCACCACCGCGATCGCGCAGCAGACCTTCGACGAACTCTTCGAGCTGGTGCCACCGCTGGGCGGGTTGTCGACTCTCGCCTACCACCTGGACGTCGACCTGTCGACGTTCCCGCTCGACGAACGACTGCCCGACGTCGAGGTCCCCGGCGTCGAGGGCCACTACCGCGAGGTCCGTGAGATCACCGAACGTGAGGGCCTCACGCTGCGCGAGCTGGGCAAACAGTACGGCGGACGAGTCGAGGGCGGATTCATCGGCACCGCAACCGAAGTCGCGGACGGACTCGAACAGTGGTTCACCGAGGGTGCCTGCGACGGCTTCATGGTGCAGGCCCCCTACCAGCCCGGCGGCTTCGAGGACTTCACCCGGCAGGTCGTCCCCGAACTGCAGAAGCGCGGCCTGTTCCGCACCGAGTACGAGGGCACCACACTGCGCGAGAACCTCGGACTCGACCGGGCCACCGCCCGTGAATGGGAGAACCGGATCGCCAAATCCCCGAGCACAATCGGATGAGCGACGCAGCCACCGCCACGGTCCCTGCATCGAACGTCGCCACCGTCTCCGGGCACACCATCGCGGGCGTGCCCGGGCGGTTCGTGATCGACGCCCGCAC
>NZ_JBAQEO010000190.1:0-5640 GCF_049286785.1 Rhodococcus sp. (in: high G+C Gram-positive bacteria) | reverse complement strand
GTTCCGCTTCAACGTGTAGCCCCTGGTAGTAGCTGACGAGGTGCCGCCGACCCACGGGTCGGCGGCATCTCGCATCTCGGAACACGACGGGTGGCAGCGTCCCGACACGGGCGACTCGCCCAAGGACCAACCTGGCCGCGCACGCGCGTGCGCCCGCTCAGCGCCCCGACACGGGCGCCTCGTCCAACGTTCGGCGGGTGACGAACCGTCGCGGCACCCCCGACAACGGATCGGTGAATTCCAGTTCCCGCGCAAGCAATTGGAGGGGGAGGGAATGATCGTCCGGCGCCTCGGGCAGCAGGTCGGGATACCGACGGTCGCCCAGGATCCCGATGCCGAGCGCCGCCAGATGCACCCGCAACTGGTGCATCCGTCCGGTGTGCGGACGCAGGACCGTGTGCAGCACAGCACGTCCGGAGGCGCTCACGCCGGTCCCGCACACCTCGATGACCGTCTCGGCGTTGGGCTCACGGACGCCGTCGACGACGACCCGCAACTCTCCGCGCCGCGCCTCGATGTGGTTGCGGTAGACGACGGGAACGGCGCGCCCGGCAAGTGCCGGTGCGTCCGGGTCCCACCCTGGCGGTTGGTCCGACACCGCCTCGTAGACCTTCACGACCTGCCGCTTCTCGAACAGCGACTGGTGTGCGCCGCGCGTCGCGGGACGGGCCGAGAACATAACCAGGCCGGCGGTCGCGCGGTCGAGGCGATGGATCGGCGTCAGGTCCGGATTGTCGAGGCGGGTGCGCAATCGGACGAGCGCGGACTCGCGCAGGTAGCGCCCGGCCGGGGTAGTCGGAAGAAAGTGCGGCTTGTCGATCACGACGAGGTCGTCGTCGACGTACAGGATCTCCTCGTGGAACGGCACAGGGGCCTCCACCGGCAGATCGCGGTAGTACCAGACGAACCGGTCCGCGCCCAGCGCCGCGCCGCGACCGATCGGACGGCCGTCGGTGCCCACCATCTCGCCGGCGTCGAACCGCCGGTACAGGCCGTCCGCGTCCAGATGGTCGAACCTCGCGACGACGTACTCGGCGATCGTCGTCCACGGCCCGGACGTCGGAACGCGCAGCCGCGTCGGTCCGACTCCGTTCTTGACGGGCAGCGGTGAGGGCATCGGCACGAGCGCCATCATCCCACCGTCTAGCGGGGCAGGAACGCCGGCGGGTTGTAGCGCGGTTGAAACAGCAGGATGTCGTCGGCGCCCGGCACCGCGACATCAACGGTGAGGCCGTACCCCTCGTCGCGTATCTTCCGGGTGAATTGTGCACCCTTCGAGGAGAATTCGGCCATGGTGACCTCGAGGTCGTCGCATATCAACGAGATGGCCTGGTGCCGTGGTGCGGTGTACTCGGTGCCTTCGTGTACACCGGACGTCGGATGCACTCCGAGTTCGGATGGTCCGGTGCGGAAGATGAGCCATCCTCCGCCGGTGTCGGCGAAGGTGAAACCGAGGACGTCGCGGAAGAAGGCACGCGTCGCATCGGGATCGTCGGAGTAGACGAGTGAATGCAGGCCGGTGATCATCCGACGACGCTATCGGGTTCGGGCGGGTCCCGTCCGCGCAATGCCACGGTGAGTGCGGGGGCTAAGGTCGCATTCCTGCCAAGACGATCGAAATCAGTTGCGGGACCAGGTTCGGGGCGATCGCGCGAATGGCTTCAGGCTGAGGTCGGGTGATCATGCCGATCGCCAGGACGAACTCCAGCGCGCCCAGGTCCGAACGGACCAGACGGGCAGACTTGGCTGCGCCGAGCAGTTCCTCGACCCCGGCGAGCGTCCGTTCCTGCGCATCGCTTACAGATTCGGACAGTTCGTCTACCACGAACTCACCCAGCGCTGCGGAGAGTGCGCCCAGATCCAACTCCACCAGGCGGTGGACGTACCCCACCCACGCCGCTTCGGGCGTGGAGTCGATCGCGTCCAGGGCTTCGGCTGCGGCACGCTGCATGTCGCCCAGGATGGCCAGGGCCACCTCGTCTGCCAGCGCGGCCCTCGAATCGAAGTTGCGGTAGAGCGTGGCGATCCCCACGCCTGCGGCGGCGGCGATACTCTCCAGCGCGACGTCGCTCCCGTGAGCCGCGAACATCCGTCGTGCTTCCCGGATGATCGCCTGCCGACGCTTCGCGGCATCGGAACGCATAGTTCCCTCCTTTGCAGCCGGCGGTGTGGCGGGTCACGTTGACACTCCCACCCTAACCGGAGGATTATCATCCAGTATAAGTGGATAAAAATCCTCCGGTTATTCCGTCCGGGCAAGGAAGAAGCGATGGCAGATATCAGTACCCACACCCCGGTCCCCGAGAAGGCGCCCGCGGCCGGACGCAAACCTCATCCCGTGGTCTCGCTGCTGGGTATGAGCTGCGGGCTCGGTGTGATCCTGGTGCTGTTGTTGATGGTTTTCATCATGCCGTCGCTGAAGAGCGGTCCCCACGACCTGCGCGTGGGCATGGTCGGGGCACCCGCGGCCGTCGCCGAATTCGAACAGACTCTGACCGCGGCGGCTCCGGAGGCATACGAGCCGCAGCGCTTCGAATCGGAGGAGGGCTTGAGGGCCGCGATCCTCGACCCTGACATCGTCGGCGGATTCGTCCTCGACGGTTCCGATTTCTGCGCTTTGGTGGCCAGTGCCGGCTCGGCCACCATTTCCGGGGCGCTCACCAACACCGCCCACGTCATCGGCCAGGTAACCGGCACCAACGTATCCGTCGAAGACGTCGTCCCGCTGCCGAAAGCGGACCCGACGGGTATCGGAATCGGCGGTCTGGCGTTCCCACTCGTGTTCGGTGGCATCGTTCCCGTCGTCGCGTTCCGGAAGGTCTTCCCGCGCAGCAACACCTGGTACCTGGCGGGATTGGTCGGTTTCGCTGCGCTCGGTGGCATCGTGGTCGCTGCTGTCCTGACCTTCTCCTTCGGCAGCATCGAAGCAGCCTTCTGGCCGGTGGCGGCCTCGATGGCGATGGGCATCGCAGCGCTTGCGCTCCCTCTCGCGGGGCTTCAGAACGTGTTCGGTGCCAAAGGATTCACCATCGGCGCGATGGCCATGATGTTCCTCGGAAACCCGCTGGCCGGGATCTCCACCACGTCGGCATGGCTTCCGAGTGGGCTCGGTACGTTCGGGCAGATCCTCCCTCCGGGAGCGGCAGGAGCCCTGGTGCGCTCGGCCGCCTACTTCCACGGAGCCGGGGGACTCACCGCCGCACTGACTCTCGCAGCGTGGATCGTCGTCGGACTCGTCCTGTTCGCAATCGGTACGCGCCGCGCGCCTGTCGTGGCGTCGACGGCTCCGGCTCCGAGTCCCGCCGGCTGAAGGTCTTCGTGACCGCTTGGGCCGGCCAACCCCTAGGGCACGTAGAAGGTGGCGAAACCGGGGGTGGTCGGGCCGACCGTCGGCCGGAGTGTGAGAGCGACCTGCCCGCTTCCGGTGTTCAGGGTGGCTTCCGGCGGGAACCCGTTCAGCCCGTCCGACATCCAGGCAGTGCCCGCGGCGCCGGTCGAAAGGTTCAGCCAGTTCACCTCCGAGTAGATGATGCAGCCCCACCCACCCGGCTTTGCTCCCGAGATCGTCACGCTGCCGGGCTGTTCATCGAGCACGGCCACGCAACTGGACGGCGGCACGTCGAAGCTTCCGTTCGGGTTTCCGAACGGAGCGGGATTGATCTGGAACGGGACGGTCACCGCCGCAGAGGCGATCCCCGCTGTCGCAAGGGCAGACATGCCGACTGCGATCGCGCAGGCGCCGAGGTTGCGTTTGAGATTCAAGAGGACCTCCTGGGGTCGGTACCGGGTCGTGAGAGCTCGCCGTGTGGAAGCCTATTGCGCCGACCGGTGTGGATGTCGCAATTCCGAGAGCCGGGAAGAGCTGGTGGCCTTCTGGACAGGCACGATGCTGACCGCGCGGCCGAGTCACTTCGAACTGCCGCCCCGAAGGTGCGCACGCTCTCCGTTGTGATCGAGGATCGTGAGGATCTCCACGGGACCGTCGTGTGCGCTGATGGCGTGCGGCGTCATCGTCGAGAACTCGGCGGCGTTGCCGTCGTTGATGATGATGGTGCGCTCGCCGAGCTGGAGCCGGGCGGTGCCCGAGAGCACGGTGAACCACTCGTGGCCCGGGTGAACAGGCAGTGCGTCCGTGGAGATCGGGCGTTCGTTGGTGATGCGCATCTTCGCGATCGAGACGCCGTTCAGTGATCGCTCCCGGGAGAGCAGCCAGGTGGTGTATCCCGGTGTGTTGCAGGGTTGCGGTCTGATCACCACGTCCTGATCGTCGCCGGACTCGACGAGGGCGTCGATGGTCGTATCCAGGGCGCGTGCAATCGGGACGAGCTGGTCCAACGCGATTCTGCGACGCCCCGTCTCGATGCGGCTCAGGTTCGACGGGCTGATGTGGCAGCGAGCCGCCAGCGCGTCGAGAGTCCACCCCCGCGCGAGGCGCAGGCTTCGGATGCGTTGACGGATGAGCTGGTCCAAATCCGCAGATTCTTGCTCCATAGGCAAGAGTGTATGCCGAAAGTGGATGAAGCGCTCTAGTGTGAAGGCATGCACGATCACACTCACCACCATGCACTGAATGACCACTGGCACGGCGATTCGATGGCCGCTCTGCTGGACCTCGACGCGGAGGTGCATCGGTCCTATCTCGATGCGCTGCTCGATCGGGTCGCCGGGCAGCTCGAGCGGGAACCGCGCACCATCGTCGACATCGGCGCCGGGACGGGCTCGGGCACAATCGCTCTCGCCCACAGGTTCCCTCGGGCAGAGCTCATTGCCGTCGATCAATCCACCGAGATGCTGGATCGTCTTCGGGGCGCCGCCCGGCAGAACGGGTTCGACACCCGTGTGCGGACGGTCGAAGCGAACCTGGACTCCGGTTGGCCGGCTATCGGCTCGGCGGACCTCGTCTGGGCTGCCCTGTCGCTGCATCACATCGAGGACCCCGACGCGCTGCTACGACAACTGCTCGACGTCCTGAATCCCGACGAGGTGCTGGTGATCACCGAAATGGCTGCGCAGCAGCGGTTTCTGCCCGACGACATCGGCATCGGCACGCCCGGACTCGAGGCGAGGTGCAACGAAGCCGCAGCCACACAACGACGGGACATGCACCCCGACTGGAGCGACAACCTCCGCCTCGCCGGATTCGACATCGCGGATATGTGGCGCATCGAGATCGATATCGATCCTGTCGACCACACTGCACGGAAATACGCACACACGGCACTGAGCCGGACGCGTGAAGGACTCGAAAACCACTTGTCTGCCGATGATCTCGACGCTCTCGACCGACTGATCTCCGGGCACGGACCCGAGTCGGTGCTACACCGGACCGATCTCGCCGTCCGCGGGGCGCGAACCGTGTGGATTGCGCGAAAGAACACGAAGGAGGAATCCCGATGAACACTATCTGGACTCGGCCCACGGGGGAGAGATACGACGTCGTGGTGCTCGGGGGTGGTGCGGCGGGGCTGAGTGCCGCCACCGCACTTGCCCGCTCACGGCGATCGGTACTCGTCGTCGACGCCGGTGAGCCGCGCAACGGCCCGGCAGCGGGCGTACACAACGTACTCGGGCACGACGGGATCGCGCCGCTCGAATTGCTGGCCACCGGTCGCAAGGAAGCCACCAGCTACGGGGCCGGAA
>NZ_JBAQEO010000189.1:0-1601 GCF_049286785.1 Rhodococcus sp. (in: high G+C Gram-positive bacteria) | reverse complement strand
TATGGACGCGGACGGTTTCGTCCGTGTTACCGGCCGTACCAAGGACATTGTGATCCGCGGCGGCCTGAATATCAGTGTGCGCGAGGTGGAAGACCTGTTGACCGCGCACCCGGCCGTACGGGCGGTTGCCGTGGTGGGAATGCCGAACAAGAAACTCGGTGAGGCGCTCTGCTGCTACGTCGTGCCCGCACCCGGTGAAGAGAACATCACGCTGGAAACCATCAAGGACTTCCTCTTGGACAAGGGTCTGGCAATACAGAAGGTTCCGGAGCGGTTGGAGATCGTCGAGGCGCTGCCGATGACGGCGACGGGCAAGATACAGAAGCACGTCCTGCGCGCGGAGATCGCGGAGAAGATCGCCGACAAGGTTGACCGCTAGATCCGACGCCCCGTTCTGCCGCACGCCCGGTGGTCCCCAGATGGTGGCCGCCCCGACGCCATCGACTGAATCGTCTTGCGGCGGCTGCCTCGCATCAGCCCCGCCCCTTTGTAGTTGATCCCCCGGATACCTATGGACACACCTACCGGCCGTTCATCGACCCCTCGCGTCCGGCGGATACCAAGCCTTCCGGTCTTCATCGAAGCGCGTGCCGCAGCGGATCCGACGGCACCGTGAAGTCGCACGTGCAGCGGATCTTCAAGAGACTCGGCGTGTGCACACGCGTGGAGGTCGCGTCGCTGTACGTCGACTGGAGGCCGGCACATCACCACTTCAGCCGATTCCGGCCGCGTCGGCGTGACGTTCGGACCCAAAACAAGAATTGCGACGTTCCCGCATCTCGTGAATTCATTGTCGGACAGTGAGATTTTGCCTTTGATGTTGTGCGGCTGATGCCGGGTGTGTCGTGACGGCGAACCCGGTCGACCTGCACCACATGACCCGTTGTGCCGAGATCTTTCCACCATCGGTGTGATGCGCCTCACTCCTGGCGCTGGAACGCTGAGTGAGCCTTCCCGTTGGAGATGCCTCGAGGTCGAGGTATGCCACAACGCCACAGTTCGCGAGGAGAATCGATGAGCACCACGGAGCAAGCCACGCAGTTGATCCCGGACGCTATTGCGCGGCAGGTCGTCTTGCCCGAAGGGCATAGCGACAACGACGCCTTGTTCGAGGCCTACCGATGGCTGCGCGAGAACAACCCGCTCGGTCGCGCGGCCGTAGAAGGCTATGACGAGATCTGGCTGGTCAGCAAGTATGCAGACATCATGGAGATCGAGCGCCAGCCCGGAATCTTCACCAGCGCGGGTGGAGACGAAAAGGGCTCTCACAACCCGATCTTGGCCAATCAGGCGGGCGACGCGTTCACGAAGAGTATCAACAACGGCAGCCTGCGGATTCTGGAGACGCTGACGTACCTCGATCCCCCTGAGCACACCGCTGTCAAAGACATTGCACTGGACTGGTTCCGGCCGACGAACCTGGCACAGTGGGGGGACAGGATCAGAGTCCTGGCCAAGGCCGCCGTCTCCCGGCTCCTTGCAACAGACGGGCGAATCGACTTCGTCCAGGATTTTGCATTGCACTACCCGCTGCACGTCATCATGGGCCTGCTCGGTGTTCCTGAAGAAGACGAGCCGCGCATGATGACGCTGACCCAGGA
>NZ_JBAQEO010000188.1:0-30518 GCF_049286785.1 Rhodococcus sp. (in: high G+C Gram-positive bacteria) | reverse complement strand
CCGAGCCAGTCGATCACGGTCTGAAGCGCGAGAGCGCCGGTGAGCATTCCGTGCGCGAGTACACCGGGCAGCCCGGCGTCTTCGGCAGCTTTGTCGCTGTAGTGGATGGCGTTGAAGTCGCCGGCGGCTCCGGCGTAGCGGACGAGGCTCTCGCGGGTGATGACGTGCGTGTTCTCGGCGAGAACGTCGCCTTTGGCGAGCGCCGGTTCCTGGGTCATTGGGGTGCTCCGATCATCAGCGACGAGGTGATGGTGACGACGTGGTGGCCGTCGTGGTCTCGGATCTCGCTGGTGGTGTTCATGATTGCTGCGTCGCCGCGTTCGGTGACTGCGGTGACGGTCAGTGTGGTGGTGAGCTCGTCTCCGGCGACGATGTGCCGGGTGAAGTCGAGCTTTTCGGTCGTGTGGACCGCGACGTGCCGGGTGCGGTCGAGTCCGGTATCAGGATCGGTGACAAGGTGGTGCACCGCACCGCCCTGGACCACGGTGGTGAAGGTTGGGGGAGCGACGACGTCGGCGTGGCCGGCATCCCGCGCGGCGACGGGGTCGTGATGAATCGGGCTCGTGGCCGATACGGCACGGGCGAACTCGCGGACCTTTTCGCGGCCGACGTGGTACGGCTCTCCGGCCGTGAAGACTCGGCCGGGAAGCTCTGGATTCAGTAGAGACACGCCGGCCACCCTATCCGCGCCGTCCAGTTGGTGATCCGCCTACCCGGCGGTCTGACCACCGGCGGTGGCCCCCAAGAGGATGCTCCTGTAGATACTCAAATCCGATGGCGCATCGTAGCGCCGTCAGGTGGGGCGCTTCGCCTTGTCTCATGGCGATGTCACCGCAGTCTGTCTCGGCTTCGTGGCATTTCCTCGGAACGCACCGGTCTCGGCCCAAGATCGTCACACCGCCGGCGTCCGATCATCGGGGATGCCAGCGCTTCTCGGCCACCCTTCGGTGCCCGCCGCGCCTGTGAAGGTGATCGGCGCGATGGTCGACTTCTCCGACCGCCGGCCGGAGGTGTGGCCGGCCCTCACGGCGCGCCTCTACCAATTGCATGAGCGAGCTGGGGGACAGAACCCGCCGACGTGACGGAGGGCACCGCGCTTGACGGGAAGATCTTCGAGGCGGGCTGCACGTTCGAGTTCCGTGTCGAGCCGCACGGCGACGGCAGCCGGATCAGCGTCGACTACCACCGGCGGTCGAAGACACTGTTGGGACGGTGCATTGGCGCGATGCCGCAGCTGAGTGGTGGCGCGCCGATCAAGCGGAGCTTCAGGTAGGTCTACGGCAAGCCGAGCTGATGCGCGAGGACGCCCTCTTAACAACCGCCGACCTGGGCGAAACCGCCTACGACCTGGTTCTCGTCTCCATGCTCGTAAACCCCGGGCGACCCGGCCCGCGCCCGGGCGGCGTTTGTGCCGTGCGAGACACTTTCCGGTAGACGAGCGTTTCCTGGAACGCTTCGCCCGCCGCGCCCAGGGTGCGCTCGAGAACGCTCAAATTCAGCGGTACCGCGTCGAGAGCTGCGGGGCTGTCGATCACCGGATGAGTTCGAAGCCGGCTACCATCACCGCGTTCCAGCTGGAACCCGGTAATCGGCCCTCCAACAATGCGGGGGAACCCTCAGTTTCGTGCGCGATTCATACGCGCCCTCCTCGCTGCCACAGCCCCAACTCTGTAACGTGTTGCGACACAACTTCGATACCGGGTAATCAACCACAAACAACAATCGGAGCTCAGTATGCGAACGTCGGCTCGAGCAATAGCGATGTGCCTGGTAGCTCCTGCTGTGGCAGTCGCCCTCACGGGGATGGCCACCGGAACAGCCGCCGCCGAGCCCGGCTGCTCAGGATCGATGAACGGCCCATGGGCCTACAACGGGACCTGCCAAGGTGATGCGGGCAGCTACCGACTCGAGATCGACTGCGTCGGATACGACTTCACCGCCAATCCGCCGATTCTGGGCCAGTTCACAACGCGCAAAGACCTGCCTGTCGGACAGTCGGGCACGGTGGCTTGCTTCGGCCCCTACTGGTCCAGCGCCGGGTGGGGGATGCGTGCGCGCATCTTCCGGCTCTGACTGCCGGAGGCTCCAATGACCGCCCGCAGGTATGGCCTTCGCGGTGGCCGGCCATGGCCTTGCGGGCATCGGGCCGTGGGGACATCGAGCTGAGCACCGCAGGTGTGGGGCCAGAGTTCCACTACGGTCCTTTCGCCGGTCATCTCCTCACCAGAGGGTGAGTCGATCACCGGCATCGCGTCGGACGGGACGAACGTTTCACGGAAGTCATTGCGCTACTTGCCAGAAACTGCTCTGCCGACACTGAGACCTCAACAGATGCCGGACTTCTGGTCTTTGGCGCTGGCGGCTGTTTCGGGACCTTGCGCGGTCGTCGTTCGAAGTTCATGATTCCGCCGGGTTCAGGTCCGGATCAGGGCAACAGCACTATCGACCCCGTGGTGGCGCGGCCCTCGAGATCGCGGTGTGCCTGTGCCGCCTGTCGGAGGGGATACTCCGTGCCGACGCGCACTGTCAGCGAGCCGTCCGCCACTGCAGCGAAGATGTTTGCCGCCCGCCAGGTGAGCTCCTCACGAGTGCGGACGTGGTGGGCGAGAGTCGGCCGGGTCAGGAACAGTGACCCCGCCGGATTGAGCCGCTGAGGATCGAAGGGCGGCACGGGCCCGCTGGCTGCACCGAACAGCGCCAGTGTGCCCCGGATGCGCACCGAAGCCAGACTCGACTCGAACGTCGCCGCACCCACACCGTCGTAGGCGGCGGCCACACCCTCCCCATCGGTCAGCTCCCTCACCCGCGCCGCGATGTCGTCGTCGTAGCGGAGCACTTCCTGCGCTCCTGCTCCGCGGGAGAGCTCTTCCTTCGCGTCGGACGACACAGTGGTGATCACCCTGGCGCCCAGCAGGGTGGCCAATTGGGTGAGCAGCAGTCCCACACCACCGGCGCCGGCATGCACCAGGACGGTGTCGCCGGCCTGGATGGGATATGTCGAGTACGCCAGATAGTGGGCGGTCATTCCCTGCAGCATTGCCGACGCCGCCTGCGGGGCGGGAACGCCCTCGGGAACCGCCACCGCGACGCTCGAGGGTACGGCCACCTTCTCGGCGTAACTTCCGGGAGCGGAACACCAGGCCACCCGGTCTCCGGGCGCGATATCGACTACGTCGGCGCCCACCGCCTCGACGATCCCGGATGCCTCGCCGCCGGGGATGTAGGGCAGCGGGACCGAGTACAGGCCGGTGCGGAAATAGGTGTCGATGAAGTTGATGCCGATCGCCTCGGTGCGGACGAGCAGATCGTTCGGTCCGAGGATGGGTTCGGGAACTTCGGCGAGCTCCAGGACATCGGGACCGCCGAGACGGGAAACCTGTATCGCGCGCATGGATTCAGTTCTACACGGCGGACGGATGGAGTTCGGAGCCTGGCGGACCCGGTGCCGCTACCGCCCAGTATTGTCGGGGAATGAGTACCGACACCCACGCCGACGAGGCGCCCACCGCCTCCCTTCCGTCCCACACGGTCGACGCGATCCGGAAGTTCGTGACGGAGCACGGTGGTTCGGCCAGCGCCGTCATCCAGCCGATCGGTCTCGCCGGAGTCCGTATCACTCTGGTCGGCGCCGACGGCATCCTCGGTGACCAGGTGGTCGAGGATGTGGCCACCGCGAACGCCGTGGTCGCCTCGCTCGACGACGTCACCGCCGCAGACTGGGATCGATCGCTCACCAGCATCGTGACGCCCCGGAAGGGCCATTTCCAGAAAATGGCCGGCTGGGTCGCGCGACAGACGCGATTCCCGAAGGCCCGGAACGAGCGCTAGACCCGCGCCGGATCGGGCTGCGGAACGTGCTCACGAGTGCGTTCCGCAGCCCACACCGCGGCCGTGGCTGCGGTACAAAGACCGGCACCGGCGACGTGGAACGCCACGAGAACGGCCGGAACGTCGGTGAAATACTGGACGATCCCGATGAGCGATTGCGCCACCACGAGTCCGATCAGCACCTGCACCCGGGCCTTCACCGCGCGGGCGGCGCCCACCGCGTAGAGGCCGAACACGAGGCCCACCAAGAGTGCGAGGTACGCGACCAGAAGCTGCGCGTGCAGGTGCACGAGTGTGACGATCTCGACCTCGAGTCGCGGAACGACGCGGTCGAGGTTCTTGTCTCCCGCGTGCGGTCCGGCGCCGGTTACCAGCGTTCCGGCGACCAGCACGCCGGCCAGCGCCACACCCGAGAGAGCTGTGAGCCGGCGCAGGGGAGCGGGCACCACCGCGATCGCCTCGGCGTCGTCGGGTTCGCAGATCTTCGCGTACATCACGGTCGCGAGCCACACCATCGCCATCGAGGCGACCAGGTGCACTGCGACGGTCCACCACAACAGTCCCGTCAGAACGGTCACGCCGCCGATGACGGCCTGCAGGACGGTGCCCAGCGGCATCAGCCAGGCGTAGACCAGTACTTCTTTCCGGCGCCGCGCCCGGGTGACCGCCAGGACGACGAGGGCGGCGGTCACGACCACGACGAAGGTCAGCAACCGGTTGCCGAATTCGACGGCCTGGTGGATCACCGCAACCTCACCGTGCCCGACCGGCACGAAACTTCCCGGGAAGCACTGCGGCCAGGTGGGGCACCCCAGGCCCGAAGCGGTCACTCGTACGACGGCACCGGTCACTGCGATGCCGCCCTGCGTGAGGATCACCGCGAAGGCGATGACACGCTGCACGGTCAGCGACGGGAGGGGAAGACGGTCGACCAAGCTCAGGAACCCGCGATACAGCACGAGATCGATGGTAGAGGGCGGTCAACTACACACTGTCGTTGACCCCGCCTATGTAGAGCTACTGCGTCCGCACACGGAGGATGCCCGTCACCGTTCCCTGCCAGTAGTCGCCGGTGTCCGTGATCAGACCGGACATCTGGAGCGGGTCGTTCACGGCGGTGCCCGGCAGCGGAGAGCTCAGTTCGACCTCTCCATCCGCAGGATCGATCACCGCGAACGAGAAGCCGTCCACCGGAGTCGTGTCGGCAAGGCCGTGCCGGATCACCGTGTACAACCGTCCGTCACCACTGGAGAGGTGCGGGACCGCAGCACTGCGGACATCGTTGCTCCACACCTCATGACACCCGACCGGGTCGATGTCCACGCGCGTCATGCCGCCGCTGAACCCGTCGGTTGCGGGCACGGCGGGTCCGGCACCCTCCGCCACGGCCGGGTACGGATACCCGTACGTGCCCGCCACATACACCGAATTACCAATGCCTATCGGCGAATTCTCGCTGCCGCTCGGGGCAGGCGAATTCTCGCTGCCGCTCGGCGTCGGCGAATTCTCGCTGCCGCTCGGCGTCGGCGAATTTTCGCTGCCGCTCGGGGCAGGCGAATTTTCGCTGCCGCTCGGACTACCCAGCACCGGAATCGTGCAGACGTCGTCGCCGGAGGCCGAGTCGAACACGCGCAGATTCGGCTGAGGGTCGGCGTTGTCGACGATCGCGACGAAATCGCTGCCCGTCGAGGGACCGAAGTACGTGGGCGTGGACCCGGTGCCCCGGCTCAGCTGGCCCGGCTTACGGGCCGGCCCCCGGTCGTACTCGCGTCGCCAGTCGATTCGGATCGCGCCGTCCCGCAACGACAACTCGTACAGGGCGTGTGTCGTGGCCACCGCCGTTCCGGCGGGGGAGGAGGAGATGCTGTTGTGCACCTCTTCGCCCGGCGGGAGAGACAGAGTGCGGGCAACACCCGCAGGATCCACGGCTCCGACCACCCCACGGCCGGTGGCGAACCACACGTTGCCGTTCCAATCGGGGATCAGGCCCGTCACGTTGTCATCCGGGGGTAGGGCGTTGCCCAGACCCACGCTCGAGTCGACGGTGAACCCCCACACTCCGGCCACGTCGCGCGAGTGTGCGATGCGGAGCAGAGTGCGATCGCCGTCTACCACCACGAGCCGGTTCAGGTTGTCGAGGTAGGCGTACACGCCGCCCAGAAGGCTGCCCTTCGTGAGCTCGAACCGGGCGAGTGAGTGGCCGAACGGCGCAGCCGGAGCGGCGGGGTCGATCAGGTGGACGGTCGGTACCTGACCGGCGACCGACGTGCACAGAGCGACGACGAGACGGTCGGAGCCCTGCAGAAGCGTGGGACAGGCCGACACGAGCGGATAAGCGGACAGCGTGTGGGGGCCCGTCGCGGGCCCGGCGAGCGGCGTCACGTCGGTGGATCCGGCGTCCCCGTGCATCGTCGCCGTTCCGGCCGGCCCCAGAAAAGGATTGGTGGGTGCGGTCGGCCCCCAGTGTGGAACCGCCCCGGCCCGGAATCCCGCACACACGACAAGCACCGTGAGTGCGACCACAACGATCGCGCAGGATCGTGCGCGCGTTACTCCGGGTAGCCCGATCACGTGAACCGGAAAGTCCGGGCCGCCACGGTTCCGGTGACGGAAGCCCACACCACAAGGACGACGATGCTGAACGAGTCCACCGAACCTCGCAGCGCGGCGTCGAGACCATGTGCCAGGGCGCCGGACGGGATCAGCCGGGCGCCGGTATGAAGAAGCCAGGGCAGGTCGCCGGTCACGAACACGACACTTCCGACACCTACCATCACGAACCAGAGAATGTTGGCGAGGGCGAGCACGATCTCGGCGCGGAGTGTCCCGCCCAGCAACAGTCCCATGGCCGCGAACGTCGCGGTTCCCAGCGCGATGACGACAGCGCCGAGAGCTATCCCGGAAAGGTTGGGGCGCCATCCCAGCGCCAATCCGATCGCGCCGAGCAGTACCGCCTGGAACACCACGACGATGACAACCGCGGCGCTCTTGCCGGCGACAATTCCCCACGTCGGCAGCGGGGTCGCGCCGAGCCGTTTGAGTGCGCCGTACCGTCGGTCGAATCCCACTGCGATCGCCTGACCGGTGAATGCGGTGGACATGATCGCGACCATCATCACCGCGGGCACGACCTTGTCGACCCGGGAGGTGCCGAAGTCGCCGATCGGGAGCAGGCACAGACCGATCAGCAGGGTGATGGGGATGAACATTGTGAGCAGCAGCTGTTCGCCGTTGCGCAGGAGCAGCTTCAGTTCCATCGCGGTCTGTGCGCGCAACATCACGCGCGCGCTGCTGGGCCGTGGATCCGGTGTGAACGTACCCGGAGCGAACCGGTTGTCGGTGAGACGGTCACTCGCACCCATCGTCATCCCCTCATCTCGCGGCCGGTGAGTTCGAGGAACACGTCCTCGAGGCTGCGCTGGTCGACTCGGAGGTCACTGATCAGCGCACCCAGGTCGGCGCACCACGAGGTGACCGCCGCGACGACCGTCGGGTCGATCGGCCCTTCCACGAGATAGGCGCCGGGTGCGGACTCCGCTACCCGGAATCCGTCCGGCAGGGCTCGCGCGAGTGGGGCGGTGTCGAGGCCGGCGGGCGCGATGAGCCGGAGCTGCCCCTCGGCCCCACGACTCGTCACCTCTGCCGGTGTGCCGGACGCGACCACGGAGCCGTGGTCGATGATGACGAGCTGATCGGCGAGTTCCTCCGCCTCGTTCATGAGGTGGGTGGTGAGCAGGACGCTGACCCCGTCCCGGCGGAGGGCGTCGATCAGCTCCCAGACCATCAGGCGGGCCTGGGCATCGAGTCCGGCGGTCGGTTCGTCGAGGAAGACGAGCTCCGGCCGGCCCACGAGCGCGCATGCCAGTGACAGCCGCTGCTGCTGACCGCCCGAGAGCCGGCGGTACGGGGTGCGGCGTGATTCCTCGAGCCCGAGGCTGTGCAGCAGCCAGTCCGGGTCGAGGGGATCGGCGGAGTACGCCGCGACCAACTCGAGCATTTCTTCTGCCCGCGAGCCGGGGTACGCGCCGCCGCCCTGCAGCATCACACCGATCCGTGCTCGAACCGCGTCAGCGTCGGTGATCGGGTCGAGTCCGAGCACGCGGACGCTGCCGCTGTCCGGTTCGATGAACCCTTCACACATCTCGACGGTGGTGGTTTTGCCGGCGCCGTTCGGACCGAGCAACGCGACGACCTGAGCCTGCTCGACGACGAGATCGAGGCCGTCGACCGCCCGCACGCCGTCGTACATCTTGACTACACCGTCGAGGCGTACTGCAGGTGGCGCCGATCCGGGCGTTCGCGAGGTCACGGAGAATCAGCGTAAGCGTTGGATCGGTGCGACCTGCCCGGTGCCCCGCGTTTGGGCTTCGGGGTCGTGAGGCCGTGTGGCCTGCGGGGCCTGTGTCGCGTCGGCGGAGCGGGTGTCGACGCGCCACGGCAGCCGATTGCGGGTCAGCACGATCATCGTCCCGGCGGTGAAAATGGTGGCGATCGCGGCCTGGACGATGACGAACGGCTGGTATTCACCGCCGTTCGGCATCAGGATGACGCTGACGATCGAGGAGAAGGCGATGGCGGGAACTCGGAACGCGGGCGCGGTCGCCCACGCGGCGAGCGGCAGAACCGCCCAGAGGAGATACCAGGGCTGGACGACGGGGAAGAGCAGTACCACCGCCCCGAGCGACACCCCGAGTGCGCCCACCGCGTGAATCCGGCCGATCAGAACGGCGACGAGCATCCGGAGGGTGATGAACGCCGCGACGACCGAGGCGATCGGCCGCGTCAGACTCAACACGGCGGTCGTGTGGTCGCCGAGACCGAGGAGAACCCCGGCGAGGCCGGTGCCGAGACCCAGCAGGGTGGGAATGGACATCCAGCTGCGGACGGCGTTTGCGGTGCCGAGGGTGTGCACCCAGCCGATGCCGAGGCCGCTGGACACGCTGATGACGAGAGTGACCACCACGGCGACGCCCAGGAGCAGTGCGGCGGCCGAGACGACTGCCCGGGCGCCGGCACCCCAACGCCGCGCGAGTGCCATACCGACGAAGCCCAACGCGAGGAGCGACGGGATCTTGATGGTCGACGACAGCGTGATCAGCGCCGAACCCGACAACAGAAGTAGCAGCGATTGTCCCCGGATAGGCCCGTCCCGTTCGATCGCGCGCAGGGCCAGTTCCATCCCGGCCAGCATCAGGCCGAGCATGAGTGCCTCGTTGTGGATGCCTGCCACCAGGTGGAACAGAAGCAGCGGATTCGCGGCCCCGAGCCACAGTGCGCTCACCTCGGCCACACCGCAACGACGCGCGAGACGGGGCAGTGCCCACACGATCATGGCGACGCCGGCGAGCGCGAGCAGTCGGTGCAGGAAGATGCCGGCAACGATGTTCTCCCCGGTCAGCCAGCTGATTCCGCGGCCCATCCAGAGGAACAGTGGGCCGTACGGTGCCGGTGTGTCCCGCCAGATGGTGGGCACGGTGCGGGTCAGGACATGATCGACACCGAGGGCACCGGCCGGTCCGATGGCGTACGGATCGAGACCGCGTGAGGCGATCTCGCTCTGTGCCAGATAGGAGTACACGTCCTTGCTGAACATGGGGGGAGCGACGGACAGCGGAAGTATCCACAACAGCAGGGTTCGATCGAGCTGGGAGCGGCTGAGGCGCCGGACCGGTCCCGACTGCAGGCCTCCGACGGCGAACCGTCCCAGCAGCAACCAGGCGAGCACGACCATGACCGTTCCGGTCATGGTCAGGGTCAACGCGACGCTGGGTATTCGGGCGGGAAGACCGATGATGCGCAGACCCTGGACCGGGTTCTGCAGCACGGGTTGGGCGCCGGCACCGAGGGCGCCGAGGGCCATCAGGACCGCGCCCGTGGCGCCGAACCGTCGGATGCCACGCAACTCCGCGGTCTCTGCGGCGTTCAGACCGGCGGCTTCGGGTTCCTCGTCGTGCAGAGCCTCCGACACCGAGGGGTGTGGTGACCGTCCGTCGATGCCCAGCGCGCGTCGGGCGAGTTCGGCGGGGTGTCGAAGAGCGGTGCGGGCCGTGAACGTCGACTCCTCGGGGGTCGGCTCCGGGCTCTCGGGGGTCTGCGGCACAAACGCAGCGTAGCGGTGTGCGGAAGACGTCCCGGTCAGCCCGCGTTCCCGTTCCGGGTCGGGCGACGGTCACAGCGAAAGAAGGGCGCCCTTAGTAGACCTGCGATCGGAATTCCGTCACACTGGTGTTGTGAAAACGGATGTGACCCCAGGTGCCCGCACGGAAAGCGCAGCTCACGCGCCTTCCGTGGCTGCATCTGCCGTGGGAGCATCCGCCGTGACCGTGGGTCAGGAGGGGCATACCCGGGCCGCCGTCATCAAGCTCCTCCTCGAGGAGGGGCCCATCAGCGCCTCCGAAATCGGCACCAGGCTCGGATTGAGCGCTGCAGGAGTCCGCCGGCATCTCGACGCGTTGCTCGAATCGGGAGAGGCCCGCGAGGCGTCTTCGGTCGCGGTCCGGCATCGGGGACGCGGACGGCCGGCCAAGTACTTCCAGATCACGGCGAAGGGTCGCGGCAGGCTCGGCCATGCATACGACGACCTGGCCGGCGCGGCGATGCGCCAGTTGCGTGAGATCGGCGGAGATGCGGCAATCTCCGCATTTGCGCGCCGCCGGGTCCAGACGATCCTCGGCAACGTCGCGCCCGCCGCTGATCAGAGCGCAGAGGATCTCGAATCCACTGCGGAGTCCATCGCCGACGCCTTCACCTCTGCGGGCTTCGCGGCATCCACACGGCAGGTCGGCAACGGCGTGCAGATCTGCCAGCATCACTGCCCGGTCTCGCACGTCGCCGAGGAGTTCCCGGAACTCTGCGACGCGGAACAGGAAGCGTTCACCGAGCTGCTCGGTACCCACGTTCAGCGTCTCGCCACCATCGCGAACGGTGATTGCGCCTGTACCACCCACGTCCCGCTCGTGCCGCCCTCGGTCCCGAAATAACACGCTCCACTGTGACCCCTATAACGATTTACTCCCACCAACGCTTGACACCTATAACGATCGATTCCCGGCGACCAGCCCTCGCCGGCCACGTAACAAG
Organism: Rhodococcus sp. (in: high G+C Gram-positive bacteria); assembly: GCF_049286785.1. Classification (GTDB taxonomy): domain Bacteria; phylum Actinomycetota; class Actinomycetes; order Mycobacteriales; family Mycobacteriaceae; genus Rhodococcus_F. The sequence continues at coordinate 19,610 of NZ_JBAQEO010000188.1, read as the reverse complement.
ACTCCGGAAGGAGCTCGCATGACCGTCACATCAGACCAGGCGACAACCACTGCGTCGGCCGCGGAGCCGCTCACGCAGGAAGAGACCATTGCCTCGCTCGGGCAGTACGGGTACGGCTGGTCCGATTCCGACGTGGCAGGCGCCGGCGCCAAGCGCGGTCTGTCGGAGGACGTCGTGCGCGACATCTCGTCGAAGAAGAGTGAGCCCGACTGGATGCTCGACGTCCGTCTGCGCGCGCTGAAGACCTTCGACAAGAAGCCGATGCCGAACTGGGGTTCCAACCTCGAGGGAATCGACTTCGACAACATCAAGTACTTCGTGCGCTCGTCCGAGAAGCAGGCAGAGAGCTGGGAAGACCTGCCCGAGGACATCAAGAACACGTACGACAGGCTGGGCATCCCGGAGGCGGAGAAGCAGCGCCTCGTCGCCGGTGTCGCCGCGCAGTACGAGTCCGAGGTGGTGTACCACTCGATCCGTGAGGATCTCGAGAAGCAGGGCGTCATCTTCCTGGACACCGACACCGGGCTGAAGCAGCATCCGGAGTTGTTCCGTGAGTACTTCGGAACGGTCATCCCTGCCGGTGACAACAAGTTCTCCGCGCTCAATACGGCGGTGTGGTCGGGTGGTTCGTTCATCTACGTCCCGCCGGGCGTCCATGTGGATATCCCGTTGCAAGCGTACTTCCGTATCAACACCGAGAACATGGGTCAGTTCGAGCGGACCTTGATCATCGTGGACGAGGGCGCGTCCGTGCACTACGTCGAGGGTTGCACCGCGCCGATCTACAAGTCGGACTCCCTTCACTCCGCGGTGGTCGAGATCATCGTGAAGAAGGGCGGCCACTGCCGTTACACCACCATCCAGAACTGGTCGAACAACGTCTACAACCTCGTCACCAAGCGCACCAAGGTGGAGGCCGGCGGTTCGATGGAGTGGATCGACGGCAACATCGGTTCCAAGGTCACCATGAAGTACCCCGCGGTGTGGCTGATGGGCGAGCACGCCCGCGGCGAGGTTCTCTCGGTGGCGTTCGCCGGTGAGGGACAGCACCAGGACACCGGTGCCAAGATGCTCCACCTCGCGCCGCACACCTCGTCCACCATCGTCAGCAAGTCGGTTGCCCGCGGCGGTGGCCGGGCGTCGTACCGCGGACTCGTCCAGGTCAACAAGGGCGCCCACGGTTCCAAGTCCACGGTCAAGTGTGACGCCCTGCTGGTCGATCAGATCAGCAGGTCGGACACCTACCCGTATGTCGACATCCGCGAGGACGATGTCACGATGGGCCACGAGGCCACCGTCTCGAAGGTGAGCGACGACCAGTTGTTCTACCTGATGAGCCGCGGCCTCACCGAGGACGAGGCAATGGCGACCGTGGTCCGTGGATTCGTCGAGCCGATCGCCAAGGAACTCCCGATGGAGTACGCGCTCGAACTCAACCGCCTGATCGAACTGCAGATGGAAGGGGCGGTGGGTTAGTGACCACGCCAGAAACTGGTGCTCAGAAGCTCGGTGTCGCGGGAGCAGTTGCGGGAGAGAACCCCCGCATCGTGAAAACCGCCACCGGTTCGCCGATCACGAACAAGGGTGAGGTGTTCACCTCGTTCGATGTCAATGCCTTCGAGGTTCCGGGTGGGCGCGACGAAGTGTGGCGGTTCACGCCGCTGCGCCGCCTCCGCGGACTTCACGACGGGACGGCCGTGGCCGACGGTGCGATCACCGTCGATGTCGCCGCCCCCGAGTTGGTGCGCGTCGAGACGGTCGGTCGTGACGACGAGCGGCTCGGCAAGGCGGGTGTCCCGGCCGATCGTATTGCCGCCCAGGCCTATTCGTCGTTCAAGACGGCCACCGTTCTGACCGTGGAACGTGAGGTCGAGGTCGAGGGCGCCGTCAGCATCACCGTCACCGGTCCCGGCGAGGGCAAGGTGGCGTTCGGCCATCTGCAGATTCGTCTCGAACCCTTCGCCAAGGCGACGGTCGTTCTCGATCAGCGGGGCAGCGGAACCTACGCGGAGAACGTCGAGTTCGTCCTCGGTGACAGCGCCCACCTCACCGTGGTCGCCGTCCAGGACTGGGCCGACGACGCGGTTCACGTCGCGGCGCATCATGCGCGGCTGGGACGGGACGCGGTGCTGCGCCACACTGCGATCAGCCTCGGTGGAGACCTCGTCCGCCTGTCCGCGACCGTCAAGTACGACGGGCCGGGCGGCGACGCCGAGCTGCTGGGCCTCTACTTCGCCGACGCCGGTCAGCACCTCGAGCAGCGACTGCTGGTGGATCATTCACAGCCGCACTGCAAGTCGAACGTCGTCTACAAGGGTGCACTGCAGGGCGACCCCGATTCGGGCAGGCCCGACGCCCACACCGTGTGGATCGGCGACGTTCTGATCCGGGCCGAGGCCGAAGGGACCGACACGTTCGAGCTCAACCGAAACCTCGTGCTCACCGACGGCGCCCGCGCCGACTCGGTTCCCAACCTCGAGATCGAGACCGGTGAGATCGTGGGCGCCGGTCACGCCAGCGCCACCGGACGCTTCGACGACGAACAGCTGTTCTACCTGCGCGCCCGTGGAATTCCCGAAGACCAGGCGAGGCGACTTGTCGTGCGGGGCTTCTTCCACGAGATCATCAATAAGATCGCGGTCGCCGAAATTCGCGAACGCCTCGAGGCCGCCGTCGAAACCGAACTCGCCGCGGTCGGCGTCTGATCGGGCCGCGCAGTCAACTACCTCCCATTTTCCCGAAGGAACATAATGTCTACCCCTGAATCGACTACCACTGAATCGTCCATCCCCGACGTGTCCGTGCTGGAGATCAAGGATCTCCATGTCGACGTCGCGAATACCGACGAGAACGCCGAGCCGATCGACATCCTCAAGGGTGTGAACCTCACGGTCCGCTCCGGCGAGACCCACGCGATCATGGGCCCCAACGGTTCCGGCAAGTCGACGCTGTCCTACGCGATCGCCGGCCACCCCAAGTACCGGGTGACATCGGGAACCATCACCCTCAACGGTGAGAACGTACTCGAGATGAGCGTCGACGAACGCGCCCGTGCGGGTCTATTCCTCGCGATGCAGTACCCGGTCGAGGTGCCCGGCGTGTCGATGTCCAACTTCCTGCGTACCGCGGCCACAGCCGTGCGAGGTGAGGCACCGAAGCTGCGTCATTGGGTGAAAGAAGTCAAGCAAGCACTGACCGAACTCGACATCGACCCCTCGTTCGGTGAGCGCAGTGTCAACGAAGGTTTCTCCGGCGGTGAGAAGAAGCGCCACGAGATCCTGCAGCTCGGTCTCCTCCGGCCGAAGATCGCCATCCTCGACGAAACGGACTCCGGTCTCGACGTCGACGCGCTCCGTGTCGTCTCCGAGGGCGTCAACCGCTACAAGGAGCGCGAGAACGGCGGCATCCTGCTGATCACGCACTACACCCGCATCCTGCGGTACATCAAGCCCGACTACGTGCACGTGTTCGTCGGCGGTCGCGTTGTCGAGTCCGGCGGCCCGGAGCTCGCCGACGAACTCGAAGCGAGCGGGTACGAGCGCTTCACCCAGGCCACCGCGACACAGGGAGCGTAAACACAGATGACCACCTCGGTGCGTGCACTCGACGTCACCCGGATCCGGGAGGACTTCCCGATCCTGGCGCGGACGGTGCGCGACGGAAAGCCGCTGGTGTACCTCGATTCCGGAGCCACTTCGCAGCGGCCGGTTCAGGTACTCGACGCCGAGCGCGATTTCCTGACCACGTGTAACGCCGCGGTTCACCGCGGCGCACACCAGCTCGCCGAGGAAGCGACCGACGCCTACGAGAAGGCGCGGGCAGCCATCGCCGGCTTCGTCGGTGCCGAGGCCGATGAGCTGGTCTTCACCAAGAACGCCACGGAGTCGCTCAACCTGGTCACTCACGTTCTCGGTGACGAGCGATTCGAGCGGCACGTGGGCCCCGGTGACGAGATCGTCATCACCGAGCTCGAACATCACGCGAACCTCGTTCCGTGGCAAGAACTCGCGCGTCGGACCGGTGCGACTCTGCGCTGGTACGGCGTCACCGACGACGGTCGCATCGACCTGGATTCGCTGGAACTGACGGACGCCGTCAAGGTCGTCTCGTTCACGCACCAGTCCAACGTGACCGGTGCGGTCAGCCCGGTCGAGGAACTGGTGCGGCGCGCGAAGGCTGTCGGGGCGCTGGTCGTCCTCGATGCCTGCCAATCGGTACCCCACATGGTGGTCGACTTCCATGCGCTGGGCGTGGACTACGCGGCGTTCTCGGGTCACAAGATGCTCGGTCCGTCCGGTGTGGGCGTTCTCTATGGGCGCCGGGAACTGCTGGGCGCGATGCCCCCGTTCATCACCGGCGGATCGATGATCGAGACCGTCACGATGGAGAGCACGACCTACGCACCTCCGCCGCAGCGATTCGAGGCGGGTGTTCCGATGACCTCGCAGGTCATCGGGCTCGCGGCCGCGGTCCGCTATCTCGAGAACATCGGGATGGACGCCGTTGCGGCACATGAGCACACACTGGTCGAAGCGGCACTTGCGGCACTCGCGGACATCGAAGGGGTGCGGGTCATCGGTCCCGCCACGACCGAGAAACGTGGCGGCGCTGTGTCTTTCGTCGTCGACGGCATCCACGCCCACGATCTCGGCCAGATTCTCGACGACGAGGGTGTGGCCATCCGCGTCGGTCATCACTGCGCATGGCCCCTGCACCGGAGGTTCGGTGTCGCGGCCACCGCCAGGGCCTCGTTCGCCCTGTACAACACGGTGGACGAAGTGGAGATTCTGGCGAAGGCGATACGGCGGGCCCAGGAGTTCTTCGGGGCCGGCGAAGCAGGGAGTGCATAGTGCGAATGGAACAGATGTACCAGGAAGTGATCCTCGATCACTACAAGCACCCGCACGGCCGCGGCCTCCGCGAACCGTACGGCGCCGAGGTACACCACGTGAATCCCACCTGTGGTGACGAGGTCACGCTGCGGGTGCAGATCGCCGACGACGGAACGGTAGCCGACGTGTCGTACGACGGGCAGGGCTGTTCGATCAGCCAGGCATCCACCTCGGTCCTCACTGACCAGGTGGTGGGCATGCCCGTCGAACAGGCGTTGCGGACGGTTGCGGCCTTCAGCGAGATGGTGGGCAGCCGCGGATCCGTCGAAGGAGACGAAGACGTCCTCGGCGACGGAATCGCCTTCGCCGGCGTTTCGAAGTACCCGGCTCGCGTCAAGTGCGCGCTGCTGGGATGGATGGCATTCAAGGATGCCGTTGTTCAGATCGTGGACGGCGCACCTGCGGGAATCGGAGGACAGGCATCATGAGCGAGACACAAGCAGCACAGGAGTCCGAGGTGACCGCCCCGGTGAACCCGAACCCCGATTCCACTGCGGAATTCGGTGCCGCACAAGGTTCCGGAACTCTTCCGGATCCGGAACGACTCGACGAACTCGAAGAAGCCATGCGCGACGTCGTCGACCCCGAACTGGGTATCAATGTCGTCGACCTCGGTCTTGTCTACGGGATCTTCGAGGACGACGGAGTCGTCACCATCGACATGACGTTGACATCTGCGGCATGTCCGCTCACTGATGTGATCGAAGATCAGGCGCGCGGCGCATTGGTTCGCAGTGATCTGTGTGTCGACATGAGGATCAACTGGGTCTGGCTACCGCCGTGGGGACCGGACAAGATCACCGAGGACGGCCGCGAGCAGCTGAGGGCACTCGGCTTCACGGTCTGACGCACGCATCACCCTCCATGTCCGGAAGGGGCCCAGCGAGATCTTGCTCGCCGGGCCCCTTCCGTGTTTCTGGGGGCAGCGCATCAGGTACGCTCCGTGGAAGTTAACGGAGATTCGCATATGATCCGGATTGTCGAAAGAGGGTGTCCCATGCGAGCCAACGCTGCGGTGCTGGACGAGGTGAACGGCACGCTGCACCGGCGTCCGGTTTCGATCGAGGATCTCCGCTCGCACGAGGTCCTGGTACGGATGGCAGGTGTCGGCATCTGCCATACCGACCTCACGGCGATGTCCGGCGGGGTCCCGCTCCGGTTTCCGACGGTTCTCGGGCACGAAGGGGCGGGTGTCGTCGTCGCGACGGGCCCGGACTCACAGGAATTGTCGGTGGGGGACCATGTGGTTCTCAGTTTCGATTCTTGTCGCGACTGCGTGAAGTGTCGGCGCGGCAGACCCGCGTACTGCGCCCGGTTCGCCGCTCTCAACTACGGAGGTCTCCGTCCGGACGGGACAGCCACCATGAGGGACGCACACGCCGGTGCGGTGCACGGGAATTGGTTCGGCCAGTCGTCGTTCTCCACGCTGGCGGTCGCGAGCACCCGCAACGCGGTGAAGGTGCCCGTCGATGTTCCTCTTGAACTCCTCGGTCCTCTCGGTTGTGGAATCCAGACCGGGGCAGGTGCAGTGATGGAAGTGATGCGTCCGGAGTCCGGAACGTCGATCGCGGTGTTCGGTGCAGGACCGGTGGGTCTGTCGGCGGTGATGGCTGCCGTCGTCGCGGGGTGCACCTCGGTGATCGCGGTCGATCCTTCGCCGCAACGGCGGGCACTCGCCGAGGCGTTGGGCGCCACCGCGGTTGTCGATCCCGAGGGCCATCCCCGGACTGCCAAGCACATCCGTGAAGTGGCCGGCGGCGGTGTCGACTACTCCGTCGACACCGTCAGCACCGAATCCGTGATCCAACATGCTCTTGCGGTGCTCGACTCGCCTGGCACCTGTGTCACCCTGGGACTGCGGGGACAAAAGAACCCGGTCGCGATCGACCAGTCCCACCTGCTGATGGGACGCACCCTGACGGGTGTGATCGAGGGCGACGTCGATCCGCATCTCTTCGTGCCCCGCCTGATCGATTTGTGGCGAGAGGGACGTTTTCCGTTCGACAAGATGATCACCACATACCCTTTCGCGCAGATCGGCACCGCCATCGCCGATGCGCGCGAAGGACGTGTGGCCAAAGCAGTACTCACCTTCGAGGAGGAAATCTCAGAATGAGCATCCGACAGGATTTCGAGAACTTGCGCCGCCGCGAAGGGCTCATCGATCCCGCTGATCTCGACGCGATGTGGAGCCGTCTGCAGACCGTGCGGATCGAGGAACTGACCGGCCAGTGGCGCGGTTCCGCGTTCGATACCGGGCATCGCACGAGCAAGATTCTCGAGAAGTCGGGCTGGTACGGCAAGCGGTTCGATTCGCCACTCGACGTCCAGCCCCTGATCTGCCGCAATGCCGAGGGCGAGTTGTACTCCGACACCGAGTCCGGGCGGGGCGGGGCGAGCCTCTGGATGGTCGAGTTCCGCGGCGAGAGCACTGCCACCATGGTCTACGACGGCATGGCGGTGTTCGATCACTTCAAGAAGGTCGACGACGGCACCGTCATGGGCATCATGAACGGCAAGGGGATAGCGCTCGACGAGGGGAAGCACTTCTACTTCCTGCTCGATCGGGACTGACCTGGCTTCTCGCTCGCGCTACAACATCAAGCTCGCTTACGTTCGGTAGTCCTCGATTTCGAGGCGGTCGATTTCGAGGCTGTCGACTTGGAAGCCGACTTCGTGGCTGCAGCCTTGGTCGGAGCTGTCTTCGCAGGTTTCTTGGCCGGGGCTGCTTTTTTCCCGGCCGCCTCGACACTGCGCTGAAGCGCCGCGACCAGGTCGACCACCTCGGCGTCCGCGCCGACCTTCTCGACCTCTGCAACCGGGATGACCTTCTTTCCACCGGAACTGATCATCTCGTCGAGCAGTTCACGAAGCTGCACCTGATAGTCGTCGGTGAACTCTGTGGGATCGAAATCCTCGGCCATGCTGCCGACGAGTGTCTCGGCCATGGCCAGTTCCTTGGCCTTCGGCTTCTCGACGTTGTCGAGAGAGGGGAACTCGGCGGCGCGTACCTCGTCGGGCCAGAGAAGTGTCTGGATCACGAGCACACCGTCGCGGGATCGCATGGCGGCCAGCCGGGTGCGCTGGCGCAGGGTGAAGTGGACCAGCGCGGTGCGGTCGCTCTCCGCGAGGGCCGTCGCAAGCAGCACATAGGCTTTGGGCGAGCTGGAGTCGGGCTCGAGGAAATAACTCTTTTCGAAAAGAATGGGATCGATCTGTTCGGTCGGCACGAACTGCAGCACCGGAATTTCGTGCTTCTCCGCGGCGGGGAGTTTGGCGAAGTCGTCGTCCGTCAAAACGACGCGGACACCGTCGTCGGACTCGTATGCCTTGTCGATATCGGCGTACTGCACCACGTTGCCGCATTCGGTACACACACGGTTGTACTTGATCCTGCCGCCGTCCTTGGCGTGGACCTGGTGAAACTTGATGTCGTGGTCCTCGGTGGCCGAATAGACCTTGACCGGCACATTGACCAGTCCGAACGCTATCGAACCTTTCCATATCGACCGCATGCGTTCCATAATGGTCTGCTTCTCGGGTTCGCGCGAGAGTTCACGCGACAACTCGCCGAATCGTGGACCGCACGATTACGCGGCGGATATCCGCGTGGGAGCCGAAAAACATCCGTCCCATCGCGGTTGCCGTACCCCGCAGGTTCGTTCGCTCGGACAGGTACGCGGCTTGCAGTTGTGGTGACAAATCGAAGAAATTCTCGAAGAATATCGGAACGTCGCTGGGTTCGAGATTCAGTAGGACGTCGAGGCCGACCGAGCGCAGTGATGCCACCGTCCGGGCACGCCGTGGCCAGAGGGCATCCCGGTCGCCGTCCTGCAGGGCGTGCGCCACGGCTTCGGCTGTCGCGAGCGACGCCGCCACGCTGTACCCGGTGCCGGGATGCATCAGCCCGCCGCGCGCGCCGTACCGCAATGGCATCGCATAGGCACGGCGATCGTTGCCGCGGGGCGGTTCGACTGCGAATCGGACCCGCTCCACGTCCGCGCCCGGAAGCACGGACACACCGCGGTGGTGAAGGCGCCGGTGCAGGCGAGTGGCCAACTCTGCGAGCGGCAGCGGTGGCCGTCCGACGAGACACGTTTCTTCGAGCAGATATCGGTCGTGGCCGCGAGGAATCGCATACAGGAAGGACGGCGGGTCGGATGCGTCGGCACCGTTGTCTGATCGCCAGTCCATGAACAGAGCCTCGTCACCGCCGAGCACCTGTTCGGCGGTGACGGAATCCACGACGACACCATAGGCGGTTTGCTGAGCGAGATCAGGACTGTCACCGGTGCCGCGTGCGTCGACGACTACCCGTGCTTCGATGATTGCACCGTCGGCAAGTCGCACCCGGGTAGGGGAGAGGTCAATCGCTCTACCTGCGACAACAGTTCCGGATTCACTCTCGAGTATTGACTGCAGTTGCGATGTATTCAACACGCAATAGCTGCGCTCTATCGTTTGCCGCCGTGTCGTCCATGCGGACGGTCGGGTGATCGTGCAGGCGACCGACTCTCGAGGGAGCCAGTCTGGCAGTTCGTCGGCCCAGGCGGCGTAGGTGGCGGTCCACCTTCGCTGGGGGTGGGGGTCGACCGACACCACGGACAGTCCGAGGGTTGTCGCACGGTGGGCGAGTGCCCGGCCGGCCGGGCCGAGTCCCACGATCGCGACGTCCCAGATGGGTGGTCGAGGTAAGGCCGTCACATGACCAGCCTGTCATGTCGCGCATCCGTCGAGAATCCGATTCCGAATCGGAATCGGACGGAATGCATTGAATTCGCGAATATCCGCCTGGATCCGACACCTCGACGACAAGGGGAGGGTCGGCCGTCGGCTCGCGTTTTCCCGGAGGAGACCTTCTTGCGGGGGAGGGGACCGCCGGAAGGGTCTTGCGGAGCGACAGACGGGGAGTTCGGGGCTCCTGGCGTGGGACCTCCGACGGCCGACGAAGGCAGGTGCATTGTCGCCGCCGCGGTCGAAGCGCCCGCGAACCACGCGTTCGGATATCCCAGTCCTACTACAGCAGTTGAGTCGGCCCCAGACGGAACACCACAAAATACAGAACTATTCACTCCTCCGCCAGCGAACCGACACGACACAGTTCCGGCAAACATCTCCCCACCGCACGAACCCTTTTCTGGATCGCAATGACAGACGGGCGAAGAATTTTCTCGGCCGGACCGGACCGCCGAGGCGCAACGTTAGCGGGATCACTGGCAGCCGAGCGTTGGCACGTCGTTGTTCACGGTAAAATGAAGGTTTCGTGTGCCGTGTGCACATCCTTTCGCTTCATTGCGCGACGCTTTCCCGAGGAGTTCTTGTTGATTACCGCTACCGACCTGGAAGTCCGAGCCGGTGTGCGGACCTTGCTGTCTGCCCCCGGACCGGCTTTGCGGGTACAGCCCGGCGACCGCATCGGGCTGGTCGGCCGCAACGGTGCGGGAAAGACGACCACCCTGCGCATCCTTGCGGGGGAGGGCGAGCCGTACGCCGGGTCCGTCGTACGGACGGGCGACCTGGGCTATCTGCCGCAGGACCCCAAGGAGGGCGACCTCGACATGCTCGCGAAGGATCGTGTGCTTTCTGCCCGGGGGCTCGATGCGCTTCTGCGTGACATGGAGAAGCAGCAAATCCTGATGGCCGAGGTGGTCGACGACGCGGAACGGGACAAGGCCATCCGTAAGTACGGCAACCTCGAGGAACGATTCTCGTCCCTCGGCGGATACGAGGCGGAGAGCGAAGCGGCCCGCATCTGCAACAGCTTGGGCTTGGCCGACCGCATCCTGGGTCAGCAGTTGCATACCCTGTCCGGTGGACAGCGTCGCCGCGTCGAATTGGCCCGTATCCTGTTCGCCGCCTCGGACGGCAGCGGCGGACGTTCCGACACCACGCTCCTGCTCGACGAACCGACCAACCACCTCGACGCCGACTCGATCACGTGGCTACGTGGCTTCCTGCAGAGTCACGACGGTGGGCTCATCGTGATCAGCCACGACGTCGACCTGTTGAACGACGTCGTGAACCGGGTGTGGTTCCTCGACGCGGTGCGCGGTGAGGCAGACGTCTACAACATGGGCTGGAAGAAGTATCTCGACGCGCGTGCGACTGACGAGCAGCGTCGTCGGCGTGAACGCGCCAATGCGGAGAAGAAGGCCGGCGCCCTGCGTACCCAGGCCGCGAAACTCGGTGCCAAGGCCACCAAGGCGGTTGCCGCCCAGAACATGGCGAAGCGTGCCGACAAGTTGATATCGGATCTCGACGCCGAGCGGGTCGCCGACAAGGTTGCCAGGATTCGGTTCCCCGAGCCGGCGGCGTGTGGCAAAACTCCGTTGATGGCCGAGAACCTGACCAAGGTTTACGGCTCACTCGAGATCTTCACCGGGGTGGACCTGGCGATCGATCGCGGTTCCCGGGTGGTCGTCCTGGGACTCAACGGTGCCGGAAAGACCACCCTGTTGCGTATCCTCGGCGGCGTCGAGAAGCCGGATGCGGGCGGTCTCGTTCCCGGGCACGGACTGAAGATCGGCTACTTCGCGCAGGAACACGACACCCTCGACGACCGGGCGACGGTGTGGGAGAACATCCGGCACGCCGCCCCGGACACCGGGGAACAGGAACTGCGTTCCCTGCTCGGCGCGTTCATGTTCACCGGTCCACAGCTCGAGCAGCCCGCGGGCACGCTGTCCGGTGGTGAGAAGACCCGCCTGGCGCTCGCGGGACTGGTGTCCTCGGCTGCCAACGTTCTGCTGCTCGACGAGCCGACCAACAATCTGGACCCAATCTCGCGTGAGCAGGTGCTCGACGCCCTGCGCAGCTACACCGGCGCTGTCGTCCTCGTCACCCACGATCCGGGTGCGGCCGAAGCGCTGAATCCGGAACGGGTGATCCTGCTGCCGGACGGCACCGAGGATCACTGGTCGCAGGAGTACCTGGAGCTCATCCAGCTCGCCTGAGCGGCCGTTGGTGGCACCGTGGTGACACTTCAGACGTGGAAATCCGCCGCGCTGCGCTCTACCGTGAAATCACCGTCGCTCGTCGACCGGAGGAGTTCATGGCTGACATCGGAGTCTTCGCCAAGAGCGCCCGTATCACCGGGCAGTCGCGCGCGGAGTTACAGGCGCAATTGAAAGCTCGGTACGAGGCGGGGGCGAGCATTCGCTCGCTCGCTCGGGAGATGGGCAGATCGTACGGATTCGTGCGCAACATACTGGCGGAGTCCGAGGTACCGCTCCGGGGGCGAGGTGGAGCACATCGCGGCCGGTCCCGAGCCCCGTCAGTCGCGCCGCCGAACCGATTCCTCGACGAGGTCGAGGACAGCTGACAGGTTGTCACTGGCGTGGCCCGACGCGATCCGGGCGACCAGCCCGTCGAGGACCAGATCGAGGTAACCGATCAGCACGTCGGTAGGCACGTCGTCGCGGAGTCGTCCCGCGGATTTCTGCTGTGTCAGACGCGCAATCGTCGCCTCGGTGAGTTCGGCGGATCGCTGTGACCAGCTGGCCCGGAAATCGGGGTCGTTCCGCAGTCTGCGGGCGATCTCGAGCCTTGTGCCCAGCCAATCGAACTGCTCGGGATCGGCGAGCATGTCCCGCATCACCTGAACGAGGCCTTCTTCGGCCACGACGTCCGCCATCCGCTTGGCGTCCTCGTGCGCCAGCGCCAGGAACAGGCCGTCCTTGTCCTTGAAGTGGTGGAAGATTGCCCCGCGCGACAGTCCCGTCACTTCTTCGAGACGGCGAACGGTGGCACCGTCGTATCCGTATTCCGCGAAGCAGCGGCGGGCGCCGGCCAGAATCTGACTGCGTCGTGCTGCGAGATGGTCTTCACTGACCTTGGGCACTTTCCCGTCCTCGTCTCACACTTGCGTACGCCGAAAGAGCGCACGGCGGACCCAGCTGAGCTGAGTCCGCCGTGCGCGTCGGTCGGCTGGGAACTAGCTCTTGATCATGTTCCGGAGCACGTACTGCAGGATGCCGCCGTTGCGGTAGTAGTCGGCCTCACCGGGCGTGTCGATACGCACGACCGCGTCGAAGACGACCTTCTCACCGTTCTCGCGGGTCGCCGTAACCTTGACGGTCTTCGGCGTGACACCCTCGTTGAGCTTCTCGATGCCCTCGATGTCGAAGACCTCGGTGCCGTTCAGCTTCAACGATGCAGCCGACTCTCCGGCCGGAAACTGCAGCGGCACAACGCCCATACCGATGAGGTTGGAGCGGTGGATGCGCTCGAACGACTCGGTGATGACGGCCTTGACCCCGAGGAGGCTGGTGCCCTTGGCCGCCCAGTCGCGCGACGACCCGGAGCCGTACTCCTTGCCGCCCAGGACGACGAGCGGGATGCCCGCGGCCTGGTAGTTCTGCGAGGCGTCGTAGATGAACGCCTGCGGTCCACCGTCCTGGGTGAAGTCGCGGGTGTAGCCACCGGAGACGTCGTCGAGGAGTTGGTTGCGCAGACGGATGTTCGCGAACGTACCGCGGATCATCACCTCGTGGTTGCCACGTCGTGAGCCGTAGGAGTTGTAGTCCTTACGGTCGATGCCGTTCGCGTCCAGGTACTGCGACGCGGGCGTTCCGGCCTTGATGTTGCCGGCGGGGGAGATGTGGTCCGTGGTGACCGAGTCGCCGAGCAGTGCGAGGACGCGGGCGCCCTTGATGTCGCTGACCGGGGTCGGCTGCTTGGGCATGCCGTCGAAGTACGGTGGCTTCCGCACGTAGGTGGAGTCTTCGGCCCACTCGAAGGTCTTGCCCTCCGGGGTGGGAAGTCCACGCCAGCGCTCGTCGCCCTTGAAGACGTCGGCGTAACCCTTGACGTACATCTCCTGGCTGATCGAGGAGTTGATGGTCTCCTGGATTTCCTGCGAAGAAGGCCAGATGTCCTTCAGGAACACGTCGTTGCCGTCGGTGTCCTTGCCGAGCGCATCGTGCTCGAAGTCGAAGTCCATGGTGCCGGCGAGGGCATACGCGATCACCAGTGGCGGGGACGCGAGGTAGTTCATCTTGACGTCGGGGGAGATGCGTCCCTCGAAGTTGCGGTTACCGGAGAGCACCGCGGTGGCCGTCAGGTCGTTCTCGTTGATGGCCTTGCTGATGGCCTCGTCCAGCGGACCGGAGTTGCCGATGCAGGTGGCGCAGCCGTAACCGACGAGGAAGAAGCCGAGCTTCTCCAGGTAGGGCCACAAACCGGACTTGTTGTAGTAGTCGGTGACGACCTGCGATCCGGGAGCCATCGAGGTCTTGACCCACGGCTTCGCGGACAGGCCCTTCTCGACGGCGTTTCGTGCGAGCAGGGCGGCACCGAGCATCACCGACGGGTTGGAGGTGTTGGTGCACGAGGTGATGGAAGCGATCACGACGGCTCCGTGATCGAGGACGAACTCGCCCTTCTCCTCGGAGATGACCGCGACCGGCTTGCTCGGGCGGCCTTCGGCTCCGTTGGCTGCCGACTGGACATCGACTGCGCCGTCATCCGCGAACGACAGGGCGGCGGGATCGCTCGCGGGGAACGACTCCTCGACGGCCTCGTCGAGCTGTGTGTGGTCCGCCGGGTGATGCTCGTCCACGTAGTTGTGGATGTCCTTGCGGAACGCGCTCTTCGACTCCGACAACAGGATCCGGTCCTGCGGACGCTTCGGGCCTGCGATGGACGGGACCACGTCGCCGAGATCGAGCTCGATGTACTCCGAGTAGTCCGGCTCGTGATCGGGGTTGTGCCAGAGACCCTGTTCCTTGGCGTACGCCTCCACCAGCGCGAGCTGCTCGTCCGTGCGGCCGGTGAGGCGCAGGTAGCTGACGGTCTCGGCGTCGATCGGGAAGATCGCCGCGGTGGAACCGAACTCGGGACTCATGTTGCCCAGGGTTGCGCGGTTCGCGAGCGGTACCTCGGCCACACCCTTGCCGTAGAACTCCACGAACTTGCCGACGACGCCATGCTTACGCAGCATTTCCGTCACGGTCAGGACGACGTCGGTAGCAGTGACGCCGGGCTTGATCTCACCGGTCAGCTTGAAGCCGACGACGCGGGGGATGAGCATGGAGACGGGCTGACCGAGCATGGCTGCCTCGGCCTCGATGCCGCCGACACCCCAGCCGAGCACGCCGAGGCCGTTGACCATGGTGGTGTGCGAGTCCGTGCCGACGCAGGTGTCGGGGTAGGCCTGTCCGTCACGGACCATCACCGTTCGGGCCAGGTGCTCGATGTTGACCTGATGGACGATGCCGGTGCCCGGCGGGACGACCTTGAAGTCGTCGAACGCACCCTGGCCCCAGCGAAGGAACTGGTAGCGCTCGCCGTTGCGCTGGTATTCGATGTCGACGTTGCGCTCGAAGGCGTCGGCGCGGCCGGCGACGTCGATGATGACCGAGTGGTCGATGACCATCTCGGCGGGTGCAAGGGGGTTCACCTTGTCGGGGTCGCCGCCGAGTGCGGTGACCGCTTCGCGCATGGTGGCGAGGTCGACGATGCACGGAACGCCGGTGAAGTCCTGCATGATCACGCGGGCGGGGGTGAACTGGATCTCGACGTTCGGCTCTGCCGACGGATCCCAGTTCGCGATCGCGTTGATGTGGTCGGAGGTGATATTCGCGCCATCTTCGGTGCGAAGCAGGTTCTCGGCGAGAACCTTCAGTGCATAGGGCAATTTCTCGGTGCCGGGCACGGCCGAGAGGCGGAAGATCTCGTAGGAGTTCTCACCGACCTCGAGGGTTCCCTTTGCGCCGAATGAATCAATACTGGTGCTCACGTCAGCTCCACTCGTCTATGAGGGGTGGCCGCCGACGGGGCTGTGTCGACGGCTGGAGGCACTGCGGACACGGCCGTTCCGGGCGCTGTGGTGCTAGCGAGAATGGAGCCGGTGCCGCGGTACCTCGGACAGTCTAACAGTACGCTTGTCCTGTGAGAATGCGGGCCCGGAATCGTCCGCAGCGACAGGGATCGCGGGATCCCCTGCCGTAGTCTGCACGCGAGGCTTACGTACCTACAGCAAACCCGGATGAGAGATGTCTGTCCCTATCGCCACCATGATCCCTTTCAGTGTCGTCCTCCCCTCTGCAGCTGTGGCCCCGGTCGGTACCACGGTGGCCACCCATGCCGCACTGCCGTTGTCCGCAGATCTTCCCGAAGACGTCGACCTGGGGGACGTGATCACAGATCTCGCCGATGACGGGGTGGCCGCTCCCGCACAGGACGTCGCCGATCTCGCGCAGATCGTCGACCGTGCCGGCAACCACGGCATCGAGCTGAGCATCGTGGTTCTCGAGGAGGATCCGGGTCGCGACTCGCAGCTGCGTGACCTTGCGACCGAGGTGGGTGCGGAGGAGGGCGGCACCGTGCTGGTGCTCAGTCCGAGCTGGGTGGGCACGTACAGCGATTCCATCAGCAGGGTCGACCTCGAAGCGGGGCAGGACCGCACGTACACCGGAGATCCCGTGGTCGCGGCCGACAACTTCGTGGACGACCTGGTCGAACCGAGCCTGCCGTGGGCCCTTCTCACCGTGGTCGTCGTCGCCGTCGTCGCGATCGCATCGGCTGTCGTCTACTACGTAAAGGCACGTCGAACCACGCGCCGTGACGACGGTGCCGGCGTGGCGGACGGGGATGGGCAGGACACAGGTCCGGCTGGGCGGTCCGCACCGTGACCGGCGTTCTCGCCTGCTGATTCGTCCGCGTCGGGATTCCATTTCCTTTCCCGCATTTTCCGTGTTGCCGCGAGAGAACGCGCATTCCGTGCGCCCGAAAGGCGCAATTCGCCAATTCCGCTGGTCGAATTACTCATGTGTTATTTGTGACTAAAGTTTCCATGGAGTCCGGAAGTGTCGTACGGTGCAGTTGGCACTCTTGGGGAAGAAGTGTCGCAGCTGGTGATTGGTATCCACAGTGACGGTGGGTCGTGTCCAACGGGCTCGTCGGCACCTGGTAGTCGCCTGCCCGAAATCTCCCCACACGAGTGCGGCGCGGAATGCGTGTCGGTGCGAAACCGAGGGAGAATAGCTGTGAGGCGACAAACGCGACGTGGAATGGGACTCCGTGGCGTCTCCCGCGGCAGGATTCGGACGGTGCGGTTTCTCATCGGACTCGGCATCGTCGGTGCACTGGTGGTGAGCACTCCCGGATTCGCGGCGGCCGTGCCGCCGCCGCCACCGAATCCGTCCGATTCCGAGATCGCCCAGGCAGGCGCGCAGGTCAGCGCGGGGCTCGGTCAGGTCAGCGCCCTCATCAACCAGGTCGCCGCAGCCGACCAGCAACTGGCGCAACTCGACAACGAGGTTGCGATCAAGCGCGAAGACGTGAACCGGGCATTGGTGGACCTGCAGAACGCCCGCAGCGCCGCGGACCTCGCCGCGAGCGTGGTCAGCGTGTCGCAGCAGGCTCTGCGCGACGCGGGTGCCCAGATCGAACTCGTCCAGAAGGATTTCGACAAATACGCCCGGGCCAGCTACACGCGGGGCATCAACGTCTCGTCATTCTCCACGTACTTCGATGCCAAGGGCCCGGGGGATGTTCTGGACCGGGCTCAGGTGCTGAAACTGCTCGCCTCCAGTCAGAATGCGGTTCTCGAGGGCCTGCAGAGAGCGCGGACCGAGGAGGCCAATCGGGACTCCGCTGCCCGTGAGGCGAAGCAGCGTGCGGATGTGGCGGCCGACCAGGCCGAGTCGAAGAAGTCGCAGGCCCAGGAAGCTATCGCGATCGCGCGGGCGGCGTTGCAGGATCAGGCGGCCGAGAAGGCTCGGATCGAGAGCGAACGGGCTTCCTCGCAGGCGCAGCTCGAACAGGCCCGGGGCAACGTGGCTGGTCTTCAGGGGCAGCGAGAAGCATACGCGACGTGGGACGAGCAGCGCCGCGCCGAAGAGGCACAGAAGGTCGCGATGGCGGCCGCGGCCAAGGAGGCTGCAGCGCAGGCCGCAGCCCGGGTGGCGGCGAATCAGGCGGCTCGGGATCGCGCCGCAGAGCTCGCCGCGGGGCAGCGGGCCCACACGACCATCGAAGACGACGACAGCGAATCGACGACCCCGAAGTCCACTCCCAAGCCGACGCCCAAGTCGACCCCGAAATCGACCCCGAAATCGACCCCGAAATCGAAGCAGTCGGATGGCGGAGCTCTCACCGGTAGTGCGGCGATCGAGACGGTCATCGACCGCGGCCTGTCTCAGATCGGCGTCGAGTACGCCTGGGGTGGGGGCGACGAGAACGGGCCCACCAAGGGGATTCGTGACGGCGGTGTCGCCGACAGCTACGGCGATTTCAACAAGGTGGGCTTCGACTGCTCCGGTCTGATGATCTACGCGTTCGCCGGGATCGGTATCTCGCTACCGCACTACACCGGCTACCAGTACACCGCGGGTGAGCAGGTTCCGTCGGAGGAGATGAAGCGCGGCGACATGATCTTCTGGGGTCCCAACGCAAGTCAGCACGTCGCCCTCTACCTCGGGGACGGGGAGATGCTGGAGTCTCCGCAGTCTGGATCGACCGTGAAGATATCCCCGGTGCGCTGGGACGGTATGACCCCCTACGCTGTACGGATGGTCTCGTAAACCACGATGTAGGCGTAGTTGTCCGCTCGGCGGACCAAGCTCGGTTGCGGCGGGGGTTGCTTGCACCTGGAATAGTTGAGCAAGTACGTGAATCGGGCGGAACGATCTAGGTGAAAGCGGTGGATTCTTGGTGACCTCACGTGACGATGCGGTATCGGAGGGCGCAGACCGGAAGGAACCGGCCGACACGGCCGTCCCCAACGGTATGCAGGGCGTCGGTAGTTCCGACGGTTCGGGCTCCCGGAACACCGCGAAGCCTGCCGCCTCCGGTCTCACCGCCGACGTGCAGACGTTGGAGCGGGCGATCTACGAGGTCAAGCGTGTGATCGTCGGGCAGGACCGGCTGGTGGAACGAATCCTCGTCGGTCTCCTCGCGAAGGGGCACGTGCTCCTCGAGGGTGTGCCCGGTGTCGCGAAGACGCTGGCCGTCGAGACGTTCGCCAAGGTCGTGGGTGGCTCGTTCTCGCGTGTCCAGTTCACTCCGGACCTGGTGCCCACGGACCTGATAGGTACCCGGATCTACCGGCAGGGCCGCGAAGAGTTCGATACCGAGCTCGGCCCGGTGGTCGCCAACTTCGTGCTCGCCGACGAGATCAACCGTGCGCCGGCGAAGGTGCAGTCGGCTCTGCTCGAGGTGATGGCGGAGCGGCACGTCTCGATCGGCGGCAAGCGCTACCACATGCCCGACCCGTTCCTGGTGATGGCGACGCAGAACCCGATCGAGAACGAGGGTGTGTATCCGCTGCCCGAGGCGCAGCGCGACCGCTTCCTGTTCAAGATTCTCGTCGACTACCCGTCGGTGGAGGAAGAGCGTGAGATCGTCTACCGGATGGGTGTCGCCGTGCCGGAACCGCACCAGGTGCTCGATCCGGAGGAACTCGTCCGGTTGCAGAAGGTGGCGAGCGGAGTGTTCGTCCACCATGCGCTCGTCGACTACACGGTCCGGGTGATCGCCGCGACCCGAACTCCGGCCGACATCGGGTTGGCCGACGTCGACGGCTGGATCGCCTACGGCGCGTCGCCCCGCGCCACCCTGGGCATCATCTCGTCGGCGCGGGCGCTGGCGTTGCTGCGGGGACGCGACTATGTGGTGCCCCAGGATGTTCTGGAGGTCATTCCGGATGTGCTGCGTCACCGGCTCGTGCTCTCGTACGATGCGCTCGCCGACGAGGTGACACCGGACGATGTGATC